>JANXVA010000786.1 GCA_025351875.1 Myxococcales bacterium | reverse complement strand
GACCGCGGCGGTGGCGCAGACAGTCCGTGCGGCGAGCGCCGAGCCGTCCGCCCTCGAAGCGTCACTCACGCCTTCCTCGACGACCGCGCGCACGAAGGCGCCGGCGAACCGGCGCGGGACGATGATCGCGGGCGCAGTGGCGCTCGTCGCTCTCGTCGGCATCGGCGTCGTCGCGGGCTCGAGCCGGGGCGCCGGCTCGAAGGTCGCCGGCGGCCCCCCCGAGGGAGCGGCGGCGACGACGTCGGCGGTCATCAGCGCGACGGCGGTCGTCAGCGCGGCGGCGGTCGTCAGCGCGACGGCAGCCGCGACGGCGACGGCAGCCGCCAGCGCGAGCGCCGAACCGAGCACCAGGGGCGGCGCGGGGCGGCCCAGCGGAGGGCGGCCGAAACCGACTGCGGTTGCGACCGCGGCCCCGAGCCCGATCCCCGCGGCCGATCCTGCCCCGAACGGCGCCGGATCCGCGAGCGTCGGCGGCCGAACGATCCGCACCGATCTCTGATGCGTCCGCTTGGTCGCTGCGCTCCCTCGCTCTGATGCGTCCGCTTGGTCGCTGCGCTCTTCAGGTGGGCGCGCCCGCCTCGAGCCACGCTGCGATCTTCGCGGTGCCCATGCCGAGGTGCGCGAAGCCCGGAAGGATGAGATCGCGAAACGCGAGGAGCAACGCCCGCTCGACCGACGCGACGCTCGGCGCACCGTGCGCCGCGAGGCTCGCGTCGTCGGCGTAGGTGCGGTGCGCGTCGCGCCACATGCGGAGATTGGCGATGGCCATTGGCGGGAGCCACCGCTCCACCTCCGCTCGCGTCGTCGCGTCGAGGGACGCGAGTAACGCCCAGCCTATGCGCGCATGATCGATCTCGTCCGACAGAAGCTCTCGCAGCGCGGCCCGCGCAAGGGGCGCCGTCGCCTCGGCGATCGCCGCCTCGAGGAACGCGCTCGCGATCGTCTCGTTGAACGCGCACTGCCCGACGACATGGAGGATGTGCCGGAGCCGCTCGCTGGCACCGGCGTGGAGCGGGAGCTCGAGGACCAGCCGCGGCGGATGGTCGATCTCCTGCAGCGCGCACCGCGACGCGACCATCCGCGAGAGCTCCGCGTGGCGCATCTCATCGTCGATGGCACGCGTGGCGAGATCGACGAGATCGCGCGGAGCATCGAGGCTGACCAGCGCATCGCGCACCACGGTGAACGACTCGGAGACGCGACGCTCGGAGGCCGCGCGCCCTCGCCAGACGTCAGCGAGCACGAGACGCTGCGTCGGTGAGAGGTCATCGAGCGTCGCGTCGTCGGGAAGCGGGCGGCTCGTGATGGCCCCCGCCCAGCGCCCATCGCGCCGGATGTGGACGTCGTGCTCGGGCTTCGAGGAGATCGAGAGGTTCATGGTCGTGGTCTCACTTCGTCGGTGCCCAGCCCCGGTCGGGCGAGCCGGCTTCGGCCCCGCTCGGCCCCCCGTCGGCGTCGGCCCCGGGCTCGCTGGTCTGGCTGTCGGTCGAAGGAGAGGGGCTCCCATCGTCGCCGCCGCAGCCGACCGTGGCGCCCAGGGCAAGGGCGGCGCCGACGATGATGACGGTATGAAAGAGGCGGCTCGAGATCATGGCTTGGTCCTGGAAAGAGCCGCGAAAGCGACGCCTTGTCCCGGGAACGACGGCGGGGGTCCGAATGGACGAAGATTTCTTTTTCTTCGTCCATTGGAGGTCCCGTCTTCGTTTCGAGACCAGAGTGCTCCTCGCGCTAACATTCCCCGTGGCCGTGGCCGACCTTCATCCGACGGAAGAAACCCTCGAGGTCGAGCGGTTCCACGCGGGTGATCACGCGACGCTCGAGCGCTGCTACCGCCAGCACTACCGCACGGTCGCCCGTGCCGCGGCTTCGGTGCTCGGCCCGGCGGACGCAGAGACGGTGACGCACGAGGTGTTTCATCGCCTCCTCACGACGCCCAAGATGCGAGAGTCGTTCAAGGGCGGCGACCTCGGCGCGTGGCTCTCCCGGGTCTCGAAGAACCACGCGCTCGACTTTCGAAGGCGCTACGCGCGAGAGACGTCGCTCGAGGATTGCGTCGCCGAGGCGCCGGACCTCGCGAGCACCGAGGGCGCTCAGGGGGAACGCCTGTCCGCCTCGGTCGTCGTCGAGCGCTTCCGCAACACGTGCCTGCCCAAGAAATGGGACGCGGTGTTCGAGGCGCGCTTCCTGAAGCAGCTCGGTCAGCGCGAGGCCGCGGCCGCGCTCGGCATGCACCGGACCACGTTGATGTACCAGGAGCACCGCATCCGGGCCATGCTCCGCAAGTTCGTCCTGGAGACCGACCGATGAGCGCCGAGCGATGTCTGATGACCGCGCGCGTCGATCGCCACTTTGCGCACACGCTCGACCCTGCGGGAGAGCGCGCGATGCGCGAGCACCTCCCGACGTGCGTGCCGTGCCGTGCTCGCTACGACAAGCACCTGCTCCTCGAGCAGCTCGACCCCGACGCCGCCGGTCCGCAGGCACGCATCGCGAGCGGCCTCGGGTTCGCGCAAGCGCGCCCGCTCGCTCGCAGGGCGGCGCCCCTGATGGGTGCGATGGCGGTCGCGGCGATGCTCGCTCTCCTCTTGACGCGACCGAGCGGCCTGCCCGCCGACGCGGGCTTCACCGCGCGCGGTAGTGACGGCGGCGACGCCGCGGCCCAGTCGTCCTACGTCGTCGTGTATCGGCGCGGCGCAGACGCAGGGGCGTCGCGCGCCGGCGACACGATTCATCGGGCGGACGAGCTCACCTTCACGTACGGCAACCCGCTCGGCAAACGCTACCTCATGGTCTTCGGCGTGGACGAGGCGCGGCGCGTATTCTGGTACTACCCCGCGTGGACCGACCCGAAGACGAACCCTACGTCGATCTCCATCGCGCCCGGAACAGGCGCGCTGCCGGACGCCGTTCGCCACGACCTCGAGGGCTCGAAGCTCGAGATCCATGCCGTCTTCACCGATGCGCCGCTGACCGTGACGGCGGCCGAGGGCCTCGTCCGCGGGACGCCCGCGGGGCACGCACCCGTGTTCGGGCCGGGAAGCCTCGACTCCACGATCAAGCTCGAGGTCGAGCCGTGAGCAGGCTCCGTGAGCACATCGCGAAGGTGCTCCTTTTCCTCGCGGTCGTCGCCTCGTGCGTGACGTCGTCAACGGCGGCCCGCGCCGACGAGGCGAGCGCGCGTGGCTCGCAGGCGATCTTCGCGATCGTGATCGGCTCGAACGCGTCCGTCGACGCCGAGCTCCCCCCGCTCAAGTACGCCGACGACGACGCCGCGCGGTACGTCGATCTCTTCCGCCTCCTCGGGGCGCGTACGTACCTGCTCACGCGGCCCGACGCGAACACGGCGCGTCTCCATCCGCAAGCGACGGCCGAGGCGCAGCTACCCCGTGCCGCCGAGCTCGAGCAGGCGCTCGCGCACGTCGCGGTCGACGTGGCGCAGGCGCGCGCACGTCACGTCGAGACGGTCCTCTACTTCCTCTTCGCGGGCCACGGCAGCGTGCGCAACGGCGAGGGCTACCTGACGCTGGAGGACGCGCGCCTCTCCGGCCGCGATCTCGCGACCAAGGTCGTCGACAAGGTCGGCGCCGACCATTTCCATTTCATCATCGACGCCTGCGACTCGTATCTGGTCGCTTACCCGCGAGGCCCCGGCGGCGTGCGCAGACCCGCGGAGCCGCTCCGCGACGCGCATGGCCTCGGCGACGATCCGCGCGTCGGGCTCCTCTTGTCGAGCTCGTCGCACCGCGAGAGCCACGAGTGGGACGGCTTCCAGGCCGGCGTCTTCAGCCACGAGGTGCGCTCTGGGCTCTACGGCGCCGCGGACGCCGACGGCGACGGGATCGTGAGCTACCGGGAGATCTCGGCGTTCGTCGCGCGCGCGAATGCGGCGATTCCGAACGAGCGTTTCCGCCCGCAGGTGCATGCGCGTGCTCCGAAGGATCAGAGCGCGCTCCTCGCGATCGGGCACCGGCTGAATCGTCGTCTCGAAATCGACGGCTCGCATTCCGGTCACTACGTGATCGAGGATTCGCGCGGCGTGCGGCTCGCCGAGGCGAACACGTCCAAGGGGACGACGCTGCGCCTCTTGCGACCCGCGCCGAGCGGGCGCGAGTACGTGCGGCGTCTCGACGACGACACGGAGTTCGTCTTGCCACCCGACCGCGAGGTGGTCGCGCTCGCGGATCTCACGCCGGAGCAGCCGCGCGCGCGCGCACGCGGAGCGGCTCACGACGCATTCGACCTCGTGTTCACCCTCCCCTTCGACGAGGACGCGGTGACGGGTTACGAGGAGCACGAGCCTGACCTCGGCGACGCTGTGCTGGGACCTCCTGCGCCGCCACCAGGCTCCGAGGTGTCGAGCGGGCCCTCGGCGAAGGCGCTGGTCGGCTTCGGTGCTCTCGGGCTTGGCGCAGCGGGGATCGTGATCGGGGTGACCTACGGCGTCCTCGGCGTCGTCGAGTCGAACGGCAGCACGGCAACCGAGTCGCAGCGGGGTGCGTCAACGAGGAACGATCGCATCGCACGCGATCGCACGGTGGCCGTGGTGGGCCTGGCAGCCGGCGGCGCGCTCGCAGCGACCGGCCTCGTCGTCCTCCTCTGGCCGTCGGCGCCGCGCGGCGTGCAGGCGCAGGTGTCTGCGACAGGCGCGTCCCTCGGCTTCACCCGCGCGTTCTAGGAGCGGACTTCACCCGCGGCGGCGGCCCGGCTGGTCACCGAATCGTCACCTGGCCCGCATGAAGTCGTCGCACGTCTTGCGTACGAAAGGGCATGGGCTCGCCCGCGCTGAACCAGCTCGTCGAGATCACGCCGTCGCCAGCGCCGGCGGCCGCGACGGTCAAGATGCGCGCCGACGACCTCACGGTCCGCTACGGCTCGAAGGTCGCGATCGCAGGCATCACGCTCGAGGTCCGCACGCACGAGATCCTCGCCCTGATCGGCCCGAGCGGTTGCGGCAAGAGCACGTTTCTCCGCGCGCTCAACCGGATGAACGACACGATCGAAGCGACGACAACGACGGGGTCGATCGAGCTCGACGGCGAGCCTATCTACGGCCCCGAGGTCGACCCGGTGCTCGTGCGTCGGCGCGTCGGCATGGTGTTCCAGCGCTCGAACCCCTTCCCCAAGACCATCTTCGAGAACGTGGCCTACGGCCTGCGCATCGCCGGAGAGCGCGATCGGAGCATCATCAGCGGAACGGTCGAACGCGCGCTACGGCAGGCTGCGCTATGGGATGAGGTGAAGGACAGGCTCGAAGAGTCCGGTCTCGGCCTCTCGGGCGGTCAGCAGCAGCGCCTTTGCATCGCGCGTGCCCTCGCAGTCGAGCCGGAGGTCCTCCTGATGGACGAGCCTGCCAGCGCGCTCGATCCCATCGCGACGGCGAAGATCGAGGAGCTGGTCAGCGAGCTCAGCGAGATCCTGACGATCGTCATCGTCACGCACAACATGCAGCAGGCGGCGCGCGTCTCGCATCGAACAGGGTTCTTCTACCTCGGTCGCCTCGTCGAGATCGACGACACGACCAACATCTTCACCCGTCCGCAAGAACGCGAGACGGAGGACTACATCACAGGGAGATTCGGATGATGTCGACCACCACCAGCTCGCGCCTCGCGATCCTCGCCACGGGCGCCATGCTCGCACTCGGAGCGTGTGACCGCACCCCGCCGCCCGCCGCCGACAAGCCCGCCGCCGACAAGCCGGGCAGCTCGGTCTCGCTGAGCGCGGCGGAGAGGGCGCCGCTCGGCAAGCAGACGATCCGGGCGAGTGGCTCGAGCGCGCTTCAGCCGCTCGTCAATGCCGCGAAGGAGAAGTTCGAGACCGATAACAGGTCGGTCAGCGTCGAGGTCTCGGCCGGCGGCTCGAAGAAGGGACTCGCCGACGTCGCGAGCGGCGCCGTACACATCGGCAACAGCGACATCTTCGCTCCAGAGGACATGAAGGCGCAGCTCGTCGATCACAAGGTCGCCGTGGTCGGGTTCGCGGCGATGGCGAACAAGGGCTCGTTCAACGAGAAGGTCCCCGCGCTCACCCTCGAGCAGATGGCGAAGGTCTTCAGCGGCACGGTGAAGGACTGGAAGGAGCTCGGCGGTGCACCGCAGCCCATCGTCGTCATCAATCGCGCCGCGGGTAGCGGAACGCGCACGGTGTTCGGCAACGCGGTGCTCGGTGGAGACAAGTTCGTCGAAGGTCAGACGGAGGACAACTCCGGCGCGCTGGTGGCGAAGTTGAAGCAGACCAAGGGCGCCATCAGCTACCTCGCGCTCTCGTTCAAGGACGACTCGCTCGTGACCCTCCAGGTGAAGACCGACAAGGGGCCCGTCGACGCGAGCCCAGAGACGATCGCGACAGGCGCGTACCCGATCTGGTCGTACGAGCACATGTTCACCAAAGGCGAAGCGACGGGCGCGACCAAGGTGTTCCTCGACTACGTGCTCTCGAGCGACTTCCAGAGCCACGTCATCCCCAGCGTGAAGGGCTTCATCGCGATCACACAGATGAAGGTCACCAAGGAAAAGGACTGACGTGCGTACGGCCGCCGTCGCGTCGGATCGCGGCTCGAGAGAGGCCGCCGTGCGCCTCGTGCTGGTGTCGTGCGCGGGGCTCGTCCTCCTCACCACCGTCGCGATGCTGGCCTTCCTCGGCCATGCGGGGCTGAAGGGCATTCGCGAGGTCGGGCTCGTACCGCTGCTCTCGGGGATCCTCTGGAAGCCGGAGGCCGACACGTACGGCGGCCTGCCGCTGATCTTCGGCACGTTCGTCAGCGCCGGGGGTGCGATCGTCGTCGGCGCCGTTCCGGCGGTGCTGGCGGCTCTCTGGACGACCGAGCTCGCGCCCAGGTCGACCCGCTCGGCCTATCGACGCACGATGGAGGTCGCAGCGGCGGTACCGAGCGTCGTCTACGGGTGGCTCGCGCTCGTGTATCTCGTGCCGCAGATGGAGAAGGTCGCGCATCACGTGCGCGGCCAAGGGGCGACCGGCGGTGAGGGGCTCGCGAGCGCTGCCGTTCTGCTCGGCATCATGATCGCGCCGACCGTTCTCCTGCTCTCGCTCGACTCGCTTGCGCGCGTCCCGTCGGCCTTGCGCGATGCGAGCGCGGCGCTCGGTGCGTCGCCCTGGCAGACCGCCACGCGCGTCATCCTCCCCGGCGGCTGGCGAGGAATCGTCGTCGCCGTGTTCTTCGGCTTCGCGCGCGCGGCCGGCGAGACGATGGCGGTACAGATGGTCATCGGCGGCGCCCGCAAGCTCCCGGAGAACGCGTTCTCTCCGACCACGACGATCTCGACGCAGATCGTGATGGACATGCAGAACGCGCGCCCCGGCACCCCGGGCAGCAACGTGCTCTTCGCGATGTCGCTCGTCCTCCTCGTCGTCTCTGTGATCGTCGTGCTGGGCACCCGCTGGTTGACACGAGGCGGGAAAACCGCATGACGGGTCTCGTCGACGCACGCGCGCGAAGGGCCGAAAACGGCCCGCTCGAGGCCGCGGCAAGCTCGCCGCGTCTCCGGCGTGGCATGCGAAGCGGGCGCCTCCTGGAGGAGGTGCTGGGCCGGCTGCTCGCGACGATCGCGATCTCCGTCGCCGTGCTCTACGGCGGCGGGCTCTCGTACCTCGTGGCACGTGGGGGGAGTCGGCTGGTCGCCTTCACGTCCTTCGCGACGCCGCTCTCCGACGTCGACGGCGAAGACATCATGCGCTTCGTGCTCGCCGCCGGGATCTTCGCGGCGCTCGCCTGGGCGGCGGGGATCGTGATCCGGGAGGTCGTCGCCAGGGTGCGAGGGGGCGCGAGCCGCAAGGCGGACCGCATCGCTCATGGGGTGACAGGGCTCGCGGCGCTCGCGGGCGCGCTCGCCTTTCGGGACCACCTTCCCCGGTTCTTGATCAGCCTACCGAGCGAGACGCGCGCGGGGGGCGGGATCGGCCCCGAGATCTTCAACACGATCTACTTTGCGTTCCTGAGCACGCTGGTGACGCTGCCGGTAGGCGTGGGCGCGGCGCTCTACATGGCGCGGTTCGCGAAGCAGCGGCGGTTCGTCGCTGCGCTGCGAATGGCGCTCGACACGCTCGCCTCTCTGCCGAGCATCGTCTACGGCCTGTTCGGGTTCCTGGTCTTCGTCGTGGAGATGAAGCTCGGGTACTCGCTGTTCGCCGGTGCGATCGTCCTCGCGATCCTCAACCTTCCGCTGATGGTCGGCATCACCGAGGAGAGCCTCCGCGCCGTTCCGCGCGAGCTCGAGGAGGCGAGCCTCGCGCTCGGCGCGACGCCCGTGCAGACGGCGCTCCGTGTGACGGTCCCGTACGCATGGCCGGGCATCCTGTCCGCACTCGTGCTGACGATCGGTCGCGTGTTCGCCGAGAGCGCGCCGCTGATCATGACGGCGGGGACGACGGTCTCGCGAGGCACTGCGTACTCGCTCGATCCGTTCCGCGGCGGCGAGACGCTCGCCGTCCACCTCTGGTACGTGAACTCGGCGGGGCTCGCGCCCGATCGCGCGGACGTGAGCGCAGGGACGGCGGCGGCGCTCGTGGTGCTCATCCTGCTCACCAACGTGCTCGCGGCGCGCCTGGCGAGGTTCGGTGGCGCCGCGGGAACGCGCATGCGACGTGCAACACGGTGAAGAGACGGGAGGTAACCATGGCGCGTAGCCATACGAGTCGTGACTTCGAGGCCGAGCTCCGTGAGCTGCGGGCGCACTCACTGGCGATGGGGGCGCGGTGCGAGCGGAGCCTGCAGCTCGCGCTCGAGGCGTTCTGGAGCGGCTCGGAGACAGCCGCCATCGAGGTGGAGGCGCTGGACCGTCAGATCGACGACGACGAGATGAAGATCGACGCGCTGGTCTTGCGCATCCTCGCGCTGCGCCAGCCCGTCGCGTACGACCTTCGGTTCGTGACGACGGCGCTGAAGCTGGTGACGGACCTCGAGCGCATCGGCGACGAGGCGGTGAACATCGCGGAGCGGGCGAAGGAAGGCCACGGCGTCGCGAAGGATCACGTGGGCGTGCTGCTGAAGCGGATGAGCGAGCAGGCGCAGCAGATGGTGCGTGATGCGCTCGACGCGTTCGTCGGCGGCGAGGTCGCTCGGGCGCAAGAGGTGCTGGAGCGTGACGATGCGGTGGACCGAGCGTACGGCGAGGTCCTCGAGGAGATGACGGCACTCATGCGCCAGCTCCCGGACGAGGTCCCGGCCGCGATCCGCGTGATCAAGGTCGCGAAGTACATCGAGCGCATCGCCGACCACGCGACGAACATCGCCGAAGAGGTCATCTTCATGGTCCGCGGCGACGACGTCCGCCACCTCCGGACGCACCCCCCGCCCAAGGCCGTGTAGGGGGATGCCCAGTCTCAGAGCTCCCTGAGAAGGAGATCGGGCACGGGCACCGGCACATCGAGACGAGATGCGCCGTCAGGGCGCCGCTGAGGACCGTGGCCTTTTGGTCGGGTGCTTAGCTTGCTAAGCATCGGGAAACCGACATTTTTACGGGGTCTAGTGGTCCTCAGCTTGCTAAGGACCGACCCTCCGCAGGGGGGCCCCTGGGGTTCGTGCCCGTGCTCCCTTGGACGTGCCCATAGAAGACGCGGCGCCCTCATTCGCCTCTTGCCGATGACTCCCGTCCTCTGAGGAGGACTCCAGGTCTCTCGCCTCTCCCTCAAGTCACCGAGATCACGAGGGGCACCCCTGGCATCCATCCCGCAAGGGAGGATGTCATGTCCGCCGCACACCCCAGCCCCTCACGCGCGCCCGGCAGCAGGCGGCTCGCGGGGTTCGTCGGCGCGCTCATCCTCGTGCCCGGCATCGCCGCGGCCTCGCTCACGGCCGGCTACTCCACCGCCTCGGCCGCTCCGATCGCGATCAACCCCACCCTCGCCTCGCTCTCTGCCGCCCCCGCTGCCGCTCATGCGCCCCTCGCGTGCCCGTCCACCATGGCGCACGTCGGCCAGAGCTGCGTCGACAAGTACGAGGCCTCGCTCGTCGAGCGCACCGCCGAGGGCGACAAGGCGTTCAGCCCCTACCAGGCCCCGAACGGCCACGACGTCCGCGCCGTGTCGCGCCGCGGCGTCGTCCCGCAGGCGCACATCTCGATGGTCGAGGCCAAGCGCGCGTGCAAGGCGTCGGGCAAGCGCCTCGGCAAGGCCCAGGAGTGGAAGACCGCCTGCAAGGGCCCCGCGGCGACGCGCTACCCCTACGGGAACAAGCGCACGCCGGGCGCGTGCGTCGACACGAACCGCAGCTCGCCGATGAACACGCTCCACGGCGGCGAGCGCACCAACAAGACGCTCAACGACCCGCTCGCCAACCAGCAGAAGAACACCCTCGAGGCGACTGGCAACCGCGAGGCGTGCACCAACGGCTACGACGTGCACGATATGGTCGGCAACGTCCACGAGTGGACCGACGACGCCAGCTTCCGCGGCGGCTACTACCTCGACACGAAGCTCAACGGCGAGGGCTGCGACTACCGCACCACCGCGCACGCCCCCGCGTACTACGACTACTCGACCGGCTTCCGCTGCTGCGCCGACGAAGGGTCACTCACCGACGACGGCATCTGATCGCGCGTCCCGTGCTTCTGCACCAGCCGGTGCAGATACATCCGATCGATCCCCGCCATCCGGGCCGCCTTCGTCATGTTGCCACCCGCGGCCTCGAGGATCCCGCGCAGATACGACCGCTCGAAGCCGTCGATGAGCGCGTCCTTCGCGACCTTGAACGGCACAGTCACGTCGACCTCTCCGCCGCGCCCTCCGCCACTACCACCGGCGGTACCCACGAGCGCACCTGCACCCCCGGCGCTCGGCGGCAAACTCATCCGCGCCGTCTGCAGCACGATGCTCCGCTCGACGTAGTTCCGTAGCTCGCGCACGTTCCCCGGCCACTCGTGCCGCGCGAGCTCCTCGATGACCTCCGGCGGAAAGAGATGCTCGCTGTCCTTCGCGTCGAGCCGCGTCAGGAAAGCGCGAATCAGGTGCGGCAGGTCCTCCGGCCGATCGCGAAGCGCCGGCACGCGCACCGTGATCACCGCGATCCGAAAATACAGGTCCTCGCGAAACGTCCCCTTGTTGACCTCGCGCTCGAGGTCGCGGTTCGTCGCGCTGATCACGCGCACGTTCACCTTGCGTGTCGCGGTCTCGCCGACGCGCCGGATCTCTCGCTGCTCGAGCGCCCGGAGCAGCTTGGGCTGCACGCCGATCGGAAGCTCTCCGATCTCGTCGAGGAACACAGTCCCGCCGTCTGCCGCTTCGAACGCTCCGATGCGATCTCGATCGGCACCTGTGAACGCGCCGCGCACGTGCCCGAAGAGCTCGCTCTCGACGAGGTTCGGAGAGATCGCGCCGCAGTCGACGACCACGAAGGGCTTGTTCGCGCGCGGGCCGCGCTGGACGATCTCCGTGGCGACGAGCTCCTTGCCGGTGCCGTTCTCGCCGTAGATGAAGCAATTGATGTCGCTCGCGGCGACCTTTTCGAGCACGGCGAACAGCTTGCGCATCGCGCGGCCGGACCCGGTGAGCGTGCCGAAGGTCGGCATCATCGGCACCAGCGTCTTGCCCGCCGGCGCGCTCGCCGTGATCCGAAGCACGGATTGACCGAGCGAGAGCACCGCCTCCGCGGGAAGCACCGCGTCGAGGACGCGAAGCTCCTGCAGGCGCGTCCCATTCAACGAGCCCGAGTCCTCGACACGCCAACCGGCGGCGTCCGGGACGATGCGGCAGTGGAAGCGCGACACCGACGGATCGTCGAGCACGAGGTCGTTCGAAGCGTGCGTGCCGATGCGGCAGACGTCACCCTCGTGGACGAGCGTCCGCTCCACCACGTTGCCGGCCTCGCGCTCGACCGTCAGCGTGAGCGTCGCCTGGCCGATGTCGATGAGCGGCCGCAGGGGGATGGTCCCCATCCGACCGCCACGCGCGCGAACGCTGTCGGGCACCTCGCCCTCGCTCGCCTCCTCGGGGGGACCGAGCGGAGGTGCAGGCGTGTCTCTCGACGAGCGCGGAGGCGGGCGCGAGGGGGAGATCCTCGACGGCGGCCGCGGCGGAGGGTCTGTCGCCATGAGGCGTCATCATACGCCGCTCGGCGACGCCGTGGCGTCGCGTGCGATGCAAAGCGCGACGCAAGCGCGAGCGCGACGGCCAATCGCCCTATTTTCATGGCCGATTCGACGACGCTTCGCACGACGTGGGCAAGAACGGATCCACGCCACACCTCCACCGCGAGGTGAAGGAGACGCGGACAATTGCGCTCGGTGTGGAACACCTATCGTCGAAGTCATGAGCGAGATGTCGAGTCGAACCTGGGTCCTCGGTGGTGCTTGTGCCGTCCTCGCGGCGTCGCTCTTCGGGCAAGGCTGCGGGTCGGGCGACCCCTCCGAGTTCACCGATCCGAACGCGAAGGGGACGAGCAGCGGCTCTCCGCCGGTCGGCCCCGGCTTCGAGATGAGCCTGGACGCCGGCGGCGACGGCGGCCAGGATCCGCTGACGAACGCGTGCGCGACGGCCTCCGCAGAAGCGAAGCGCCTCCCGGTCTACATGCAGTTCATCATCGACGGCTCGGGCAGCATGGACGGCGCGACCGGACAGGCGGCTCCGAACGACTTCGTCGCGGGCGAGCGCGAGACCGACCCGCTGATGCCCTCGAGGCAGACCGGAAAGAAGTGGATCGCCGTGCGCGACGCGCTCGCGGCCTTCTCCGACGACCTCGCCGCGAAGAACGACCCGAGCTTCGCGGTCGGCTTGTTCCTGTTCTCCAGCACGACCGTGAAGACGGCCACGTCGGTCGACGTACCGATCCATTTCGTCGACGCCGCGCAGTCGGCCGCTCTCAAGGCGCGCCTCGCGCCACCGATCTTCGCGAACGGCGGCACGCCCCTCTGCACGAGCATCGACGGGCAGCTCGGGAACCTGAAGGCGTACACGCCGACCGCTCCCGTCCAGCCGGGCGGCAAGTACGTGCTCGTCGCGATGACCGACGGCATCCCGACCGACAGCAAGATGGCCTGCCTCGCCTCCGTCACCGCCGCGCGGACGGGCACTCCGCCGGTCGCGACATTCGCGGTCGGCGTCGGCAACGAGGACGCGAGCCCGACCCTCGTCTACGACGAGGTCTTCATGAAGGACCTCGCGCTGGCCGGCGGCACAGCCGCCCCCGGGTGCAATCCGAACTGGGGCAACGCCGACAAGACGGGCACGCCTTGCCACTTCCAGATCACGCCGGGCACCAAGACCGCCGCGCAGATCAAGGTCGACTTTCTCGCCGCGATCAACGCGATCCGCGACGCCGTCGCGAGCTGCGAGTTCCCGCTCACCAAGCCCACGGGCTCGGGCGACATCGACCCCGCCAACGTGAATGTCGTGATGACGAGCGGCGGCGGTGCGGACACGACCGTCCCGCAGAACATGACCGACGGCTGGGTCTACGACGACCCGACGAACCCGACGAAGGTCACGCTCAAGGGGAAATCGTGCGACACGCTGAAGGCCGACCCGGCCGCGAAGATCAAGATCGTCGTCGGCTGCAAGACGGTGACCGGCAACGTCACGAAGTAGGCTTGATCGCGACCGTCTCTCCGGCGACGGCGGCGCCCGCTTCGAGCCCGAGAAAGCGCACTCTCCCCGTCGCCGCGACGCGTCCGGACGCGTCGGTCACCGTGCCCTCCCAGACCTGCGTCTGCTTCCCGCGCGTCAGCGGCTTGGCCGTCGCACGCAGCACGCCCTCGCGAACCGCGTGGAGGAACGAGGTGTGATTCTCGAGCCCGACGATCGTGCGCCCGAGCGTCATCGCGAAGAGACCCGCACCGACGGACGCGACGGACTCGACCATCCCCGCATAGACGCCCCCGTGCACGATCCCGTAGGGCTGACGATGCGCGGCGCCGACGAGGAGCTCCGCGACGACCTCGTCCACGGTTGCGCTCACGAAGCGTAGTCCCATCGCGGCGCTCCAGCCGTCGAGGGAGGCGTTCAGCATCTCGGAAAAATCTTCCGCCATGACGCCCTACCTTAGTCCGCTTCACGGATAGGATGCAGCCGATGAGGGTGCCGCTCGAAGGCTTCACCGTCGCGCCGATGACCCTCGATGGAGTGGAGCGCGACGTCTACCGCCGCGGAACCGGCCCCGGCGTCATCGTCATGCACGAGATCCCGGGGATCACCCCCACGGTCGCGCGCTTCGCACGCATCGTCGCGGACGCGGGCTTCAGCGTCCTCATGCCCAACCTGTTCGGCACCCCGGGGCGTCCGATGAGCATGCCTTACGCGGCAGGCCAGCTCGCGCGCGCATGCATCAACCGCGAGTTCTCCGTCTTTGCCGCGAACGGGACGAGCCCGATCATCTCCTGGCTCCGCGCGCTCTGCGCCGCAGCTCACGCCGAGCTCGGCGGCCCGGGCGTCGGCGCGATCGGCATGTGCATCACCGGCAACTTCGCGCTCGCGCTCATGGTCGAGGACGCGATGATGGCGCCCGTCCTGAGCCAGCCCTCGCTCCCCATCGGACTGTCCCGCTGCGCGAAGCGAGGGCTTCATCTCTCGGAGGAGGACCTCGTGACCGTGAAGCGACGCGCCGCCGCCGGTGTCCCCGTCCTCGGCATGCGCTTCACCCACGACTTCATGTGCGCGGGCGAGCGCTTCGAGCGGCTTCGCGAGGAGCTCGGCGAGGCCTTCGAGGGGATCGAGATCGACTCCTCCCGGGGCAACCCGCATGGCATTCCACGGCAGGCGCACTCGGTCGTCACACACGATCTCGTCGATGAGGCCGGGCATCCCACACGCGTTGCTCTCGACCGCGTCCTCGCGTTCTTCGAAGAGCGCCTGCGCCCGCCCGCCTGAGTCGAACGCGCCCGTGGACGTGCGACGTCCCGGCACACGGCATGCGTCGCTCTCGCGCGGAAGCGGAGCCGAGCGACCTACGCGCGGACGCCGATGACCGCCCGCAAGAGCTCGACCGACGTCTCGCGGACCTCCCCGAGGCGACTCGTGAGGCCCGCCTCGACGTTCACGAGGAGCAGCTCGTCGATGCCGCCGACGATCGCGGTCGCCATCGTCGCGGTGAGCGGGCGCAGGTCGGGGTGCTCTCTCCGGGTGCGCTCCACGAACTCGCGGAGCAGCGTCGCGAATTTCGCGCGGCCCGAGAGCCTGAGCTCGAGCGCACGGGGGCCAGCCGCGTGGATCTCGAGCAGACAGGCACGCGTGAGCGCGGGGTTCTGCTCGAGCCCGGAGAGATAGGCGTCGAGCCCCGCCTCGAGCTGCTTCTGCCATGACGCCGCGGGCGCCTTCAGGGCGTGCTCGACCCCTCTGCGCAAGAGCTCCGTCGCCTCCGCGTAGAGCGCGAGAAAGCACTCCTCCTTGTCCGCGAAGTGCTCGTAGAACGTCCGCTTCGAGACGCGCGCGTGCTTCACGATCTGCGCGATCGTCAGGGGCGGGTAGCCGTGCTCGGACACCGCGGCCGAGAAGCCCTCCAGGAGCCGCAGCCGATGGACGTCCAGCCCGCGATCCGCCGCCGGCACGGCTTCTTTTCTGATCCGGGAGGCCGGCATCTTGGTACCCTATAGTACCATCACGAACACCTTGCAGGTCGCTCATGACTGACTCCTCCGTACCTCGCCGCGGCCTGTCCGATCGCCTCGGCGCGGCGGTCATGTCCGCACTTTGCGCGCTGCCCGAGCGCGTGCAGGTCGCCCTCTCCGGCGGCGCGCCCGTCGTCATCGACGGTCATCCGCTCGCACCCGAGCTCCAGCTGCTGCTGGCCGCGAACGAGAAGCGCGGGCAGATGGCGCTCACCACGCCGGTCGAGCTGCGAAAGCAGCAGAGCGACGCCGCTCGCCTCATCTCAGGTCGGCCGACACCGGTAGGCGCGGTTCGCGATCTGGACATCGACGGAGCGGCTGGCAAGCTGCGCGCGCGGCACTACGCGCCCGAGCGTGCGGAAGGGGCGCCGCTGCTCGTCTTCTTCCATGGCGGCGGCTTCGTGTTCGGAGATCTCGACACGCACGACGCGCCCTGCCGGGTCCTCTGCCGGCATGGAGGAATGCACGTCCTCGCCGTCGCGTACCGACTCGCGCCGGAGCATCCCTTCCCTGCTCCGGTCGAGGACGCCCTCGCCGCGCTCCGCTGGGCTCAGACGCACGCGGCCGAGCTCGGCGCAGACCCCGCGCGCGTCGGCGTCGGTGGCGACAGCGCGGGTGCCAACCTCTCCGCGGTGGTCGCGCAGCTCGCGGTCGCGGACGGCGGGGTCGGCCCCGCGTGTCAGATGCTGATCTATCCCGCGGTGGATCGCACCAAGCAGTATCCGTCGATGGATCTCTTCGCCGAGGGCTTCTTCCTCACGCGCGCGTCGATCGACTGGTTCACCCAGCAGTACTCGGGGCCGCCCGGGCCTCACTTGCGCGACCCGCGTCACGGACCGCTTCACGCCGAGTCGCACGCGGGTCTCGCACCGGCGCTCGTGGTCACGGCAGGGTTCGACCCTCTGCGCGACGAGGGCGCGGCCTACGCCGAGGCGCTCCTCGCCGCGGGTACCATCACCGTGCCGCGATGCTTCCACTCGCTGATCCACGGCTTCTTCAACATGGTCGGCGTGAGCCCTGCATGTCGCGACGCCGTCATCGAGATCGCCGGAGCCACGCGAGCGCTCTTCGCGATCCACGCCGCGGAGTCGCGGCGCGGCTCGACCACGTCGGTCCGCCTCGGCGAACACGGAGCCACTCCCTCATGAAGTCATTCTCGAACAAGGTCGCTGCCATCACGGGCGCCGGCTCCGGAATGGGCCGCTCGCTCGCGATCAAGCTCGCCGAGCGCGGCTGTCACGTCGCCGTCAGCGACGTCAACGAGGTGGGTCTCGCCGAGACCGTGAGGCTCGCAGGCATGCACGGCGTCAAGGTGACGTCGAAGCGCGTCGACGTCTCGAAGCGCGAGGAGGTCTACACCTGGGCCGACGAGGTCGTCGCCGACCACGGCAAGTGCAACCTCATCTTCAACAACGCCGGTGTCGCGTACGGCGCGACGGTCGAGGGCTGCGACTACGAGGACGCCGAATGGGTGGTCGGCATCAATTTCTGGGGCGTCGTGTACGGGACGAAGGCGTTCTTGCCTCACCTGCGCGCGTCGGGAGAGGGCCACGTCGTGAACACGTCGAGCCTCTTCGGCCTCCTCGCCTTCCCCGGACAGAGCACCTACAACGCGACGAAGTTCGCCGTGCGCGGCTTCACCGAGGCGCTCCGCATCGAGCTCGACATGACGGGCGCGCCGATCAGCGCGACGAGCGTCCACCCCGGCGGCATCAAGACCAACATCGCGCGCACCGCACGCATGAGCAAGAGCGTGGCCGACCTCGGCGTGAAGGATCTCGACAACAGCCACCACCAGATCGAGAAGCACTTCCGTGTCAGCGCCGACGACGCCGCCGAGACGATCCTCCGGGGCGTGCGGCGCAACGCTCGACGCGTGCTCATCGGTACCGACGCCAAGGTCTACGACCTCGTGCAGCGCCTGATCCCCTCGTCCTATCAGTGGATCGTCATCAAGGCCGCGGGCTTCGCGTTGAAGCAGTAACGACTAGGGTACCCGGCCGCGGCGCCGTACCGCTCACCCTGGAAGCGCAGACGATTATCTCAGTTGCGCGGAGTCGCCCCTTTCAGGGCGTCGTCGAAGTGCGTGTAATACGCATCGTACACGTCGTGCTGCGCGCCCGACTCTGCTGCAAGCTTCACGAAGATCTCGTCGTAGCTGTGCGCCGAGCCGCCGCTCAGGTTGTGCGAGCCGGTATAGACGCGATACGCGTACGCAGCGCCGTACTTCGCGTGAACGATGAACGACTTGTCGTGGATGGGCTTCTTGAACGCCTTGATGCCGGCCGCGGTGAGCGCGCCGAGGGCCTGTGGCTCGATGGTGTCGGCCACGACCGTCACCTTGCAGCCGCCGTTCTTCAGCGCGACGAGCCGGTTCACGACCTCGATCCGGCTGTCGCGCACCGAGGCGTGAAGCACGCGGATCTCGCACTGCGCATCGGGCGTGATGTCGTCGAGCCGGTTCACGACCAGGTCGGTCTGCAGCTCGGGCGACACGTACACGTCCGCGCTATCCGTCAGGTAGTGCCCGCGCCCGGAGGTCGGGTCGTAGTAGTCGGCCTGCGTGCGGCGTGAGTAGAGGTCGTCGAGATAGCCGCGGAAGCTCGTGAAGAGCGGAGTGTCGCCGTAGACGGTGACGGTGTTGTTGTAGAGGCGCATCCCGCTCGCGTACGTCTGGTTCGCCGAGCCGAGCCACACGACGTCGTTCGACACCTTGCCGTCTGGCGCCGTTGCCGTGCTGAAGACGAAGAGCTTCGTGTGCGAGATCGCGCCCGCCGCCGTCGACACGCACGAGTTGGTCGCGGCCGACGCGCAGTAGACCTTGTGCGTCAGCTGGTCCAGATACATGGTCTTCGCGGGGTCCGTCGACGTCGCCACGGCGCCATCGGTGGAGATCCACACGTCGACCCCCCGCATCTGCGCCTTGAGGAGCGCACGCGCCACGCCGTCGACGGAAATGCTGAAGATGTGACCGTCGATGCGTCCGCCCGCAGGGACCGAGTCGATGAGCCGCGTGAGCTCGTCGAGCGCGTTGCTGTCGAGCCCCGAGCCCACGACGCCGGTGCACGGGTCGTCGGGACGCGTGAAGAACAGCCACGCCGGGTGTCCGGCGAGCGTGACCGACGCGACGCAGCCAGGCTTGGGCGCGGGCGGAGTCGTCGTGCCGGTCGGACTCACGCCCTCGGGCGGCTCCGGCGGGTCGGCGATCGCCGGGTCCTCCCCATCGGGCGTCGCGTCCGCGGGCGCGCCAGTCGGTAGGGTCGTGTCGTTCGCGGGCGGCGCCTCCGCGTCGGCGCCGCAGCCCGCGGCGAGCCCGCCGAGCAGAGAGAGGACGAGAGCAATCCCGAGAGTCCGTGTCATCGTGTGTCCAGCCAACGTCCATTGAGCGTTGCACGGAGGACAACGCGAGGCACGCGCGTGCGTCCGCTTTGCGCCACTCGCGCAACCCTCAGGGAGGTGGGTCGTGACCGATCCGGAGCGCGCGGATCTTCTCCGCGGCGCGCGTCGGGATCGGCACGGCGTGACCGATGAGGAGCAGCGACACACGAGCGACCGGAAGGCCGACCTTCCGCGCGAGGTCCTTTCGTAGCGTGCCGCTGCCTTCGACGCGCTTGAGGATGGCGCGTAGCTCGTCCACCTCGCGCGCGGCGACGAAGCGACGCGGCAGCACCGTCCCGTGCACGCCGTCGTCCGGCGCGGGCCCCTCCGCGTCGTCGGCGCCGACCTCGTCGCGAAGGCCTCCCAGAAGGGCGTCGACGTCTTCGTCCGTGAGCCCGCGCAGGGCCTCCACCGGCGTGTCGGAGCTCTCCTCGGAGCTCGCGATCACCGCTGCCGCGAGCTCTCTCTTCTTCTCCTTCAGCAGCCCAATCTTCTCCTCGATCGTTCCCGCCGCGACGAGCCTCACCACGGTGACGGCGCGCGCCTGCCCCATCCGATGGGCACGATCCGTCGCCTGATCCTCCACTGCCGGGTTCCACCACGGGTCGCAGTGGATCACCGTGTCGGCGGCCGTGAGGTTGAGCCCCGCGCCTCCGGCCTTGAGCGAGACGAGGAAGAGCGGCGCCTCGCCGTTCTGGAAGCGCGCGACGATCGCCTCGCGATCGACGCTCGAGCCGTCGAGGTACTCGTAGGCGATCTTCTCGCGATCGAGATCCTCGCGCCAGAGCGTGAAGAGCTGGACGAACTGCGAGAAGACGAGCGCCCGCCGACCTTCGGCGACCAGCTCACGCACGACCTCGAGGAACTCGGCGCGCTTCGCGCTCTCGCCCGCGGCGATGCTCGGCTCGATGAGCCGCGGGTCGCATGCCATCTGGCGGAGCCGCAAGATCGCGGTGAGCACGGAGATCCGGCTCTGGCCGGACCCACGCTTCTCGATGGCCTTCTTCACCGACTCGCGAAGCGTGAGCGCGAGCGCGTCGTAGAGCCGCTTCTGGCGGAGGCCGAGGACGCAGGCGCGAACAACCTCGGTCTTGGGCGGCAGATCGAGGAGCACCTCGGCCTTGGTGCGCCGGAGCACGAAGGGTCGAACGAGGGTGCGCAGGAGCGTGGCGGCGGCGCCGCGTGGCTCGTTGGCGATCGGCTTCTCGAACCGCTCCTCGAAGTCTGCGCTCGTGCCGAGCAGGCCCGGATTGACGAAGCTCATGATCGAGCGGAGCTCGCCGAGCCGGTTCTCGATGGGCGTCCCGGAGAGCGCCAGACGCATGCCGCAGGAGAGCCGCTGCGCAGCGCGCGCGGTGGCCGTGACGCTGCTCTTCACGTTCTGCGCCTCGTCGAGCACGACACACCGGAACGGCACCCCTGCCAGCCGATCGATGTCGCGGCGCATGACGGCGTACGTCGTGACGACGAGGTCGGCGGCGCCGATCTGACCGAGCTTGGACGCGCGCGACCCACCGTGCAGCACGAGCACGCGCAACTGCGGGACGAAGCGCTTGCACTCGCTCACCCAGTTGGGGGCGACCGAGGTCGGACACACGACGAGCGACGGCGTGCCGCCGTCGTCGTCCTTCCAGCGCGCGAGGAACGCGAGCGTCATGAGCGTCTTGCCGAGGCCCATGTCGTCGGCGAGCACGCCGCCCGCGCCGAGCTCGCGGAGGAACTGAAGCCAGGCGACGCCTGCAGCCTGGTAAGGGCGGAGCGTCGCCTCCAGCCGCGCGGGGAGCATCGGCTCGGCGGTGACCGCGAGCGTTCGGAGACGCGCCCGCAGGTTCGAGACGCCCTCGTCGGCGTGACCTCCGAAGCGCTCTATCCATCGCTCGACGCGGCCGAGCTGATGCGGCGCGAGCCGGGCGCGCCCCTGATCGTCGAGGAGCGAGGCAGCCTCGTCGATCAAGGAGAGGAGCTCCCCTTCGATCTTCGAGAGCGTGCCGTCGGAGAGCGCGACCCACCGCCCGCGTGCGGCGAGCGCGGTACGGAGCTGGCTCATCTCGACCTTGAGCGCGCCGGCCCTGAAATCCAGCTCCGTCTCGAGCCAGCCAGAGGCGACGCCGACCTCGACGTGCACGGTCACCGGCGGACCGACCTTGACGCGCGCGAGCGACTCCGCGACCAGGATCTCGACACGCGGCGCCGTCGCATTGCGTACCTCGAGGATGCCGGTCTGCCAGAGGTAGACGGCGCGCTCCTCGGCGGCGCGACCGAGCCCGTCGTCGTTCGTCGCGTCGCCCTCCTCCAGTCGATCGAGCCCCGCGGCGCGCACCAGGGCGAGCGCACGCTCCTCGGCCTCGAGATCGCGCCCGGCGACGTCGCGAGCGTTCGGCGCGACGCGCATCCGACCTGCGCGATAGACCGCGAACAGCTCCCCGCGCACGTCGAGCGGCGTTCCGGTGAGGGCGAGCTCGAAGGAGGGCGCCTCGAGAGGGGGAAGCCCGAAGACCTCTGGCGAAGGCAACGACACACCGAGGCCGCGACCGCGGGTCAGGAGCGCGCGGCCGACACGCTCGGCCGAGCGCGCAGAGAGCGGTAGCGACGGCACGCGCGAGAGGCCCCATGCGAGCTCGAGATCGACCTCGGGGGCGACAGGATGGAAGATCTCGCGAGCCTCGGACCAGAGGTACGGAAACGGACCCGTGAACAGCAGCGCATCGGCTGCGTCGGTGACCAGACGACCGTCCGCGGAGTACCACCGGGCCACGAGTCGGCCCGCGGATGCGTCCGCCTCGATCCGTGGCATCACCGCCACGGTCGAGAAGCGAAGACGGCTCTTCCACTCGCGCGTGAAGATCGGCGACTCGCTCTCGAGGAGATGCAGCAGCATCGAAGCCTGGCCACGCGTGGAGACGAGCACGTTTCGGTCGGTGTGCCCCGGCGCCGTCAGCTCGACGAGCCGCCGATGCCTGGGGGGAAGGCGTGCCTCGAGCACGTCGCGCGGCCGAAGGAGCGTCCGCGACTTCGGTCTCCGGTGACGGAGTACGAGCGCGGGCCGCTCGTCCGCCGCGGCGAGGCCTGCGGACCGAACGACGTCGACGTCGATCTCGAGATCGGCGAGGACCTCGCTCGACGGCAGCCAGTGGGCGAGTCGCTCGTCGAGCGTGCGCTCCTCGTGAGCCTGGAGGCGGAGGACGCGGAGCTCCTCGAGGAGCTCCGGGGTCGAGGTGCCCGCCCCTGCGAGGCTCTGGGCGAGCCGAGGGTGGACGGCGAGGTCCGCGAGCACCCGCATCACGTGCTCGCAGACGTACGGGCGCCCGCGCGAGCACGCGCAGGCCATCTCGAGGTCGTCCTCGCGGATCCGCAGACGAAGGGCGATCGACGTCGCCGCCGGGTCGAGGGAGCGCGGGTTGGGGAGGGGATCACGAGGGTCCCGGACCAGGGCGGCGTCGAGCCGGCCGCCCTCGACCCGGGGCAGCTGGGCGTGATCCCGCCCGTTCTCGAGGAGGCGATTGACGGTTTCCGCCCCGAAACGCCGGTCCAGGAAGGCCAGGTCGACCCGCAAAATCCAGGCGCATTGCGCGGTTACGGCGGGGGTGTCCGGGGAGGACATCGCGCCGATCTTACCCGTAATGGACTGGCGCGCCCCCGACTCTCGCGCTACCACGCCGTCACGTTGAGGTTCCCACCTTCCGAGGCTGTTTCCTCTCGCGATTCATCTCGCGACTTGTCTCGCAGCTCATCCAGGCTCATCGCCGACGGCGACAGCGTGGCGCGGAACGCGTTCCGCGTCGGATTGCGCGAAGACACCCCCCTTCCCTTCGCCACCGCGCGTAGCGGCCCGGGCGTGACGCAGGAGCTCGATCCAAGCGACATCCTGGAGGTCCAGGACATGGCCGAGGCGATCGCCCGCGCGGAGAAGCTCGTCACCGGCCCGCTCCGCCCGTCGCAGACACTTCTGCCCCCCGCGTCGCCGCCGTCGTCGGGAGACATCTTCGAGGCGCTCGGGCGCCGCCCGACGGACGACACCGCAGGTCCGGCAACGCCCGCCCCCGCCGGGCTTCTCACGCCCATCCCGCCGGCGTTCTCGACGCCCGTGATTGGCCTGTCCGCTTCTCCCGCTTCTCTCGCTTCCCCCGCTTCTCTCGCTTCCCCCGCTGCCACCCCGCGCTCGACGCCTCGCTACGTGACGATGCCGAGCGCGCCGACCGCGCTCGAGGACGACGCGTTCTATCACCCCCTCGGTCGCATGCGTTCCCTCGCTGACCAGACGCTCGACGGCTACCGCCCCGAGCCGACGCTCCTCGTGCGAGCGGCATCGCGGCGCAAGCGCTTCTCGTGGCTCTTCGTGGCCGCGCTCCTCCCGCTCCTGGTGCTCGCCGGCATCGCGATCTTCGCGAACGCCGACCCGAGCTCGCCGATCGTGTCCTCCCCCCGCACGCCGAGCATCGAAGCCCCGAGCAAGCTGCCGCTCGCAACGACCTCCGCTTCAAAGCTGGCCCCCCACACGACGGCCGCCGAACCGGCTGCCAAGGCTCCGCCCGCGGCCGCGGGAACGCCCGTGTTCGACGTGAACAACCTGCCGTCCGCAGGCAACCGCAAGCGCTGATAGTCTCGGGCTCCTCATGGGGGACCCCGCACGTCTGACCTTCGGTCTCGTCCCACCGCCGAGCTTCGTCGGCTTCGAACCGCGTTTGAACGCGCTCATGCGCTTCATCGGCGACCACGCCGGTGTCACGCTCGTGCGTCGCAACGTCGGCTCCTACGACGAGCTCGTTCGTTCGCTCCGCAAAGGCGCGACGGACGTCGCTTGGCTTCCACCCATCCCGTTCGCGCGCCTCGACTCCGAGGCCGTGGTCCGCTCCCTCGTGTGCGCCGAGCGCGGCGGCAGCGAAGCCTACGTCGCCGTTCTCTTCACGCGCTCCGATAGCGCCATCTTCGCCCTGAGTGACGTGCGAGGCAAACGCGTTGGCTGGGTCGACCCGCTGAGCACCACCGGCTACGTCGTCCCGCGGATGCGTCTCGCGGTGCGCTTCCCGGAGGGCACCTCGATCTTCGCGAAGGAAACCTTCTACGGCTCGCACGCGGCCGTGATTCGCGCCGTTATCGACGGCGTCGTCGACGTGGGCGCGAGCTACGGCGGCTTCTCGGAACGCGGCGCGCTCGTCCGAGGCGCGTTCGCCGACTTCGGCGCACAATCGGCAGACCTGCGTGTGGTCGACGCGTTCGGCTCGATCCCCGCGGACGTCATCGCGATCCACAGCAGCGTTGGGCTCGAGGCAGAGGCTTCGCTCGCAGCCGCGTTCGAGGCGACGAGCGGGGATCCCGCGATGCTCGACGCGATCCGCACGACGTTCGGCGCGATGGCGTTCGTGCGCAAGCCCGTGGTCGGCTACGACATGTTGCGCACGGAGATCGAGCACGGCGTCGACTCCGGCGTGATCCCCGCCGCGGCCGCCTTCCTCTCGACGAAGCCGCCGCCCGGCGCGTTCTGACCGCGCGCGCACGAACCGAGGCGTGAAATCGGCGCCGTCCGCGGTGCCGTTCGCCGAAGGCGAATCACGCCGGGCAGGTCACATCCCAGGGAGGCTCACGAAGTGAGGGCCGGAGCCGCACTTGCCCGAGAAGCGGCCTTGCGGACGATGACGCTCCCGACCGAGTAGCCGGCGCCGAACGAGCACACCACGCCGACGTCGCCGGTGGCGAGGCCGCTCCGGTTCTTGTGGAAGGTGATGATCGAGCCGCACGAGCTCGTGTTCGCGTAGTCCTCGAGGACGGACGGTGCTTCCTCGGTGGTCGCATCGCGTCCGAGGACCTTGCGCGAGATCCACTGGTTCATCGTGCCGTTGGCCTGGTGGAGCCACATGCGGCGCACGTCGCCGGGAGAGATCCCGAGGCTGTCGAGGTGCGACGAGACGAGCTCGGCGACCATGGGCGAGACGTCCTTGAACACCTTGCGACCCTGCTGGACGAAGAGCTTGTCGCTCGCATCGCGGTGCTCGGGGGCCGCGCGGTTCAGGAAGCCGAAGTTGTTGCGGATGTTGTTCGAATACTTCGTGGCGAGGCGCGTTCCGAGGATCTCGAACGGCTCCGCGGCGGTCGAGGTCTCGAGCTCCTCGACGACGACCGCAGTGCACGCATCACCGAAGATGAAGTGACTCTCCCGATCGCGGAAGTTGAGGTGCCCCGTGCAGATCTCCGGGCTCACGACGAGCACGCGCTTCACGCTGCCGGCAGCGACCATGTCGCGGGCGACGTTGATGCCGAACGTGGCCGACGAGCAGGCGACGTTCATGTCGAACGCGAACCCCTTCGTGCCGAGCGCCTCCTGCACCTCGACCGAGATGGCCGGGTACGCGCGCTGCAAGTTCGAGCACGCGACAATGACCGCGCCGATGTCTTCGGGGGCGAGGTTCGCCTGCGCGAGCGCCTCGCGCGCGGCCGAGAGCGCCATCTCGCACTGGATCGAATTCTCCTCGTTCGAGCGCTCCGCGATGCGCGGCGCGAGGATCGCAGGATCGAGGATCCCCGTGCGGTCCATCGCGTACCGACGGCGGATGCCGGATGCGTTGACGATGAACTCCGCGCTCGACCCCTCGAGAGCCTTCACCTCGCCGCTCGCAATGCGAACGGCGTTCTTCTCGTTGTCCGCGGCGACGAAGGCGTTGAACGCGGCGACCAGCTCGTCGTTCGAGATGGCGTGGGGAGGGGTGAAGAGTCCGGTTCCGGTGATGGCGATGGAGGGCATGGGGCGAATCTCCGCGAGCTCGGCGGTGTACCTAGGCCAGCGCACGCTGGCAACCCGAGGACGCAACTCGGCACGTCGCGGCGCGTCAATTGATGCCTATTAGCCGCGCATTTCGGGCAAATCGCAGGTCGGGTTGAAAAAAATGCGACCCGTGCTTTACAGCGGGACCCCCTGCCTGCGTCCGGGAGATCACAAGCCGTACTTCCGCCAGGAGCCTTGACCCTCATGAACCACCTTCGCTTCGCTCTCCTCTCTTCCTCCGCGGCCTTCGCGCTCGCGGCTTTTGCCTGCGGCGGGATCTCGGACCCCACACGAGGCGAGGGGCGAGTCGCCACCGTCTCGGGCGCCCTCACGGGGATCGCCGTCCCGGCGAACGCGCGTGTCGCGCTCGTCTACCGCAAGATCACGACGACGAGCACGGGCAGCCAGAGCAGCGTCGAGGTCGGAAGTGACGTCGCGGTCGTCGGCGGCAAGTTCACGATGAACCTCGGCGTCCCCGCCGCAGACTACTTCTCGTCGACGGAAGGCTCGTCCTTCAACAACGGCAGCTCCCCGCCGCCGACGGTGCGGGCGGACGCCCCCACGTCGGACCCTGGCTCGCCCCCGAGCGCAGGCACCAGCACGAGCGGCGCGCCCGGCGCGTTCGGCACGTCGACCAAGCTCGCACCGCGCGACCTCGTCGGCGGCTCCATCACCGAGCCTCTCAGCGCGGCGCTCGCCGGCTTCGTCGTTTACGCCGACACGAACGGAAACGGAAAGCTCGATCTCGAAGGTCAGTATGCGTCGTCGCCGGACGAGATCCTCGGCGGCAACGCGGAGCTCATGCTCGTCTACCTGAAGGGCGGAGGGTCCCTCGATTACGAGAAGCTGCGCGACAAGTCGGGCATCCTTCCCGCCAGCGGCTTCAACCTGATGTGGTCGGAGGGCCGCTGGCTCCCGCTGAACGACGTCGAGCTGAAGCTCACGCCGACGGCCAAGCTTCCAGGCGGCGTCTGCTACACATCCTACGGGTACGCGACCGGGGGCTCGACGGGCTCGAGCGGAAGCCCCAACGTCATCCCCCCCACCGATCCCTCGACTTCCGGCAGCGGAAGCAGCGGAACGAGCCCGAGCCCGAGCTCGAGGTACCCGAGCCCAGGCGCGCAGGGGCTCGTCTGCTCCCCCGACGGACGAGGCTTTCAGTACAACCCGCCGTACAGCTGCCCGCCGTCGCCTCCCCAGCCCGTCGGCCTCTGTGCGGGTGATGTGTACGAGACCTCCGCGTGCGGCGGGAGCGGCGGGTGGGGCGAGTCCCTCGCGCCCGGCGCGACCGTTCCCGCTGGCTGGCCTTGCCCGGTCGCGAACGCGGTCGACGGCGGGTCGGCGGACGCGGCGGTCGACGCCGGCTCCGCAGACGGCGGATGATCCGTTGGAGCTGCGTGGCCTCTCCGCAGCCGAGGTGAGCGACGTGTACCAGCGCTACGGCGCGCTGCTCTCACGTCGCTGCCGCCTCCTCTTGCGCGATCCCGCGCTTGCGGATGATGCGGTTCAGGAGCTCCTCTCGGTGCTCCTCCGGCGCGGCGAGGGGCTACGCGCCGCGGATTCGCCGTACCGCTGGCTGTGTCGCGCGGCGGACCGCGCTTGCATCGATCTCTTGCGTCGCGGAAAGCACCTTCGAGCCGCCCTCGACATCGACGACCTCGATCCCGTGGGCGTCGCACCTGGAATGGACCCGGAGGCACGGTGCGCGGTGGTGGAATCGCTCGAACGCCTGGACGACGCGCAGCGGTCGCTCGCGATCATGCTGTTCGTCGACGGGCTGAGCCAGGGCGAGGCTGCCGAGGAGCTCGGGATATCTCGGGTGACCATCAACAAGCGCGCGCAGGACATTCGCTCGCAGCTCCGCATCAGCCACACGCCGTCGTCCGACGACATGCGCACGTCGAAGGAGGCACGTACGTGAACCACCCGAGCAGTCTCGATCTCGAGGCCTTCGCCGTCGGCGAGCCCCTCCCGTCGTCCTTCACCGGCCACGTCGAGGCGTGCGCCGAGTGCGCCGCGCTCGTCGGTCGCCTACAGGCCCTCGTCGCTACCGGCCCGTCCCCCGCGGAGGCCGAGGATGCCGTCTCGCGCGCCGTCGCTCGCGCGATGACGGAGCCGAGCAGCCTTCCCGCGAACGACGTGACGCCGCTGCGCCAGGTGAGCGGTCTGGAGCAGCGTAAGGAAAAGCGACTCTGGGTGCTCGCGACGTCGGTGATCACGCCCCTCGCCGCCGCCGCGGCCATCCTGCTCCTCGCGCGCTCGGGGCCGCTCTCTACGGCGACGCCGACCCCGTCCACCACCGTCTCGCGCATCCTGATGGCGCCGTTTCCCGGGGCGCCTGGCGTCGAACGCGAACGCGAACGCGAACGCGAACGCGAACCTGAGACCCAGTTCAAGGGCGGCCCTCAGGTCGCCGTGATCCGCGAACGCGGAGGGCAGCAAGCACGCTTCTCCGGCGCCGTGCGGGTGAGGCCGGGAGACCGCATCCGGGTCGAGGTTGCGCTCGACCGGGAGCAGGCCATACTCGGGGCGGTGCTGGGGGATGACGGAACCTATCTCGAGCTGATGCCGGAGAGCCTGCGCGGTCCCGGGACGCACTTCTCGGAGAAATCCGCGAAGTTCGATGACGCTCCGACGCACGGTACGATCCTCATCGGGACGCGCGACGCGGTGGCTCGCGCGCGAGCCACCCACTTGCTCGACGGTGTCACGAGCGTCCGCATCGAGTGGGAGTCGCCGTGAGGTCGGCCGTGCGCCTGCTCGTCGCCGGCGCGGTCGCGCTCGGCGTCGCGACCAGCGCGAGCGACGCGCTGGCCGAGCCCGTGCGCATCCTCGTTTCCGCCGGAAGCAAGGTGGGCCTCGCGGCAGAGCGACCTCTCAAGTTCGCCTCGACGGACGCGTCACGCGTTCGCGACGTCGTCGTGAGCCTCGGCGGCGTGAAGGCCGAGAACGCGTTCGTGCTCGCGGAGCCCTCGCGTGCGCAGCTCTTCGCCGCGGTCGATCGCGCGCGCACGGAGGCGCAAAAGCACCGCACGGACGAGGTCACACTCATCTTCTATTTCAGTGGTCACGGCGACCACGACGCCATCCACCTCGGTGACGACCGCGTTCTGCTCACGGATCTCTCGGCGAAGCTCGGCGAGGTGCCCGCGGGTCTCCGCATCGCCGTGACCGACGCTTGCCGGGCCACGCGCGACAAGGGCTTCACCGCAGACGAGCCCTTCGCGATCACCGCGACGAACGTGCCGCAGGCGACCGGCCAGGTCTGGCTGCATGCCTCGAGTGACGGCGAAGCCGCACAGGAGTCGGACGAGCTGCAGGGCGCGATCTTCACGCATGCATGGCTCAACGGGCTGCGCGGAGCCGCCGACGCGAACGGCGACGCGCGCGTCACGCTCGAGGAGAGCTTCGCGTTCGCACACTCGCAGACGATGATCCGCTCGGCAAAGAGCAGCGGTGTCCTGCAGAAGCCCGAGGCGATCGTGAGCTTGCGCGAGGCCGCGCCCGTCGTACTCACGGAGACGGCCGCACGAATGGCCACGCTCTCCCTGCCCCAAGGTCGCGACGCGCACTTCCTCGTCTACTCGTCGGGCGCGAAGAGCGTGCTCTCCGAGCTGTGGAGCTCGCCCGACCGGCGCATGGCACTTCGCGTTCCGCCCGGCCGGTACGTCGTCCAGCGTCGCATCGGTGCCGTCGGCGGTCTGGCGACGATCGCGATCGGCGAAGGCGAGGAGCGAAAGCTCGAAGACCGCGAATTCGCGCCGTCGAGCCTCGAGGCGCTCGCGCGCAAGGGCGAGGAGCCCGAGCCCGATCGCGTCGACCCTCCCGCGCCGACCTCCGCGGCGCACCATGAGCTCAACGCGGGCTACGACGTGGGTTCGAACGCCCGCACGTCCTTCGTCCACGGTCCGCATGCGGCGTGGTCCTACGCGTGGCCGCATCTCGCTTTCACGCTCGGCGCAGGCGCGGAATTCACGGGCCGCAACCTGGCCGAGAAGGACGAGCGCCTCACCTCGGGGTATGGCCGCGCAACCATCGAATACCGCCTTCCGCTCGGCATGTTCACCCTCCGAGGCGGCGGTGGCGGGCGCGCCGGGCTCGTCGTGCAGACGATCGAGCCGACGGCCGTAGCCGCGCCGGCCGCCATGACCGAATCGAAGAGCGCGTTCACCTTCGGGCCGGAGCTGTTCCTCGCGGTTCGCGTCGCCCTCGATCCTCGTCGAACGTTCTTCCTCGATGTCGGTGCGACCGGCAACGTCCTCTTCCTCCGTGAAGAGACCGCACTCGTCGGCGTCGCGGCGCTCATGGGCGGCGCGTCCCTCGGCGCGCGTTTTTAGGCTGGCTGGGCTTCGCCCTAGGATTCATCTCATCTCGACGCTGGGGGCGAAGCCTCGGGGGCCGTGAGGCGCTCCCGCACTGTGGGCGGAGACGAGAGGCCAAAAAGGGATGGGCCTGGGCACCCGCAGGCGACGTTGTGAGTCTCGCAGGTCGACCTTCCTTCGCGCGGAGGTTCACGCATCGAGAGCCGCGCCTTCGGCTCGCGCATCCTGACGGCCTCTCGGATGCGGAGGAGAGAGCGCTGGCATGCGGGCGATGGCCGGACCAACTTCGCGGCGCTGTGCCGAGAGTTCGGGGTGAGCAGACAAGTCGGCTACGAGCTGGTGGCGCGATACCGCGAAGCGCAGCACGACGTCAGCGTGGCTGCCGAGCGTTCGCGCCGGCCGCACACGAGCCCGACGAAAGTGTCGCTCGAGCTCGAAGACTTCATCGTCGGCGCACGCACGCAGCATCCGGTCTCTCGATGCCCGTCTCATTTGGGCGGGAGGCCGTGAGCTTGCGCCGCCGTCGGCGCACTGCGCTCGTGTGTGGCGC
>JANXVA010000781.1 GCA_025351875.1 Myxococcales bacterium | reverse complement strand
GCGTTGGTCCAGCCGTCGCAGTCCTGACCCGTCGCGATGCCATTGGCGTCCGTACCCGTCCACGGTCCGGACGCGCCGGCGCCGAGCACGTCGCCACCACTCTCGGAGAGCAGCGGCGACAGCGGAGCGCCTGGCAGCTCGAACTTGCTGCCCCACGCGAGCTCGCCGCGGGTCGTGTACCAGGGGCCGTCGACCGTGATCCGATCGATGGCGTTGCTGGTGCCGTCGGAGAGCCACGCGCGGTAGGTGCCCGTCAGGCCCGCGGCGTTCGCCGCCGCACGACAGTACGTGTCCGCGGCGTCGAGGCTCCCGAGCGCGCCCGAGTAGGTCGCCTCGGTGACGAACACCCGCCTGGCCGACGGTGCGGACGGCGTCGTCGAAGGCGATGGCGATGGCGTCGGCGTCGGCGGCGCGGAGCCGCCGTTCGATGCCCAATGCGACGACGAAGGCGATGACGACGAGCACCCGTCGCCGTCGCTCGAGCTGCTGTGGTGGTGATGGTGGTCGAACGCCTGGACGGTCGCCGGCACGAGCACCACGAAGAGGACGACCAAGGAAGCACGACGAAGCATGGGCCGCCCCTGAGCAACGGTCATGCCACGCGAATTTGCCGACAAATGCTGCGTTCGATCGACGATCACCAACATTGGTTCACAGCGCCGACGGGCCCGGCTCGGCACCGAGCGTGATCTCGAGGCTCCTCGTGGAGGAGGCGGCGATGGAACAGGAGGCGCGCCGCGACTCGCGCGACCCGTGCGGACGACACACCGCAATCGAGGACTCCTGGCCTCCCCTTTCGGTGGTCACCGGCCGCAACGACCCGCGTATCCACGCGAATTTGCGTGGAGCAGCGCACGGCACCGAGGTTGCTGAGGCTCGGCTCACCTTGATGCAACCTACCCTCGCTCGGCGGATGGCGCGCCTCCTCTCGGTGGCGCTCTCGACGGCTGCGTTCGCGCTCGTGACGAGCTCGACGACCGCGTGGGCCGACGCTCCGAAGCACGGCGCTGCCACGGCGACCGCGCTCGCGCAGGACTCGGCGCCCAAGGCGAAGCCCAGGCCCGCACCGAAGCTCAAGGCGAAGCCGCACGCCAAGGCGAAGCCGCACGCCAAGGCGAAGGTCGCGTCGAAGCACCACGCCGCCAAGCACCACGCCACCGCGCAGAAACCACGACCCAAGCGGTAGCTACAGGTCGCCGAGCGCGACGCCGAGGAGCTTCTTTGCTTGCGGATCGAGCGCGGCGGGCTCGCCGACGAGATGCATCGTGCGATGCGTGTGCACCAGCGACTGGCCAGGCGCGAGCTCGGCGGCGGGTGAGCTCGTCTCGATCTCGTAGAAGCCGCCGAGCGGCGGCTTGCCCGGCGCGGGGGAGCCGTCGTTGTAGCTGTTCACGACGTCACCTGCGTACGGAGCCACCTGCCGCTCCCACATGCTGTTCACGTACGGTGCGCTCGCCTTCGGCTTGTCGTAGTGCACGACCGTGAGCAGCTTCGCGCGCGCACTGTAGCTGCCCAGTACCGGCTTCGAGCGCAGCGGACCGAGGCCGATCTTGCCACGCTGCTTGCCGTCGCACGTGAAGACCAGAACACCCTTGTCCTCGTGCACCACGAGACGCTCGCTCGGGACCTTGCCGAAGTAGGCGTCGTTCACGATCGTCGAACCCTTCAGCGGCGCGCCGTTCTCGAAGGGGACGACCACGTGCGCGTCCGCGGAGGGCGCGAACATCGCGAGGATCCAGACCGACGGCAGGCCGGTGTCGCGCTTCCAGGCGGTCTTGCCGCGGTTCGTGATCTTGTTGACGGTCTCGAACGCGACGGCGCGCACGCCCTCGGCCGCCGGCGCTTCGACGAGAGAGACGGTGCGCTCGACCTCGATCGTGAACGCGGTGCCCGACGCGTTCGTGACCGCGATCGTGTGCTTGAACACGGCGCGCGTCGGCGTCGCCTCGGTCATGTCCCAGGCGCCCTCCTGCATTCCGGCCGGCACCTGCCATGCGTCGAACGTGAACGGCTTGCCGGGCGGGAAATACAGACCGAATTGCCCACCCTCAGGCCCGAGCCAGAAGCGATCCTCGCCGCCGTAGTTGTCGAACTGCGTGCCCGTCTTGCCCGCAAGGATGAAATCGCGATTGATCCAGCCGAAGCTGCCGCCGGCCGCCTCGACCGCGCTCGTCATCACGCGGCCCTGGTACTTGGCCGACAGGGCGACGCGCGCGCCCGTCTTCGACTCGAGCACGTGCACCGCGCCGTGCGCCGAGAGGAACGCGAGGTCGTCGGCGAAGCTCGGGCTCGAGGAGGACATCGCGATTCCAGCTCCTGCGTCGGGCGTTTCGGAGGCGAGCGGCGGCAGCGAGGGGCTCGGCAAGGCAGTCGTCGGCGGCGGCAGCGGAAGCGCGGGCTCGGGCCCGCCGCACGAGGCGGCGCCGGCAGCAGCGAGAACGAATGCGGTGACCCTGGCGCTCATCGGCGACTCCTTCAGTGCAGGCGGAGGACGTCCCAGCGGATGCGACGCGCGAGCGGGCCGTGGGCAGAGAGCTCGACATCGTCGTGCGCGACGTCGCTCGAGGCGGCGAGCGGTGTGGTGACGCGGAGACGAGAGACCATCCCCTCCTCCGCGGCGTGGAAGCATCCCTGATCAGCCGGCTTGCCATCGCACATGGGGAGCTGCTCGATCGGAAGGTCCGCGTAGCCGCTCGCGACGCCGCCCGCGGCCTTGCGACGCGCGACGAGCTCGGTTCCGTCCGCCAGGACGATGCGCGCCTCCTTGCCGGGCGTGAGCGCGACGGTGACGTCGAGCCGATCGGCGACCTTGGCCACGGTGACGACGGTGGGGTCTGTCGCCGGCGCGAGCGTGTCGATCGACGCATCGAGCATCGGAACGATGCCGCCGTCCTTCACGAGGAGCGGGAGCTTCTGCAGGGGCGCGGGGATCGTGCTGCGCTTGCCGCCCTCGTAGACGACGAGATCTTCGAGGTCGACCCACTTGCCCGGTGGGAGCCACGTGTCCTTCGACGTCGCGCCGCGCTGGACCACCGGTGAGGTGAACAGCGAAGGCCCGAGATAGAACGAGCTGTCGGAGGTCCACGCCTCAGGCTCGCGCGGGTGGTAGAGGAACGGGTGGCGCGTGATGGGCACGCCCGTCGCGTGCGCCTCTCGCGCGAGCACGTGGAAATACGGTGCGAGCCGCGTGTGCAGCCGCGCGAGGCCGCCGTAGACGTCGATGGTCTCCTGGTCGTTCCAGAGGTGCCACTTCTCGCGCGCTCCGCTGACCGGGTTCGAGCACGCGGTCTCATCCATCATCATCGGCGACACGGCGCCCACCTGCGCCCAGCGGAGATAGATCTCCTTGTCGCGCGGAAAATCCGTGATGCACTTGAACCCGGAGATGTCGCTGCCCCACGTCGGCACGCCGACGAGCCCGAGGTTGAGGCCCGCGCGAAGGTTGGCGATCAGACCCTGCGTCTCGTCGAACGTCGCCTCCGGATCGCCCGTCCAAACGCCGGCGGCGTATTGCTGCGTGCCGGTGTAGCCCGAGCGAACGTAGAAGAGGTAGTCGTCGGGCTTCTCCTTCTCCATCAGCTCGTGAGCGGCCTTCGCGGAGAGCACGGGGAACGCGTTGTGCACCGCCTCGCCGGTGCGCCCGTCGCCGAATTTCCACGGACGGCGCACGTACTCGCCGAAATCGTGCATCCAGCCGTCGTACCCGAGCACGAGCGCACGACGCATGAGATCCTGGAACCATGCGACCGCGGCGGGCTTGGTCAGATCGATGGTCGCGACGTTCTGCGACTTGCCGGAGATGAAGAACACCTCGCCGGGCTTGCCCTCGGGGGTGAGCGCGAAGAACCCGTTCGCGATCCCGTAGTCGAGGTCGCTCTTCGCCGGCGCGAACGAGGTCGACACGTACGGGTTGTAGTAGCTGAGCACCTTGAACCCCTGGGCGTGGACGTCGGCCGTCCACTGCGCGAGCGCCGCCTCGTTGCCGAGCTCGGAGCGCGCCGGCAGGAAGTGGACGTTGTCGTCGAGGGCGGTCGTGGGGATCTTCTTGAGGCGAAGGAGCTTCTGCTCCTCCACGCCCTGCACCATCGCGCCGCGCTCGACGATCCGCCGCGGACCGAACACCCACGGCGCCGGGATCATCGGGCGCCCGGTGTCGCGAGTGAAGTCGTCGAGGAGCGCGAGAGGGTCGTCGTGCACGTACACGACCGTCTCGAGCTTCACGTCGTTCACCGCGACGCGAAACGCGTCGGGGCGCTCGCTGCCGAGGTGCGTCTCGGTGCGGTAGGTGGTCGCGAGATGCACCGCGTACCCCGCGCTCGACATGAAGAACGGCACGGGGAAATACGTCATCGAAGGCCCGTTCGGGTACGGGTTCGTGTCGTCGCGCGGCACGCCCTCGCCGCGGCCGAGCGAGCCCTCCTCGGCCCACGAGTAGAGCGACAGCCCACGATGATCGACGCTCGCGAAGCGCTCGCCGAGGCCGAAGAAGTGCTCCTCGGGCTTCAGCGCAAAGGCGAGCGTCGTCTTGTTCCAGCTCGGGTCGCCCGCGTGAACGACCGTCGCGAGGGTGACCTTCGCGCCCGCGAGCGTGATGCCGACGTCGATCGTCCCCGCGCCCGCGGCGAGCACGAACGAGGCGCTCGTGTCGGTCCGCGCGAGCAGCTTCGCGCTGGAAGGATGGCTCCACGGCCTCTCGTCGGAGACGAACCCGTCCCACCCCGGAATGACCTTCACGTTGTCGACACCGTCGTCGCGCGTGGCGCCCGGAGCGCCGTAGGGATCCGCGCCTCCGCCGGTGAGCGTGCGGAGCACCTCTTTACCCTGCGCATCGAGGATGCGGATCTCGAACGGGTCGAGCCTCACGCTGACCGAAGCCGGCCCTCCTGCGAGGACGACGGGCGGGCCGGCGTCCGTGTCGTCATCGCATGCGGCGCTGGGAACGACGGCAAGGAGGGCGAACGCGATCGGAGCGAGACGGAGACGCATCGGTACCTCTGGTCACTCCCCGGCCGCATCCCGCGCGGCGCCCGCGTCGTCTACCGCCGTTCCGCGGAGGACGCACTCCTTGAGCGGCTCGACCGCGGTGATCTTCCCGGCGAGGACCTGCTGAGCCTTGAAACCGATGCCCGCGCTCATGCCGTCGCAGGTCGCGCTCGGGTCGTTGCGGCCGTCGGTGAGGACGTCGAGGTTCTTGTTCACGAACTCGACCAATGTTCCGTAGTTCTTGTCGGTGTCGCAAAGACCGAGCTCGCGGAAGCTCTTCACGAGATCGGTGCCGCGGACGCGACCGCCGATGGTGCCGTCGGTGATGCGCCACACACTGTCGGCGTCGCGCGTGAGCTTTCCCGCCATGAGCGCCTTCTGCAAGATGATCGGATACGCGACGACGAGCGCCTGGTAGCCAGGGAACCAGAGCGAGGTCTCGTCGGGGACCTTCACGATGAGGTAGCCGTCACGGACGTACGCGTTGGCGTCGAACACCTTGGCGTCGCTGAGGTCGGGGCCGGGCCGTGGGTTCGGCATCGAGTCCGGCGTGACCTGGAACTTCTCGTCGGGGGTGAAGCACGGGTGGTCCTTCCACGAAGGGTCCTTGCAGTCCCACGGCAGGGGCTTTTCGAGGCCGGGCGACGGGTAGAGGTCGACGCGGACCTGATCGTCGTTGGGCTCGCCGTTGTAGCCCGAGATCTTGAAGAGGTAGTTGTAGTCGCCGACGCAGAGCGCGCAGTTGAAGGCGTCGTCGTTGAGGCCGTACGTCTTCGAGAGCTCCGGGATGAGCGCAGCGGCGTACTCGAGGCGACCGAACGTGTTGTCGCGACAGTCGTGCCCGTCGGTCGAAATCTGCGGGACGGTCGGATTGCACGAGGGCGGCGAGTCGTCGCCGGTGCACGACTCGACGCCGGTGCACACGCCGTCGATGTCGAAGCCGATGTCCCGCCACGCCTCGTTGTTCAGCTTGCCGTCCTCGCCGAGCGAGCCGAGCCGTGTCGACTGGACCGCCAGGTAGATGGGCGGGAGGACCTTGTCGCTGCCCTTCGGGGGACGGTCCGCGGCGGTCGGCATCCGGGCGCTGAAGCAGCCGCGATCGCCTGGACCCGACCACCAACCGACGCCGTCCTTGGAGGCCACGCCAGGCGCCGCCGGGGCGAGCAGCGACGTGTCGTAGACGCTGCAATGAGCCCCTACGATTCCGGCCGCTCCGGCCAGAAAGCACACGAAGAAGCCTCGCGCCCCGCGCAAGCGTCCATCGTAGCCCGAAAGCACGAAAAAAGACGCTCCACGGCGCCTAACGCTTGATCCGTGGCTCGCGCGGGGGGAAAACAGCGCGCAATCACGACGCGTGCGGGAGGCGGGAAATGAGCGAAGTCGTCAAGATCGTCCAGCTCCTCAAGAGCGAGGCCATCGAGAAGCAGATCGCGGCCGCGATCGTCCTCGGAGAGCTCAAGGCGAAAGGTCCGGGCGTCGTCGAGGGCCTCGGGGACGTCCTCGCGAGCGGCGTGCCGCTCCTCCAGGTGCACGCCCTCGACGCGCTCGCACGCGTCGGCGCGAAGAAGGCGCTGCCCGCGATCTTCCCGCTCCTGTCGACCGGCGCCGACGACGTCCGTCGCGCGGCGACGCGCTGCATCGCGAGCGTCGGTGACGAGGTGGTGCCGCTCATCAAGGCGAAGATGGCGACGGCCTCGCCCGACGAGCGTCGGGCGCTCGACGCCGCGCTCGCCGAGCTCGGAGGCAAGGACGCGTTCACCGCGCTCATCAAGGGCCTCGCCTCGAGCGCCGGTGACGCCGCGAAGGCGGCCGCGCTCGCGGTGCGCCAGCAGGTGAGGAACGCCGACGGTCACAAGCGACGGAGCTACCTCGCCGAGACCGAGAAGTTCCTCGAGACGCAGAAGAAGAAGGAGAACGCGCACGGCGCCGTCGCCGCCGCGATCAAGATCCTCGGCTACCTCGAGGACGAGAAGACGATCCCGACGCTGCTCGCCTACGCGAACGACGAGAAGCAGCACCCGAGCGTTCGCCAGGAGGCGATCATCGCGTTTCGCTTCGCGCTCCAGACCGACAAGCCGAGCGCCAAGGTGATCGACTCGCTCGTGAAGGCTGCCGAGTCGAACGACCGCACCCTCGCGCAGACCGCGCTCCACACGCTCGGCAGCCTCCAGGTCGCCGACGAGACGGCCAAGCGCCTCGAGAAGGTCGCGCTCCACACGGACTTCGAGCGCGCTCGCTTCGTCATCGAGATGCTCGGTCGCATGGGCGGCCACGAGGCCGCGCGCGTCCTCACCAAGGTGCTCGTGACGACCGCTGATCGGCGCTACGCCGAGGCGGCCGCCGCTGGCCTCTCCGGCAAGGAGGACGCCGTCCCAGCGCTCGCGAAGGCGCTCCTCGAGACCGAGAACCCAGACCGCGCATGGGTCATCCGCAACGTGCTCCGCCCCACGGCGAAGAAGATCTCGACGGCGCTCAAGAGGCAGATCCTCGAGCTCGCGATGGAGCGGCTCGCCGGCGGCGAACGCGGCTACGAGGCGCTCCTCGACGTCGCTCGCGACGCCGATCCCGACGCGCTCGCCGAGGGCCTGCGCGCGCTCGCGCAGAAGCTACGCAAGGGCACCGGCAAGGAGGAGCGCGCGCGCTCGGTCTATCAGATCCTCTGCAAGAGCGACCGCGCCACTGACGAGGATCGCTACGCCTACGCCTCGCTCGAGCTGTCGCGTTCCAACCTCGACACGCGCCCTGCCTCGCGCGCCGGCGACGAGTCGCTGCGCCTGCTCGGGCTGCTCGCGCGCAGCAACTTCGACATCGCCAAGGCGCTCCGCAAGGATCGCGGCGTCGACCTCGACCACCTCTATTACGTGGGCTTTCACTTCACGGAGCTCGATCACCCCGTCGGCGAGGAGCTCCTCGAAGAGGTGGTGAAGAAGGGCGGCCGCGCGAAGGTCGCGAAGATGGCGAAGAACAAGCTCGCGCTCGGCGAAGCGGGCGCGTGAGCCGTGCGAGGGTCGCTCCTCTGGGTGGCGCTGGGGGCGGCGCTCGCCTGCGGGTTCGCGTTCTCCGCGTGCTCGTCGTCTGACGGCAGCGCCGCGGCATCGGGCGATGCGGCGCCGCCCGTCGAGGACTCGAGCACCGAGAACCCCGGACCACCCTGCCCTGCCAGCGGAGTCGCCAAGGGGCCGTGGGCGATCGGGATGACGCGCACCGGCGTCGTCGTGCGCTGGGAAGCGTGCCGCGCGGGCGCGACGCCCGGGCTCGTGTACCGACCCGAGGCCGGCGGCGCTGACGTGGCGGTCGCGACGGCCGAGCGCGGCTTCGAGCTCAAGGAGCGCCACACCGCGCCGCTCGGACCGCAGCGCTCGCCGGACGACGTCCCCGGCACCGTCTACATGCATGATGCATCCGTCGTCGGGCTCGCGCCGGGCACGTGCTACCGGTACGAGCTCGCCGCCGACCGCTCGATCGGCGGGCGTTTCTGCACCGCGCAGCCCGACGGCGGCAAGGTGCACTTCCTTGCGATCGGCGACACCAACCCGCTGCTCGGCGACGCGACCGCGAAGGTGCTCGCGAAGGTCGTGCCCATGGGCGCGGACTTCATCGTCCACGGCGGCGACATCCAGTACTACGAGTCGCTGCTCGAGACCTGGGCCGGGTGGTTTCCGTCGATGGCCCCGCTCCTCCGGCTCGCGACCATCCAGCCCGCCCTCGGCAACCACGAGCACGAGACGCCCGACGAGCTCGACGACTACAGCTTGCGCTACTTCGGGCACCCGAACTTCGGCGGCGAGTCGATGTGGTACCGCTACGAGTCGGGCGGCGTCTGGTTCCACGTCCTCGACACGGAGCAGCCCATCGAGCCGGGTACGCTCCAGGGCGCGTGGCTCACGGCCGGCCTCGAAGAGGTCGCGGCCTTGCCGGGGTTCCGGGCCTCGATTCTCGTCATGCACCGGCCGCTCGTCACCTGCGGCGACAACGCGCAGAACGACGGCGCCCGGAAGGCGTACGCCTCGACGCTTGCGCAATTCAAGGTGCCGTTCGTGATCCAGGCGCACATCCACGGGTACGAGCGCTTCGAGATCGACGGCATCACGTACGTCACGACAGGGGGCGGCGGCGGGCGCATCGGCAACATCGACGCGAACATCTCGCGAGCCGAATGCGGCATGCGCAAGGTCTCCGGCGGGTTCTTCCACGCCATGGACGTCGTCATCGAGGGCAAGACGCTCAGCGCCAAGGTGATCGACGAAGAGGGCGCCCTGCGCGACTCGTTCACCGTGGCTCTTCCCTGAGTGCTCGGCTGGCTTGACGGACGCCGGGGCTTGCGCAAGGGTTCCGCCGCCATGTTCGACCTCGTCCGCACCTCCCTTCACCGCGTGATCACCACCCCCGTCGGCGACGGCTTCATGCCCGTTCGCCTGCCCAAGGATTTCGCGCGCCGCGTGAACATGGTCCTCGGCCAGCCGATCTGCTCGGCGGACGAGCTCGAGCGCCGTCGCAACGGGGAGAAGCGGCTCGCGAAGCTCCGCGCAGATGCCCTGCGTGGCGTCACGGCGGAGCCGGGCGCGCGCGAGGCGGCGCCGGTCATCATCTACTTCGAGAAGGACCGCAACGCGCGCCTCTTCGGTCGCATGAAGGACGCGCTCGAGGCGAAATCGATCGCCTTCACGGCCCTCGAGGTCGACGTGGCAACGAAGGCGTTCGTCATGCGCGAAGCGAAGTGCAAGGAGGACGAGCTCCCGATCGTCTTCGTCGCCGCGACGCCCATCGGCGGGTACAACGAGCTCATCGAGTGGGACGTCTCGGGCAAGCTCGCGGAGGCTGTCTTTGGGGCTTCGCCCCTCGCTTCGCGAGCCTCCCCGTGATGTGACCTGCCCGGTGTGATTCGCCTTTGGCGAACGGCGCTCCGCGCCGAGGGCACACCTGGGTCGAAAGCCTCGTGATTGCGTGTTGTCGCTACCGCTCGCCTCGTACAAGCTTCGGTTCCATGAGGACCATGTCCGCGCAGTTCCCGCGCGCGATGAGGCGGGCTGTCCGTTCGCGGGGCCGGGCGTCGATCTGCGCGGCGCGGAGGCGCTCGCGATCCTCGCGCTGGCCAGGCCTTTCCGCCTATGGCTCGACGCGCGCGAGCCGGGCGTCACGCTCCGCTCGCTCTCGGTCGACGTCGCGGCTGGACGGGTGCTCATCACGCTCGAGCCGATGACCGCCGAGCAGCGCCCGCGCGTGGTGCGCATCGATCCGCCCCACTCCGAGGAGCTCCTCGAGGCAGCCCGTCCGCTCGAAATGGCGCTCGGCGGGGCGTGCGTGACGAAGCTGCGACAGCGCTGACGCGAACCTGCTGATAGGCTTGGGTTCGTGTCGGAAGCAGGGGGAGGGGCCACCACCGGACCGCTGGTGGTCGGTCGATATGCGCTGTTCGATGAGATCGCCTCGGGCGGCATGGCCACGGTCCATCTTGGCCGCGACCTGAGCCCGCTCGGGCGGACCGTCGCGATCAAGCGATTACGCGCCCACTACCTGCAGGACGAGGAATTCGTCGCGATGTTCATGGACGAGGCGCGCCTGGTCGCGCGTATTCCGCCTCATCCCAACGTCGTGCCGATGGTCGACCTCGTTCGAGCGGATGAAGGTCTCTTCCTCGCGATCGAGTACGTGCACGGCGAGTCGCTCTCCCGGCTCTTGCGCGATGTGCGGAAGGCGAACGAGCGGATCCCTCTCCCGATCGTCGGGTCGATCGTCAGCGGTGTCCTGCACGGCCTGCATGCCGCCCACGAGACGAGGAGTCGCGACGGGACGCTCCTCAACGTCGTCCACCGCGATGTCTCCCCGCAGAACATCATGGTCGGGGCGGACGGCGTCGCCCGCGTGCTCGACTTCGGGATCGCAAAGGCGGTCGGTCGCGCGCAGACCACGCGCGAAGGTCAGATCAAGGGAAAGCTCGCGTACATGGCGCCGGAGCAGATCCGGGGCAAGGTCGACCGGCGGACCGACGTGTTCTCCGCCGCCATCGTGCTCTGGGAGATGCTCGCGGGGCGGCGCGTTTACGGCAAAGCGAACGACGTCGACATCGTCTCGATGCTCATCCGCGGCACCGTCGAGCCACCGAGCGCGTTCGCCGCCGACCTCAGCCCCGCGATCGACGCGATGGTGATGAAGGGGATCGCGAGCGATCTGACGAGCCGCTATGCGACGGCGCGCGACCTCGCGCTCGATGTCGAGAAGCACCTCGGCCTCGCGTCGACGAACGAAGTGAGCGACTGGCTCGGGCGGTGGGCCAAGGACGTGCTCGTCGCGAGGGCCGCGCTCGTGGCGGCGATGGAGGAGGCCGCAGAAGATCTGGCGGCGGACGAGTTCGTGGTCGTCGAGGAGACGAGTCGACGGGCTCCCCTCTCGCTTCCGCGTCTGCCGCCGGCCACGGGGCATTCAGCGCCGGTCGCCGAAGGGGCGCCGCCCGCGCCGGCCGCGCCGCCTGGAGCGCCGATCGCGCAAGCCGCAGCGGAGCGCGAGGAGCTCGAGGAGCTCGAGGAGCTCGACGTCGTCGAGGAGCTCGAGGGGGGCGAGAACGTCGTGCCGGTGGCGACCGAGCGGCCGCGTATCGCGCCGGTGGTGGCGGAGCCGGCGGCGCCTGCGCGGCGCGTTGCGGCGGTGTCCTTGCTCACGCCGCCGACGAGCGATGAGGTGTCCTCACCACCGCCACCGCCACCGCCACCGTCGCCGCTTCGCATCGCGAAGGAGGCGTGGGCGCGGCTTCGCATCGCGAAGGAGGCGTGGGTGGCCGTCGCGGTCCTGGTGACGCTCGCAGCGCTCGGCGCCGGGCTCGGCGTCTGCGCGCTGTCTCGGCGCTCGGACGAACGCACGGAGCGGATGGACACCGCAGATCCTCCCCCCTCGTCGAGCACGACGCCCACGGCGCCCCCGAGCATTCTCGTCGAGCACCCCGTCGCGCCGCCGCCGCCGCCGACCTCGACCTCGACCCTGGCTGCACCTCCGCCGCCGCGGCCGTCCTCCGCGACGCCCACGGCGGAACAGTCCCCGCCCTCGTTCGCGGCCGGTCCGTCGATGATCCCGACCCCGCTGGCGCGACCGAGCCCGACGCCCTAGCCGGCGGCCCGCGCGAAACACAGGGCTCGCTCCGTTGCTAGCGCTGTCGCGCGAAGCCCAGGCTGCTCCCGAGGTGACCGAGCGAGCGCGCCTCGAGACACGCCGGCGACGCGGGCTCCACGATGCGGCAGTCCTCCGGGCGCGACGCGTAGATCGCGCACGGGTACTGGCCCACGACCGAGACGTCGAGACCACCGCAACGATCGCCCGCATTCTTGATGAAGCGCATGTAGGGCGGCTTCGTCTCGAGATCCGTGTAGAGCTCCAGCAGGCGCTTGCCCATGCGTGCCTCGTCTGCCTCGAGCAGATGCACCGTGCGCGGCCCGTGATGACAGCACCGACCGCACGCCACGCAGTCGTTCCCGTCCGGATCTGGCGGGCCGCTGACAGGAGGGAGCATCGAAGCGATGGTCTAGCCCGCGGCGCGCCCGGTGCCGAGCGCCACCGGCCATTTCGCGTCCTCGACCATCGAGGCGACCGCGCGGATCTCGCTCCTGAGCTCCTCCGCCGTGGGGCGATGCCGGGGATCGCGACGAAGCGTCGCGACGAGCACTTCCGCGAGCGGCCCGACCTCCGGGTTCGCGATGAGCGCGCGCATCGCAGCCGGCGCGCCGTCGTGCGCGACGTGCATGGCGACCTGCGCGACCTCGTTCGGGGCGTCGAAGAGCAGCTTGCCGGTGAGCATCTCGAACGCGAGGCACCCGAAGGCATAGATGTCCGCGGCCATCGGCGTCGGATGCGGAAAGTCGTCGGGGGCCACGCCCCAGACCTCGGGTGCGCCGTACGGCCCGGTACCGCAGCCCGTACGGATTTTTCGACCGGAGAGGCCGAAGTCCACGAGCACGCCCTGCTCTCCCTTCCGCAAGAGGACGTTGGACGGCTTGATGTCGAGATGGCCGAGCCCCGCGAAGTGCATCGCCTCGAGACCCGCGAGGATGTCGTCGAGCGCCTTCAGGCACCGGCGCATGTCGAAGGTCTTCTGGGCCATGATGCGCTCCACCGTCACACCTTCGACGAGCTCCATGACGAGGATAGGAAGCGGCCGCGCAGCGAGGTCGAACGTCACGAAGCGCGCGAGGTTCGCGTGATTCGGTAGCATGATGAGCGCCGACGCCTCCTCGCGGAACAGCTTGAAGAAGGCCTCCTCCGACACCGAACGTGCGGCCGTGGCGTTGTAGTCGGGGACCTTGAGCGCGAATCGCTCCGCGTTCTGCTCGTGACGATCCTCGACGCGGTTCACGACGAACACCGATGCGGTGCCGCCTACTCCGAGCGAGCGCACCACGTAGAAGCCGCCGATCGTACGGCGGGCGGGCAGCCACGCCGGAAGCTGCTCGGCGACGCTCATCGGACTGGCATCGTGACGGGCCACATCGATCGGCAGCGTCCCGAGGGTCCAGAGCACGCCCGCGACGAGACGGGCGATGCCGTGCGGCAGCCCTCCGAGCAGCTCGTCGATCGCGGGCGCCAGAACATCCTCGGTGAGCGCACTGTCGGCGCCGGAGAGGACGCGTCCCACAGCGGCGGTGAGCAGCTTCGGTTGGGGCGGCGCCGTCGACACGTTGAGCATCTGCGGGTCGAGCCGACCGCGAGCACCGGCGCACATCTGCGCGAGCGCAGAGGACCAGGCATCGACGGCCTCGATGACATCGGCGTCGGAGGACGCGTCCGGGCTCGCAAGCGCGCGCAGCGAACCGACCTTCGTGATCGCAGTGAGCGCAGCGTGGAGGCGGATGAGGACGGTACGCAGCGCCTCGCTGCGCGCGGAGGCCTCGGGCGAGAGCTCGTTCGCCAGGTTCTCGAGCGCCTTCAGGCGCTCGTTGGCGGTCGCTTGACTCCGCGGAGCGACCGACGGCGGGAACATCGAGTCCCTCGGGGCGACCACACTCTTCGTGATCGGCTTGTTGGCCTCCGATTCGCGCAGGAAGCGCGCGTACCGCGAGAGCACGTGCCGCAGATCGGGGTCCATCGAGGCTTCCGCGAGTGTCTCGAACTCGCTCGTCGAACGGATCCGCTGCGAGAGCGCGAGGAGCGCGTCGACGACGTCGCAGACGCCGAGACGCACGAGCGCGTCGAGTGCGCGTGAGAGGCACGCGAGGAGCGTGCGCTTGAGCACCGGCGCCGGCTCCTGGTCGAAGTGCTCGAGCAGAGCCTCGACGGTCCGGAGCCACAGGGCGCGGAGCCGCTTCGAGCGCTGCACGTCCGCCGCCTCGTGGTCGCCGGATCGAGGGCCGCGAGCGAAGGCCTCGGTGGCCTCGCCGAGGTCGCCGTCGACGAGATGAAGCAGCGCGCGCAGGCGGCGGAGGCGCAGTGTCGCGTGCGTCGGTTGCCCGCCCGCGGCGCCGGCCGTGGAGGGGCCCTCGCAGCTCACGATCCACTCGGCGAGCCGCTCGCGGATCCCGTCGAGGGTGTCCTCGACCGCCCGAACCTGCTCGCCGGTGCCTCCGAGCTTCAACAGATCGGCGACGACGTGCCGTTCGAGCAGGCCTGCCGCCAGGTCGCGTAGCCCCGCCATCGCGGCGCGGCGCGCGAGGGCCCCTTCCCAGCCTTTCGCGTCGTCGTCCTTGGAATCGGCCTCGAGCGCGTCCATGCATCCCTTCGCGGACGCGAGCGTTCCGCGCGCATGCGTGTAGGCCGCGAGCGCGCCCTCGTTCACGAAGGCGTCGAGCGCGCCCTCGACTTGCGAGCGGATGGTCGGCAGGGGCCTCGGTGTCAGGTCGAGGTCTCGCGCGACCTCCTCGAAGAGCGCGTCCGCACCGTCGTCGTCGCCGCGCGGCTTGGCCTTGTCGCCGCGCAGGAGCTCGAGCGCCTTCGTCGACGCGCGATCCACGATCTTCGACGCGCCGTACTCGTAGCGCAGCTCGCCGATCGCCTCGGCGACCTCGGGCGAAGCCACGGAGAGGAGCGCGTCGAGCATCTTGGTCGCGGCCTCGGGCTCCGACTCGATCGTGCGTGAGATGCCCCATACGAAGGACGCCGCGCTCGCGGGATCTTCCCAGGTGAAGAACCCGCGCTTGACGAGGGCGCGCGTCATCTTCACGGCCTCGTCCGGTCGGACGGCGCCGTACGCGGCGAGCGACGCGACGGCCCGCCGCCATTCCGTGGGGCTCAGACCCTCCTTGAGGCTGTCGACGATCTGCGTCCGCAGCTCGGGCACCCAGGCGGCGCAGAGCCCTCGCGCCACGGCGACGTATCGCCAGACGAGCGACTCGCGGTCCGCGAGGAGCCGATTGTACGGGATGCGAACCGCTTCGCCGACGAAGACGCGGAGCGCGTGCGGGTCGCCCATCTGCGCGCGCCGAGCGGCTTCACGTGCCGCGCGCTCGAGGATCTTCGCGGCGAGACGCCTCGCGGGCAGTGAGCGTGTCGACGGCGCGCCGACCCATTCGCGCGCGTACTCGCGGCGACTGACGAGCGCGAGCGCGAGCGGCCCGTCCGCGATCCCGTGCGCGATGGGGAGCTCGGCGAGGAGCCCGACCCGCGCGCGGATGGCCGGCGACGAGAGCCCCTTGCCGCCCGTCTGCGCCATGATCGTGACCATCGCCGTGAACGTCTCGGCGTTGCCGGCGAGCATGCGGGCGAGGACGCGACGACCGAGCTCGCGCTGCTCGGATCCGACGGGGAGCGCCGCTGCAAGCGAGTAGAGCGCGATGCCGGCGGCCTGCGGCGAGAGCCAGTCGAGATCATCGACGAGACCGTTCGCGAGCGCGACCTGTACGCCCTTGAGGAGGACGTCCGGGTGGAGGCCTTCGAGCAGACCTGGGCCCCCCTCCGTCGGTGCGCGCGAGAGCGCAGCCAGCGCCTGGCGCCACAGGCCACGGCGATCGCCCGGACTCGCGGTCGCGAGCTCGAGGAGGCTCGACACGTAGAACGAAGGATCTCGCAACGGGGCCTTGAGCGTACCGTCCGCGCCCAACCCGAGCAAAGCTTCGGGCTCCGTTCTCCCTGTGAGCGTGCCGGGCTTCTTATACTCCCGTGGCTGCTACGGGCTCCCCGAACGAGATTCCGCCGAGGTTCGCCACCATCGACATCAACCTCTCAAAATCGACCGGCTTCGACGCGTACCGCTGGAATCCGGCCGCGAACGCCCTCTCACCGTCCGCCTCCCGGCCATCCAGGAAGAGCGCGATCGCCGGCGTTCTCCCGCCGCGGTCCGCCCCGAGCTTGCGCACGGCGCGAATGAGCCCGAGGCCATCCCCTCCCGGCATCGCGACGTCACTCACGAGCACATCCGGACGAAAGCGCTCGAGCTCCGCGAGGCCCGCACTGGCGGACGACGCCTCGGCGACGTGTGCGCCGCGCTCCGTCAAGGCGCCGCGCAGGAGCAGCCGCGACCCCGGCTCGTCGCCGACGACGAGGATCTTCAGCCCGTCGAGGCGGACCGCCGCTCCCTCGACGCCCGCGAGCCCACCCAGCGGCTCGGAGTCCAGCGGCAACCTCGGCGACTGCGCGGTGAGCGGAATCGAGACCACGAAGGTCGCGCCCTTCCCGACCCCCTCGCTCGTCGCTCGGAGCGTGCCACCGTGGGCGTGAACGAGCTGTTTCACGATCGCGAGCCCGAGCCCGAGCCCCGAGTGCCGACGCGTGGTCGACGGGTCAGCCTGACGGAACGGCTCGAAGACGTGCGGAAGGAACTCCGGAGCAATCCCCTCCCCGCTGTCGGTGACCGAGATTACCGCCTCGTCCTCGGACGACTCCATCCGGACATCGACACGCCCGCCCTTCGGCGTGAACTTGATGGCGTTCGAGACCAGATTCCAGAGGACCTGTTGCATCCGATCGGCGTCGGCAGGGACACGCGGGAGCGACGCTGGCGTGACTTCGATCGCGATTGCCTTGGCGTCGGCCGCCGGCCGTACCGCCTCGACGGCGGCCACCACGATCGTCGCGAGGTCGACGAGCTGCACCTCGAGACGAAGCTTGCCGCTCACGATGCGAGAGATGTCGAGGACGTCCTCGATGATCCGCGCCTGCGCCCGCGCGTTTCGCTCGACGATCCCGAGCGCGCGATCGAGCTCGGGCGGCGCCTTGGCGCGGGCCGTCACCGTCCAGCCGAGGATCGCGTTGAGCGGGGTCCGGAGCTCGTGCGAGACCGTCGCGAGGAACGCGTCCTTCGCCTGACTGGCGACCTCCGCGGCAGCGCGGGCCTCGGTCTCGCGTGCGAGGAGCTCCGTGCGCTCGGCCGCATGGGCCTCGATCGTCCGCCGGGACTCGACGTGCGTGGTCACGTCGAACGCGAATGTGAGCACGCTGTCCACTGTGCCGACGGCGTTGCGGAGAGGCTGAGCCGTGAAACAGAAGACGCGCTGCTCACGTCCTCCGTTTCCCGCGAAGTCACCGTGAACGATGAGCTCGTCGTACGAGATCGTCTGTCCGGTGGTGAATGCGCGCTCGAGGATGGCCACCGCCTCGCCCTCGAGGCCCGTCTGCGAGACGTGGCGACCCACGAGATCGCGCCCGATGAAGAGCCGACGGAACGCGGGGTTCGCGAACTCGATGGTCATCGCGGGGAACCGCACGATGCTGATCATGGCCGGTGCGGCCATCAGCACGTCATGGAGCCGCGAGCGCTTGACCTGCGACGACACGGCCCACGCCGCGCGATCGGCCATGGCGCGGAACAGGCGCCGATCGACGTCCGGAAATGTCGCGGCGCGGCGCGAGCCGATGTGCGCGACGCCGATGACCTCACCCTCGTGGAACAGCGGTACGCCGTAGAGGCCTTTGGTGCCGCTCGCGCGCATCCAGGGGCTCTTGATGAGGTCCGAGCTGGAAGCATCGGCGAGCTCCAACGGCGAGCCCGTCTGGGCGATCGTGCCCGCGAAGCCCTCCCCTAGCCGCATCGAGAGGCGCTCCTCGACCTCGTGGCGTGCGTCGACGCGCGCGCGTACCTCCAGCACATCGCCATCGCGAAGCAGGACGCAGGCGCTATCGGCGGCGTCGGCTGCGCTGAGAAAAATCTCGAGGAGCTCCTTCAAGAACGCGGTGAGCTCGGTCGTCACGAGCGCCGCGGTCGCGATGCGCTCGAACGCCACGAGCCGACGGATGGCCTCGTCACGCTCTTGCGTCCGGACGGCGACCTGCTTGCGTCGAACTTGCTCGCGCTGATCGTAGAGGTCGACGAACGCCTTCACGCGCGCCCGCACGATGTCGGCGTCGAAGGGCTTGGTGATGTAGTCCGCCGCGCCGCTGGCGTACCCGCGCTTCGCGAACGCCTCATCGCGGTGGATGGCCGTCAAGAAGACGATCGGGAGCTCGCGACCGTTCTCCGTTGCACGGATGGCCGCGGCCGTCTCGAAGCCGTCCATCTCGGGCATCTGCACGTCGAGGAGGACCACCGCGAACGACTCCCGCAGGACGGCGGCGAGCGCCTCCGCCCCCGAGCGCGCTTCGACGAGCCGAGCCCCGAGCGGACGCAGCACTGCCGAGAGCGCCAGCAAGTTGGCGGGGACATCGTCGACGAGCAGAACGCTAGGCGTACCGTCGGGAGAGCCGGCGCTCATGCGCTGTGCGGCCCGCCGTCGCCAGACGCGCCTTCGCTCGCCCGGCCTCGCCACATGTGGATGACCGCGAGGAGCTTCTCGGGGTCGACCGGCTTGGTCACGTAGTCGGACGCGCCAGCCTCGATCGCCTTCTCCCGGTCACCCTTCATCGCCTTCGCCGTGAGCGAGATGATCGGGAGCGACCGGAACTGTTCGATCTCGCGAATGGCACGGGTCGCGGAGAGACCGTCCATCTCGGGCATCATCGTGTCCATCAGGACCAGGTTCACGTCGGGGTTCTTCGTCAGCACCTCGAGCGCGACCTTGCCGTTCTCGGCGTAGAGCACGTCGACCCCGCGGGCCTCGAGCGCGCTGCGAATGGCGAAGATGTTGCGCACGTCGTCGTCGACGACGAGCACGCGTGTTCCCGCGAACGAAGCGTCCACCGGCAGCGCCGGAACGGCGTGCGTCTGCGGTCCATCCATGTCGTCGATGCGCGCGAGCGTCTCCGCTCCGAGGTATTTCACGGGGAGATAGAGCGTGAACACGCTGCCCTCGTCGGGGATGCTCACGACGTCGATCGTGCCGCCGAGGAGCCTCGCGATCTCGCGACTGATGGTGAGGCCGAGACCCGTACCGCCGTACTTTCGGCTGGTCGTCCCATCCGCTTGCTGGAAGGCCTCGAAGATGAGCTTCTGCTTCTCCGGCGGGATGCCGATGCCCGTGTCGCGGACGGAGAACGCGATCATGCTCTCGCCCTTCTCCTTCGGCGCCTGCTTCACCGCCATCGAGACGCGGCCCTTGGAGGTGAACTTGAACGCGTTCGACAGGAGGTTCTTCAGGATCTGCTGGAGACGGCTCACGTCCGTGAAGAGCGCGTGCGGCAGCGGCCCGACCATCTCGATCTCGAACGCGAGGTTCTTCTGCTCCGCGACGTGGCGGAACGTCTGCTCGAGGTAGTCTCGTACCTCGCCGAGACGGAACGTCTGCGGGTCGATGGGCATCTTGCCGGCCTCGACCTTCGACAGGTCGAGGATCTCGTTGATCAGCGAGAGGAGGTCGTTGCCGGACGTGTAGACCGTCTGGGCGAACTGCACCTGCTCCGAGGTGAGGTTCCCGTTGCGGTTCTCCGCGAGCATCTTCGACAGAATGAGCAGGCTGTTGAGCGGCGTGCGCAGCTCGTGGCTCATGTTGGCGAGGAACTCGGACTTGTACTTGGAGATGAGCTGGAGCTGCTCCGCCTTCTCTTCCAGGCTGCGGCTCGCGAGCTCGACCTCGTTGTTCTTCACTTCGAGCAGCTTGGCCTTGTCGTTCAGCTCGGCGGCCTGCGCCTCGAGCTCCGCGTTGGAGCGCTTGAGCTGCGAGAGGAGCTCCTCCGTGCGCATGCTCGACGAGAGCATGTTGAGGATGACGCCGACCGAATCCATCAGCTGGTCGAGGAACACGAGGTGGTTCGCGACGAACGGGTGGAACGTCGCGAGCTCGATGACCGCCTTGGTCTCGCCCTCGAAGAGGACGGGGAGCACGACGACGGTGCGCGGCGGCGCCTCGCCCATGCCGGTCGCGATGTAGACGAAGTCTTGCGGGACGTCGGCGAGCACGATCGGCTTCTTCTCGAATGCGCACTGGCCGATGAGGCTCTCGCGGACCTTGTACTTGTTCTGCAGGCTCTTGCGCCCACCGAAGCCGTAGCTCGCGATGAGGTGGAGGACCTGCTCGTTGGCCGGGTCCGGCTCCATCATGTAGAACGCGCCGTGCTGCGCGTCGACGAGCGGCGTCAGCTCGCTCATGATCAGCTGCGCCACGGACACGATGCTGCGCTGGCCCTGCATCATGCTGGAGAAGCGCGCCAGGTTGGTCTTGAGCCAGTCCTGCTCCTGGTTCTTGTGGGTCGTGTCCTTCAGGTTGCCGATCATCTGGTTGATGTTGTCTTTGAGCGCGGCAACCTCTCCCTGCGCTTCGACCGTGATGTAGCGGGTGAGATCGCCCTTCGCGACGGCCGTGGAGACCTCGGCGATGGCGCGCACCTGGCTTGTCAGGTTTCCTGCGAGCTGATTCACGTTGTCGGTGAGGTCGCGCCACGTGCCGGCGGCGCCCGGCACCTTGGCCTGGCCGCCCAGCGTCCCCTCGACACCGACCTCGCGCGCGACGGTGGTGACCTGGTCCGCGAAGATGCGGAGCGTATCGGTCATGTTGTTGATCGTCTCCGCGAGCGCGGCGACCTCGCCCTTCGCCTCGAGGACGAACTTCTGCGACAGGTCGCCGTTCGCGACCGCGGTGACGACCTTCACGATGCCGCGAACCTGCTTGGTGAGGTTCGAGGCCATGATGTTGACGTTGTCGGTCAGGTCCTTCCAGACGCCGGCGACGCCGGGCACCTTCGCCTCGGCGCCGAGCTTTCCTTCGATACCGACCTCGCGCGCGACCGTGGTGACCTGGTCCGCGAAGATGCGGAGCGTGTCGGTCATGTTGTTGATGGTCTCCGCGAGCGCGGCGACCTCGCCCTTGGCCTCGAGGACGAACTTCTGCGACAGGTCGCCGTTCGCGACCGCGGTGACGACCTTCACGATGCCGCGAACCTGCTTGGTGAGGTTCGTCGCCATGACGTTGACGTTGTCGGTGAGGTCCTTCCAGGTGCCGCTGACACCCTTCACCTCGGCCTGGCCGCCGAGCTTTCCTTCGGTACCGACCTCCTTCGCGACGCGCGTGACCTCCGCGGCGAACGAGTTCAGCTGGTCGACCATCTTGTTGATGACGTCCTTGATCTGGAGCAGCTCGCCCTTCGCGTCGGCAGTGATCTTCTGGGTCAAGTCGCCGTTGGCAATCGCCGCAGACACCTTGGACACGTCGCGCAGCTGGACGGTGAGGTTCGTGGCGAGGACGTTGACGTTGTCGGTCAGGTCCTTCCAGGTGCCGTACACGCCTTTGACGTCGGCCTGGCCGCCGAGCTTGCCCTCGTTACCGACCTCCTTTGCGACTCGCGTGACCTCGGCGCTGAACGAGTTGAGCGTGTCGACCATCGTGTTGATCGTGCTCTTCAGCTCGAGGATCTCGCCCTTCGCGTCGACGGTGATCTTCTGCGAGAGGTCGCCCTTCGCGACGGCGGTCGTGACCTTCGCGATGTTACGCACCTGGGCCGTGAGGTTCGCGGCGAGGCCGTTGACGTTGTCGGTCAAGTCTTTCCAGGTGCCGGAGACGCCGCGCACCTCGGCCTGGCCGCCGAGCTTGCCCTCGTTACCGACCTCCTTCGCGACGCGCGTGACCTCGGCCGCAAACGACGAGAGCTGATCGACCATGACGTTGATCGTGTTCTTCAGCTCGAGGATCTCGCCCTTGGCGTCGACGGTGATTTTCTGCGAGAGGTTGCCCTTCGCGACGGCCGTGGTGACCTTCGCGATATTTCGCACCTGCGCCGTGAGGTTCGCGGCGAGGCCGTTGACGTTGTCGGTCAAGTCCTTCCACGTACCGCTCACGCCCTTGACCTCGGCCTGACCGCCGAGCTTTCCCTCGTTACCGACCTCCTTCGCGACGCGCGTAACCTCGGCGGCGAAGGAGTTGAGCTGATCGACCATGGAGTTGACGGTCGTACCGATGCGGAGGAACTCGCCGCGAACCGGGCGCCCTTCGATCTCGAGGACCATCTTCTGCGAGAGGTCTCCGCGCGCGACGGCGGTGATGACGCGCGCGACCTCGTTCGTCGGCGAGACGAGGTCGGCGATCAGCTGGTTCACCGACTCCATGCCTGCGGCCCACGCGCCACGAGCGGCGCCGACGGACGCGCGCTCGTGCATCTTCCCTTCTTGACCGACGACCTACGCGACGCGAACGAGCTCACCCGTCATGTGCTCGTTGAGACCGATGAC
>JANXVA010000764.1 GCA_025351875.1 Myxococcales bacterium | reverse complement strand
CGTGACGGTTCGTGTCATCTGGGACGCCGTGGGCAGCCTCGGCATCACGCCGGCGTTCTGGGAGCCGCTGGTCGAAGCGGGCGGCGAGGTGCGCGAGTACCATCCCGTCTCGCCGCTCCGGCCCTCCTTCCAGTTCGCGCTCATGGACCAGCGCGACCATCGCAAGATCCTGGTCGTCGACAAGGTGACCGGCTTCACCGGCGGCCTGAACCTCGCGCGCGCGTGGCTGCCCATCGCAGACGGCGGCGAGGCCTGGCGCGACGACATGATCCAGGTGAAGGGCAACGTCGTCGAGGAGCTGCGCACGCTCTTTTACAAGACGTGGCGCCGCGTCTGGTTCAGGAATCTTCCCCACGAGCTCGTACCGCTGAACATGCCGCGCGACCTCGTACCGCTCAGCAAGCGCCCGACCGGGAAGGTCTACGTGCTCGCGAGCCTGCGACGACAGCGACGCAACCTGATGAAGGAGTACCTCTCGCGGATCAACGCGGCGAAGACGTGCATCGACATCGCCAACTCCTACTTCATCCCCGATCGCGGCGTGCGGAACGCGCTCTTTCGCGCGGTGCTCCGCGGCGTGCGCGTGCGCGTCCTGGTTCCCACGAAGAGCGACGTCGCCGTCGTGCAGTTCGCGCTCGAGGCGATGTACGAGTCGCTGCTGCGCCGCGGCGTCGACATGTTCTGCTACTCAGGCCCGATGATGCACGCCAAGACGGTGGTGATCGACGATCGCTTCGCGATGATCGGCAGCTACAACCTCGACGAACGCTCGCGCTCGAAGAACCTCGAGGTGAACGTCGCCGTGGAGGACGAGGCCTTCGCGACGTACGCGCGCAAGTGGTTCGACATCGACGTCGCCGGAGCGCGGCGGATCGATCTCTACGAATGGCGGGCACGGCCGCTCGCGCGGCGCGGAATCGAGTACGTGGCCTACGCGCTGAGGAAGCTATGGTGATCCCGAACGTGACTGCGCGCGCACGGCAAGCGGCACGCGCGAGCGGTTTTCTCGGCATGACGGCGCTGATGCTGCCGCCCTTTCTCGCGCGCATGGCCGCGACGAGCGACGCCGACCGGACCGCCGTACGCGACGCCTGGGTCGGCCGCTGGGCGCGTGCGCTGCTCCGCCTCTTCGCGATCGAGGTGGTGGTCGAAGGCGTCGTGCCGACGCCCACGCAGGGCCACGGTCGCGGGCGGCTCGTGGTGACGAACCATCGCTCCGCCATCGACATCGGCGTCGTCCTCTCCACGTTCGGCGGCACGATGGTCAGCCGTGCCGACCTCGCGGGCTGGCCGGTGCTCGGGGCGGCCGCGCGCGCGGTCGGGACCGTGTTCGTCGACCGCTCGAGCGCGAAGAGCGGCGCAGGGGCGATCCGCTCGATGCAGAAGCTCCTCGAGGCGGGGCAGACGATCAACCTGTTCCCGGAGGGCACCACCTTCGAGGGTGACGAGGTGCGCCCGTTCCACGGCGGCGCGCTCGTCTCCGCGTTGCGCGCCGAGGCGGAGATCCTGCCGGCGGGGATCGCCTACCCGCGCGCGTCGGGAGCGGCGTTCATCAACGAGACGTTCGCCGAGCACCTCGCGCGCATGTCGAAGAGCGGCGCGACGCGCATGGTCGTGTCGGTCGGCACGCCCTTCGTTGCGCGCAAGACGGACCGCGCGACCGATCTCACGAAGCGCGCCCACGACGAGGTCCAGGCGCTCGTCACCCGCGCGCGCAACCGCTGCGGGGAGTGAGCCTCGCGGTCGGTTCAGCCGCCGCCGACAAAGTGGACGATCTCGATCGTGTCGCCGCCCGCGACCTTGCGGCTGGCATGCTCGGCACGCGGGACGATCTCGCGATTCACCTCGACGGCCACAGGCCCGCCGTCGAGACCCAGGTGGCGGACCAGGTCCTTCACCGTCAGGTCGTCCGGGACGCTCTGCGCGTTGCCGTTGATGATGACTTCCATCAGGCGCCCCTCATCCTGGCCGTTCCTAGGCTTTGCCTTCGCGAACGAGCCCCGCGAGGAGCTTCGTGAAGACAGCCGCACGCGTGGCGTCGTTCTTCTCGAGGTAGCGCTTCTCGAGCGCCTTGAAGAGCGGCCGCACCTCTTCCTGCTTCACGCCGCCCGCGCCGAGCGAGGCCCAGTAGAAGCGCTCGGCGACCGCGTCGACGAGCACGGGCGCGTCGTCCTTGTCACTGACGTACTTCACGAGCGCGAGGAAGTGGTCGCGCGTGAGGCCGGCGTACTTCAACGCCGCCGCCTGGAGCTCGTCACCGCGGAGCCCCTTCGGGAGCTTGATGAGCGGGAACACGACCGGCGCGAGGTCGTCGACGTCGGCCTTGTGGACCTCCATCTGTTCGAGCGCGACCTTCGCGAGCCAGACCGAGCGCGGCGCGTTCACGTCGACACCGATGAGCGCCTTCCGCCAGCGGTCGTGAGCCTTCTTCGCGTCGAGCGTGTAGAGCGAGCGGAAGCCGGCGCGGAGGAGCGCGAGGTCGTTGCAGGCGGGGTCGTCGATGAACGCGACGAGAGACGCGAGCGCGCCCGGCTTCGTGCCGAGCGTCGCGTCACCGAGGAGAGCCTTGAGGAGCTCCTCGCGGACCGTCTCGCTGGGCGAGCTCGCGAGGAGCGCGGCGAGCGAGGCGTCGACGGTGTCCGACGGAACGAGGCGGAGCGCGTGAGCCACGATGCCCACGCCGACGACGCGCGACTGCCATGGCTTGCGCTGCTCGCGCTCCTTCGGGGTCTTCGAATCGCGGTTCATCACCACGTCGACCTCACCGAGGAGCGGGACGTACTTGGCGAGCGCGTCGAGGATCGACTGCACGCTCTCGGGCTTGAGGACCAGGCCGATGGCCTGCGCCCGGCGCGGCACCGTCTCCGCGGAGGAGCGCGAGAGATCCACGGTCCAGGCGTTCGAGAATGCACGTGCCAGATCGGCCGACACGGAAGCGTCGAGAACGGGGGGCTCGGGCGCCTCGCCCTTTCCACCCTTCTTCGACCCCTTGCTGCTCGTCGCCGGCTTCACGTTCGACATGCCTGGCACGCTAGTCGAAGGCCCGTGCGGCGTCTTGGGGAACGACCGCCATCGGGCCAGGATTCGGCGCGATCCGAGCCTGCGAGGGTCCGAAAATGCCGGATCCCTCATGAACCCCACCGAAAAGCTCTTCTGGCCCTCGAGGTGCTCGCGGCCGAGGCGAGCGCGACGGTGAACCGAGAAGACTTGCCATAATCCCCCCATTCACCGACGATCCGACGCTCATGGCCGCCGAAGACGAGCTCGCCTTTCCCGAGGTCCCCGAGGCGAGGCCCGAGGATCCGGAGGACGTGTCGTGGGCGCTGTCCACCGCCGAGGCGATGTGGGCTCGAGGCGACCACCTCGAGGGCATCAAGTGGGTCCGCAAGGCGGCCGAGGCCGCGTCCGACGCCGAGAACGACGAGCGACATCTCGAGCTCGCGAAGGCCGCCTCCGAGCTCGCGTCGCTGGTTGCGCGTCGGTCGCGCGCGTCGCTCGGTGACGGCCCGGGCTACGCAGGCGGCGCTCCGCCCGAGGCCCCGAAGGCGCCGTCGACCAGCGCGCCCAACACGGCGCGCTCCTCGGCGCTCCCTCCGCCCGGCATGGCCCCGAGCTCCGCGAGCCGCCCGCCTCTCACGGGCAAGTCGGCCCCGGCCCCGCCAGGGTCTCGCTCGGTTCCGCCCGCGCCGCTTCCTCTTCCCTCGCGCGCATCGTCGCCGCCGAGAGCCTCCGTCGCGCCGCGCGCCGCCCCGCGTCCCATCACGCCGCTCGCCACGAGCGAGGCTCGGCAGGGCCCTCAGGCCGGACGCGGGATCCTCACGAATCGCACGCCTTCCGAGCCTCCGAACAGGAGCCCGAAGGCACGCCGCCGCTCACGCGAGAACCTCGACGCCGAGGCAAAGGCCGCGGGCGTGCTCGACACCGCCCCGCACACCGCCGTCGACGGCGTGACGGCGGAGCGCGCGCTCGACAAACACGCGCACACGAGCGAGGTCACCGTGATCATCACTGGCGATGCCGCCGATCAGGTGGTCACGAACGCTCGCGCGAAGCGCCGCAGCCGTCCCGAGCAGGAACCCACGATCGTCGGCCATCGCGACGAGCTGCTGCAGGCCGAGCGCGAGAAGTCGGCCGAGGATTGGGACGCTTCGCCCACGGAGAACCTCACCGGCGACGAGATGGACCACATGCACGCGGGCGATCGGAAGACGACCGCGTTCGCCCTTCCGAAGGCGCGTCCGCCCTCGGTCTCTCCGCCGCCCGCGCGCGCGCCGCTGTCGACGGTGCACGACCCCGAGATCCAGACCTCGCAGGCCGTACGCGTCGTCGTGTGGCGCGACGGCGGGGGCGTGCACATCGCGCCGGCGGGGACGGTCGTCTCCTCGATCACCATCGACGCCGTGCTCGTCGTCCTCGAGCCGAGCGCCGACCTCACCGCCTGGCTCTCGCAGCGAGAGCGGTAGCGCGCGCGTGCTCGCCGGCGCCGCGAGCGGCGACCTCAGCCGCAAACCAACGTGCCGCACGCTTCGTGGATGACCTCCTAGGCTCTCGACCCGCGCGCCGCATGCCCCTATAAGAGAGGGATCCGCAATGTTCGAGGAGTTCGGGATCAACGCAGGTTTCGTCGAGGATCTCCACGCCCAGTATCGCCAGAGCCGCGCCTCTGTCGACGACGAGTGGCGGACGTTCTTCGACGCGTTCGAGTCGTCGGCAAGAGGTGAGCGCTCCGCGCCTGCGGGCGCCAACGGCGGTGGCAACGGCACGGCCGCACACGCGCCTGGGAACGGTCACGCCAACGGCAACATCGCGCCTGCGGCCTCGCTCGCGGCGGCCGCGCTTCCGCGGATCAAAGGCACCGCGACCTACGGCGCTTTCCCCGATCGCGACCGCACCACCAACGGCTCTCGTGACGAGCGCTTGCTCGCCGCGGCCGCCCTCCAGGGGCGCGTCTACCAGCTCGTCAACGCGTACCGCGTGCGCGGCCACCTCTTCGCGAAGATCGATCCGCTCGGCACCCCTCCCGAGGCCGCACCCGAGCTCGAGCTCGCGAACTTCGGTCTCACGGAGGCCGACTACGACGTCACCTTCCCGACCGTCGGCATGTCGGGCATCCCGGAGAGCGCGACGCTCCGCGAGATCATCAACCACCTCTCCGAGACCTACTGCGGGTCGATCGGCGTCGAGTACACGCACATCGAGGAGCCCGAGGCCCGCGACTGGCTGCAGAACGCGATGGAGTCGTCACGCAACCGCGCGTCCCTCGACCGCGAGGAGACGATCCGCGTCCTCACCCGCCTCACGGACGCCGAGATCTTCGAGCAATTCGTGCACACGAACTTCCTGGGCGCGAAGCGGTTCTCCGCCGAGGGCGCCGAGAGCATGATCGCAACGCTCGATCTCCTGATCGACTACGCGGCCAGCCACGGCATCGAGGAGATCGTCATCGGCATGGCCCACCGTGGCCGCCTGAACGTCCTCGCCAACATCATGGGCAAGAACGTCCGCGAGATCTTCGCGGCGTTCCGCGACTCGAACCCCGAGCGCAACCTCGGGCGCGGCGACGTGAAGTACCACCTCGGTGCTTCGGCCGATCGCATCACGTCCACCGGTCGCAAGGTTCACCTCTCCCTGGCGTTCAACCCGAGCCACCTCGAGTTCGTCAACCCGGTCGTCGAGGGTCGCGTCCGCGCCAAGCAGGATCGCCAGAAGCGCCTTGGCGTGATGCCGCTCCTCATCCACGGCGACGCGGCGTTCATGGGTCAGGGCGTCATCCCCGAGACCCTCAACATGGCGGGCCTCGAGGGCTACACGACCGGCGGCACCATCCACCTCGTCGTCAACAACCAGATCGGCTTCACGACCCTTCCTCAGGATTCGCGCTCCACGCGGTACTGCACCGACATCACACGGATGATGAGGGTGCCTGTTTTTCACGTGAACGGTGAGGATCCGGAGGCGGTCATCCAGGTCACGCGCCTCGCGATCGAGTTCCGGCAGCGGTTCGGCAAGGACGTCGTCATCGACATGCTCTGCTACCGCCGCTACGGCCACAACGAGGGCGATGAGCCGCGCTACACCCAGCCGGTGATGTACCACCTCATCGACCAGAAGCCGACGGTCCGCGAGGTCTACGTCAACAAGCTCGCGCGCTCCGGACAGGTGACGACCGAGCTCGGCGACAAGCTCAAGGCCGATCGCAAGGCCGCTCTCGAGCTCGCGCTGGAAGAAGAGAAGAAGGGCGACTGGCTCCGCGCGCCCTCCGCGATGGAAGGCATCTGGACCTCCTACTACGGCGGCCCTGACGGACGCGTCGAGGAGGTCGAGACCAAGGTTGGCGAAGCCAAGCTGCAGGAGCTCGCCGTCAAGCTGTCCGAGGTCCCCGAAGGCTTCCACGTCAACCCGAAGATCAAGGCGATGCTCGACCTTCGGCGCGAGCGCGTCGCGAGCGGAACGCCGTTCGACTGGGGCACGGCCGAGCACCTCGCATTCGGGTCGCTCGTCGCCGAGGGCCGTCGTATCCGCCTCTCCGGCCAGGACTCGCGCCGCGGCACGTTCACCCACCGGCACGCGACGATCTACGACATGCAAAACGGTCAGCGCTTCACGCCGCTGGCGAAGCTGGGCGAGGAGAACGGCGGCAAGTTCGAGGTCTACGACAGCCCGCTCTCCGAGCAGGGTGTCCTTGCGTTCGACTACGGCTACAGCCTCGACTGCCCGGAAGGCCTCGTCATCTGGGAGGCGCAGTTCGGCGACTTCGTGAACGGCGCGCAGGTCATCATCGACCAGTTCATCGTGTCCGCCGAGGACAAGTGGCTTCGCCTCTCGGGCCTCGTCATGCTCCTCCCCCACGGGTACGAGGGTCAGGGCCCCGAGCACTCGAGCGCGCGCATCGAGCGTTTCCTCCAGATGGCGGCGTCCGACAACATCCAGGTCTGCAACCTGACGACGCCCGCGCAGATGTTTCACGTCCTGCGGCGCCAGGTCCTTCGCCCGTGGCGCAAGCCGCTCGTCATCTTCACGCCGAAGGGGCTGCTCCGTCACAAGGAGGCAGTGTCCACCACTGCCGATCTCGCGACCGGCGAGTTTCAGCGCGTGATCCCGGACACGGAGACCACGCCGAGCAAGGTGAAGCGCGTGCTCCTCTGCTCGGGCAAGGTCTACTACGACCTGCTCGACGCCCGGCGCACCCTCAAGCGCGAGGACGTCGCCATCGTGCGCCTCGAGCAGCTCTACCCCGTCGGTGACGCGCTCACCAAGGCGCTCGCCGTCTACGCGGACGGCACGCGGCTCGTGTGGGTCCAGGAAGAGCCACGCAACATGGGCGCCTGGTACTTCCTCAACGCGAACCTGCGGAGCCTGATCGGCGAGCGCATGCCGCTCTCGGTGGTCGCGCGCGGCGCGGCCGCGAGCCCGGCTACTGGCAGCAAGGCAAGCCACGAGCTCGAGCAGAAGCGCCTCATCGGCGAAGCGCTCGCGGAGTAGATCGCTACCTAAACGCGACGGGGTCGGGGCGGCCGGCGTCGCCGAAGTCGGGCGCGAGCTCGATCGTGCGACCAAGCGAGGCGAGCTGGAGATGCTCGGGGCAGCGGTGAGCGGCGACGTCGAACGTCACGGTCGTCCCGTCCTCGAGGTGGAGGTCGATGCGGCGCGGCGCGCCGGCGGGGCGCGGATCGTAGATGTCGTACGTCGCCTGGTACGCCGCCTCGGTGCCGCGCACGGCGACGCCGTTCAGATCCTTGCGGAGGAAGTAGACGCGACAGCCCGGGGCGAGCTCGAGGCCGATGGCGTCGGCGGGGCCGAGGGCGCCTGCGCAATACATCCACTTGCCGGCGAGGGCGGCGACGACGGCCTGCTTCGACTCGAGCTCGTAGGGCTGATCGGGCGTCGACGTACACTGACCGCCGCAGGCACCCACGCGGAGCGCGCGCACGTCGTCATCGGCAAGGTCGACGCAGCCGTACTGCGAGCGGCTGAGGCCCGAATCGAGCGCGATCGCGGTCGGCCCCGGTTCGGCGGGCGATGCGTCGTTGGTGCCGACGTCGACGATGCGCGGTGCGCACGCGGAGATCGCGCTCGCGGTGCTGGCGAGCGCGGCCACCACGAGAACGACAGGCGCGACGTACGAAGGCTTGGTCAAGGATCGATTCCCGCTGCGGCAAGGACCGCGGGTAACAGGATGCTCCTCGGATGCGTCTTTCGGAAGCGCTCCGCGCGCGCGCGGGCGTCGGCGCCTCGATGCTCGAGGACGAGGGCCTGGACGGCGATCGCCTCGCGCTCCTCGGAGAGGGCCCCGCGCGGGTACCTGCGCGCGTGTTCGTCACAGGCTGCGAGCGCGTTTGCTCCGTCACCGCGACCGAGTGCGGTGCGCGCGACGTCGAGCGCGGCTCGCTCGGCCGCCAGGTCGTCTCCGCGGGGTGCGGGGGCGGAGGCGACCGGCATCGACGGGAGATCCTTCATGTCGATCGACGGGAGCGAGGACGCAGGCGCCGCGACGGGCGGAGTTGGCGCCGAGGCGCTCAGCGTGAGCGGAGGTCCGGGCATGACCACGACGCGCTCGACCGGCGTACGCGGATAGCTGAGCCCCGCGGCGCCTCCGACGAGGAGCGCGACGCCGACGGCCCAGAGCGGGACCCTCGGCAATGCGCCTGCGCCGCCGCCGCCTCCCGCGGGCGGCTCGCCCTCCCCTCCTCCTCCACCGTCAGGCAGCGGAGGCAGCGCCGAGAGCAGGCGCGCACGCATGCGGGCGCGTATGGCCTCGTCGGGCCCTTCGATCTTCTTCCCATGCGCGAGCGCATCGCGCGCCTCCAGCGGGAGCTCGGGGATGTCGTCAGGGCTCATCGCAGCTCTCCCTGGGCTCGGGTGAGACGGCGCAGCGCCGTCGTGAACTCCTCGCGTGCGACGCGGAGGCGTGAATAGCCAGTGTTGAGCGGGATCCCGAGCGTGAGCACCACGTCGGGCATCGGCTCCTCGTCGATCTCGTGGAGGATGAAGACGGCGCGCCGCTCGATCTCGATCGCGTCGAGCGCGAGCGCGACGAGCTCCTCGCGCTGCCGCTGCGCGAGCGCCTGCTCGGCGTCGGGCTCCTTCGCGCGGCCGGGCTCGTCGTCACCGTAGAGCTCGGTTCGATGACGTGCGAGGCGCCGGTAGTCGGACGCGAAGCGGAACGCGAACGCGAAGAGCCAGGGCCGGATCGGCCGCGAGGCATCGTAGCGAGGCAGGTTCTCATAGGCCTTGAGGAACACCTCGTGCGCGACGTCCTCGAGATCGCGCGACTGGACGCCGAGGCGCCGGAGCGACGTCCACACGTACGACAGCTCCGCCTCGAAGATCGCCTCGAAGCGCGCGACCATCGCGTTCTTCTGGGTCACCGGCGGCATGGATCGAAGGGGCTTGGGACGAGCACGGGGGATCCGTCAAAAAATCCACGCGAGGCCGAGACCGGCGAGCGCGGACACCGTGGAAGAGCGGTAAATGCGGCGTCCGTTGACGGTCAGCTCGAAGGGGAGCGGATGCGCGAGGATGTCTCCGCCGAGGCGGAGGCTGAAGTCCTGCCCGAGCGGGAACGCCGTCACGAGCCGCCCTCCGGCGCCCAGGAAGAGGAAGCCTTCGCTGCGCGGCGACGTCACGTCGACGGCCTCGGCGTCGACGCGCGCGACGAGCAGGACGCCGCAGGCCCATGCGAGCGGGACTCGCACGCACGGCACGAGCGTCCCGCCCGAGAGCGAGGTGCGGCTGCGTCCGCCTTCGGCGGTCTCGGCGCTCGCGGGGAGATCGAGGCGGCCCTCGAGGCCGAGGGAGAGGCGCGTGGTGCGGACCTCGGCGGAGAGGCGGATGCCGAGCGAAGGTGCAGGGGCGATGCCGAAGGCGATGTGGGTCGCGATCGCGAAGGAGAGGCGGAGGGGATCGCCAGGAGGAAGTGGAGGTGGAGGTGGAGGTGGAGGTTGCCGTCCGTCGTCCGTGCCCGGGGGAGGGAGATCGGGCACGGGCACGGGCACGGGCGAGAGGGGCTGGTCGACGACCTCTGGATCCGCGGGGATTGGGCGCATGAGGCTCAGAGGATCGATGGCGATGCTCATCGACAGCGCCATGGCGGTCGTGAGGTCGCGGCAGTCGGCGGCGCGGCTCTCGAGATCGCGCGCGCCTCGCTCGACGCCCGCGTCGTCGACGAGCTTTACTCGGCCGCGAAAGACGCCATTTTCTCGGCGTACCTCGGCGGTGAGGGTCGTCGATGCGAGGGGACGAAACGGGTCGTAGCCGAGGCGCGTCGCGACGGCACGACGCATCTCCGGCTCGTCGGGACACGACTCGGCCCCCGCACCGCGCACGTAGACCAGGCGCGACGTCGGGCTCGCCGCGGCGTCGCGCGCGAGCGCCGTCAGGGCAAGCACAGCGAGCGCCATGCTCACCTTGCAGGAGGCCGACCGCGCGATCACGTGGCTCAGGGTACCGTTTGCCCCGTCGCCGATCGCGGTACGGGGCGACAGAGGCGGCCGATGATCTCGTCGTCGCCCATCTCTTGCTCCTGCTGCGCGGTGAGGAAACGCACCATGTGGCGTCGGCCGGGCAGGTCGCTGCTGATGATCGCCACGCGCGTCTCCTTGCCCGCGAGGATCAGCTCACCGGGCCTGAAGATCCCCGACGACGCGAGACCCTTCGAGCACGTCGAGTACGTGAGGCCGTGCTCCTCGGTGGTCACCGAGCAACGCTCGAACTGCGGACACGGCTGCTTCGGCTGCTTCAGCACCTCACGCTCGACGTTCGTCGCGATCGTGTCGGGGTTCGTCGCGTTGCGATACGCGAGCATCGAGAGCGCATACGGGGCCGCGACCGCGAGCACGATGACGACCACGACGAGGATCCACCACGGCTTGCTCCCGGTACCGTGCCGCGGCATCGCCATCGCCATCGGCGCCGACATGCGCGGATCCGAGGACGGCGCCGTGGGATAGGCCTGCGGGTACCCACGCCCGCCGGAGGGCATCGTGATGGGGACTGCGCCCGGCGGCGCCGATGCACCGACAGCGCCCGGTACGGGACCGTACGACGCGACGGACGCGAACGGAGGCGCAGCGACGGCCACGGGAGGCAGCGCCGCGTGAGGGACGGGGGCCCGCGCGCCGTGCCCCAGCAGCGTCGCATCGCGCGGAGCGAACACCGAAGGATCGGAGCCCGGCGGCGCCGGGTACCCGGACGGCGCACGGCCGGTCGGCGCGTACGCGCTCGCGCCGTGGGGAACGGTGGCCGGACCGAAGGACGACCCTCCCGTCGGCGCCTCGAGACGTCCGATCGCCGCGGGGTCCCACCCGCTGATCCGCTCCATCGGCGCGGACGAGCCCGAAGGAGGATTCGCGGAGGGACGCGCCCCTGGCGCCACCGCGAAGGGCTGGAGCGCGGCGGCCATCTCGTCGGCGTTCGCCCAGCGCCCATCGGGCGATCGCAGGAGCGCGCGCTCGATCACCGCTGCGAGATCGCGATGTACCCACGGCGCGATCTTCTCGAGCGGCGTACGACCGACGCCCGGCTCCGTCGCGTCGAACGGACGAACGCCCGAGAGCGCGTGGAAGAGCGTCGCTCCGACGCCGAAGATGTCGGTACGTGCATCGACCGCCGCGCCGCTCATCGCCTGCTCGGGCGCCATGTACGCGAGCGTGCCGAGCACCTCCCCTGCCTGCGTCATCGGATGGGCCCCGGGCGTCGCCTCGAGCGCGAGCTTCGCGACGCCGAAGTCGAGCACCTTCACGAGGTCCCGCATCACGCTCGTGGACTGCAGGAAGACGTTCCCGGGCTTCACGTCGCGATGGACGATGCCGGCGCGGTGCGCAGCCGCGAGGCCGGAGAGAAGCTGCACGGCAATGAACGCCGCGCGCGACGGGTCGAGGCGACCTTCCCGCTGGAGCACCTCCGCGAGCGTGGTGCCGTCGAGCATCTCCATGACGAGGAACGCCGGCTCCCCAGCATTGGCCTGAAAATCGGTCACCTGGACGATGTTTGGATGGCCCAGCGCCGCGGCCGACTCCGCCTCGCGACGGAAGCGCGCGAGCAGCTCCGGCTTGCTGGCCAGGTCGGCGCGGATGGTCTTCAGCGCGACGCGGCGCGCCAGCTGCACCTGCGTCGCCTCGTAGACCTCGCCCATCCCGCCGCGATCGAGCGCACGGACGATCTGGTAGCGATGCGACGCATCGCCGACGACGGAGCCAGGGTTGAGCACGCGGGCGCTATCCTAGGCGACCTTCGCAACCCTGTGTCGCGTGCGCTGCATGCAAAGCCTGGTCCCCGCGTTCAAGCCTCCGGGGCCCCCTTCTGCTTGACGCAGCGCCGCGCAGTGGTGTTCCGTGCGGCCGGCGGGATGAAGACGGACCTTTTCTGGGTGATCGGGATGTTCGCGGGGGTCGTCGCGACCGCCGCGATCGTGAACGCGCTCGCGCCATCGCAGCGCGTCCGCGTACGACGCGTCGTCATCCTGTTCGTGGTCTATCTCGCGTGCCTCGCGCTCGAGCACGCGCTCGATGCCGCGGGCGCGACCAAGTGGGCCGGGCGGATGCAGGTCGCCGCCGCGTTGCTGCAGGCGTTCACGCTGGTCAACATCGTCGGTACCGTGGGCTTCTCCGTCGCGCTCCCAAGGCTCGGCGTCGGCTTCCCGATGATCGCGAGCGATCTCGTCATCGGCGTCGGCTACATCGTCGCGACCCTCGGCGTGCTCTCCGGCCACGGCCTCGATCCGAGCAGCGTCCTCGCGACGAGCGCAGTCGTCAGCGCCGTGCTCGCGATCTCGCTCCAGAGCACGCTCGGCAACATCCTCGGCGGCGTCGCGCTTCAGCTCGACGGGTCGATCCACGAGGGCGACTGGATCCAGCTGGAGAACGGCAAGCAAGGCCGCGTGAAGCAGGTCCGCTGGCGCCACACCGTCGTCGAAACGCGCGACTGGTCGACGATCATCGTCCCCAACGTGCAGCTGCTCGGCAACAACATCATGATCCTCGGCAAGCGCGAGGGTCGAGCGGTCCCGCAGCGCATGTGGGTCTGGTTCAACGTCGATTTTCGCTTCGCGCCGACGCGCGTCATCCAGGTCGTCGGCGACGCCGTGAACGCCTCGCCCATCGACGGCGTCGCCTCGGACCCCAAGCCGAACGTCGTGTGCATGGATTTCACGAAGGAGATGCGCGAGAGCTTCGCGACCTACGCGGTTCGCTACTGGCTCACCGACCTCGCCGCGGACGACCCGACGAACTCGCGCGTCCGCACGCGCATCTACACGGCGCTGCGCCGCGCGGGTATCCCGCTCGCCATCCCTGCTCGAACGATGTTCGTCGAGGTGCAAGACGAGGCACGCACGGAGCTCAAGTCGAAGCGCAAGTTGAGCGAGCGCCTCTCGGCGATCAAGAGCGTGAGCCTCTTCCGCAACCTCCGCGAGGACGAGCTCGAGACGCTCGCCGAGGGCATGAGCCACGTCGTATACACGGCCGGCGAGGTGGTCACTCGTCAGGGCGCGGTCGCGCACTGGCTCTACGTCTTGACCAGCGGGACGGTGGAAATCCGGGCCAACGTCGATCCCGACGGCCCCGGTCCGGAGCCCTCGCATGCGAAGGTCGTGGCGACCCTGAAGGCCCCCGATTTCTTCGGCGAGATGGGCCTCATGACGGGTGAGCCGCGTGCCGCCGACGTCGTCGCGATGGGCGAAGTCGACTGCTTCCGCCTCGGCAAGCAGACCTTCGAGCAGGTACTCCTCGAGCGGCCCGAGATCGTGGGCGAGCTCTCCGAGAACATGGCGGCGCGTCGTGTCGAGCTCATCGCCGTCCGCGACGGTCTCGACGCGGGAGAGCGCAGGTCGCGCCACGCCACGGAGCGCGAGAGGATCGTCGACGGCATCAAGGGATTCTTCGGGCTGTGATCGGGCACGAGATCAACGCGGGGTCGGCGGAGGCGCTCGTGCGGTTCGTCCGCGCGCTCGGGCAGCACCGGTACGTCGCGAGCAGGTTGCATCTGGTGCACGCGTTCGCGGTCGAGGCGGCGTGCGCGTCATCCGAGTTCGAGGCCGATGAACCGGCGCTCGCCGAGGCCAAGGCGTGGGCCGCGGCAGCGCTCGCGGACCCGAGCATCGATCGAGCATCGAAGGACGAGCGCCTTCACCGAAAGGCCAGCGACGCCGAGCTGGTCGCCGTGCTCGCGGCGTTCTGGAGCACGGGAGAGCGGCGCGAGCGTGCCTCCCTCGCGCTCGCCGAGCGCCTCGTCGAGATCGGCGCGCCTCCGCCGGACCTCGACGCGCTGCCGTTCGAGGAGTCCTCCGAGGAGGACATGTTCCCCGTGCTCATCGACGCCGGCTGGGAGCTCTTGCCGCTCTCGCAGCTCGATCCGGAGCGTCACAAGGGCGCGATCGGCGCCTTTGACGGCGCGCTGACGTTCGACGTCGCGAGGTTCGAGGAAGAGAACGCGATCCCGCCGCTGGTCACCCTGCACGAGCTGCCCGCGATCGGGGCCGTCGAGCTCCTCGCGGCGATCGACGGGGACGGCGAGCTGCGGGTGCCCTTCGTGCTCTGGACGAGCGGGAACGAGGCGTACGTCGACTACGTGCTGCGCGGCGTGCTGAAGGCCGCGAAGATCGCGGTCCCCGAAGAGCGGGGGTTCGAGTGACTGAAAGTCACTGACCGGAGGTCATTGACTGACCACGGGTCAGCGAGTAGGGTGCACCCGCCTTGGGCCCCTCCAACGTCATCGAGCTGCGACCGCGCTCCAGCAGGCGAGACGACCAGACGCGCGAGACGAAGCGGCGGCTCATCACCGCTGCGATCGAGCTCGTGAGCGAGATCGGCTGGCGGCGCACGACGGTCGAGCAGATCGCCGAGCGCGCCGGCGTCGCCAAGGGCACCTTCTTCGTGCACTTCAAGACGAAGGAAGCCATCGTCGTCACGCTCGTCCAGCTGCAGATCGGCGCGGCGATGGCTGCGCGTGAGGGGATCGTCGCGCGCCGCGGTTCGGTCGTCGAACGCCTCGAGGCCGCGACGATGACGCTCGGCACCCAGGCCGCCTCCAACATCGAGCTGAGCCGCGCCGTGCTCATCGCGTCGCTCGAGAGCCGCGAGGTCGGTGGCGCGACCGACGCCGTTTTCAGCCGCCTCTTCGTCCTCATGGCCGCAGACGCGCGCGAGGGGATCGAGAGCGGCGCGATCCTCGGCGCCGACGCGGAGACGGTGGTGAGCCTGCTCATGGCCTCCTACCTCGGCGCGGCGCTGCACTGTACCTCGAGCCCGCGCGCGAAGCCGCTCGCCGAGGTGCTGCGGCCGCTGGTCGACGCGACGCTCGCCGCGCTCACCTCCAAGCTCACGGCGCGCCCCAGGGCCGCCGCCCGCACCGCGAAGGCCACCCCGAAGAAAAGACGAGGCGCGACATGATCACGACGAAGACCCTGGCATGGCTCACGGCAGCTCTCGTCATCGCGACGACGGGCGCATGCGGCACCGACGACGTCGGCAGCGCGACCCCTGCGGGGACTACCTCCTCGAACGGCACGACCCCGCCCGGCACCGACGTCCCGACGACGTCCGATGCGCCGCCAGGCGCGACCACCGCTCCCCTTCCTCCGGCCGCGCCGTGCGTCGGCAAGGCGGCGCTCGCTGGCGACCTCGACTGGACGCTGAAGGTCGGCGGCAAGGATCGCACGGTGCACGTGCACGTCCCGAGCGGCTACGACCCGGTAAAGCCCGTCCCGGTCGTCCTGAACTTCCACGGCTACACGTCGAACGGCGTGCAGCAGAACCTCCTCGCTCACATGAGCGAGAAGGCGGACTCCGCGGGGTTCATCGCCGTTCACGCCGAGGGCGTCGGCATCTCGCAGAGCTGGAACGCCGGCGCATGCTGCGGTGAGGCTGCGAGCTCGGCCATCGACGACGTCGGCTTCGTCGGGAAGATCATCGACGAAGTCGAGTCCAAGCTCTGCGTCGACGCGCACCGCGTCTTCGCGACGGGCATGTCGAACGGCGCCTTCCTCTCGCACCGGCTCGCGTGCGAGCTCTCGACGCGCATCGCGGCGGTCGCGCCGGTCGCCGGCGTGCTGGGCATCCCGACGTGCAACCCCACGCGCCCGATGTCGGTCTTCCAGTTCCACGGGACCCTCGATCCGCTCGTCGCCTACGGCGGAGCCCCCACCATGGGCTTTCCCTCCGTCGCACAGACGATGGCCGGCTGGGCGGGGCGCAGCGGTTGCAGCCTGACGCCGCGCGAGACGTCGAAGAAGGGCGAGGTCACGTGCGTGACGTATGACGGTTGCAAGGCCGGCGCCGAGGTCAACCTCTGCACGGTCGCGAGCGGCGGACACACGTGGCCGGGCGGCACGCCGGTGCCCTCGCTGGGCCACACGACGACGGACATCGTCGCGACCGACGCGATGTGGGACTTCTTCGTGAAGCACCCCCTTCCCTGACGGGAGGCGGACGCCGGTCAGGGTCGAGGCTCTCTCGCTCCTACGCGCTCCGCTCCAGCAAGCCATCCGCCTGCGCGGGAAGCGGCGGCAGCTGCGCTGCGCTCCCGTTCGCGCTCGTCTCCGTCGGCGGCACGACCATCGCCGCGTCCACCGCCCGCAGCTCTCCCTCCGCGAACCCTCGGAACGTCACCGTGCGGTGCGGCCTCACGAGCGAGAGATCGCAGAGCTCGTTGTACGCCTTGAAGAGCGCCGGCTTCTGCTTGAGACCTGCGAGAGCGCGTCCAATCGCCGTCGGGTACTGCCCCTTCGCCTCCGCGACGAGATCGCGGCCGGCGAGCGCGAGCGCGAGCGCGAAGAGCCCGATGTAGATCGTCGCGGCGGCAACGCCGGTCACGCCGAAGTCCTTCGAGAGCGCGAGAACCATCACGCTCAGCGCGGCTGCTGGCCCCGAGACCTGCACATCGAGCGGAAGCGCGACCGCGGCGACGGTCAGGCCTGCAAGCAGATCGCTCGTGAAGGAGCGCGCGCGGGACCTCACGCCAGTCCTTCCACGAAGCGCCGAACGAGCCCGCCGAGCGCTGCCGCATGGCTCGAGTTGGGTGGAGTCGCAGAGCGTCGAGTGCCTCCATCGGGTTGGGTATACCCGAGGCCGCCTCGCTTCATTCCCATAATTCTTCTTTAAATCATACACTTGTGCGTTGCGGTTCGCGTCGACGATGCGAATCACCGCGAGGCGTGATCACACGAGGGAACTTCTCGCTCGCGTTGCGGTCTGCATCAGGATGGCCACTCGCACCGACGATGAAGGCAGCCTCAGCGCGGGTCAGCGCGCCAAGATCCGCAGGCTTGCGACCCCGCACGAGGGCGGCCCCGAGGATGACGGCGGTGAGCTCAATGTCGTTCCATTTCTCGACATCATCACCAACGTGCTGATGTTCGTGCTCGCGACCGTCGCCATCACGTTCACGGCGACGATCGAGGCGTCACCGCCCCGCCCGGGCGTCCGACCTCCGCGCCTGACGACGCTCGGCCTCACCGTTCTCGTTGTCCCCGAAGGCTTCAGCGTGAAGGCGAAGGGCGGCAACGTCGCCCCGGGGTGTGTCGACACGGGGAGCGGGCTCGCCGTGCCGAAGCGTGGTTCGGAGTACGACTACGATGCGCTCAAGGCATGCGCGTTGAAGCTGAAGGCCTCCGCGTCGACCTTCGCGGACGAACGCGACGTCATGATCAGCGCCAACGCGCAGGTGCCCTACGACGTCGTCATCGCGACGCTGGATGCGATGCGACGCACCGACAGCGGAGACGATCTCTTCCCGCAGGTGAGCTTCGGCGTCGCTCGCTGAGGCGGCCGCGTCGGAGATCGCAGGCGCCACGTACGTTCGCGGCGGCGGGCGATCACGCCGATGGCTTCGCGGGCTCGTCGACCTTCGCGGGCTCGTCGACCTTCGCGGGCTCGTCGACCTTCGCGGGCTCGTCGGCCTTCGCGGGCTCGTCGACCTTCGCGGGCTCGTCGGCCGTCGCGGGCTCAGCTTCGAGCGGCACGTCCTCCGCGCGAGGCTGCGGAACAGGCGGGCGCGACCAGGGCTCCTTCGCCGTCTTCAGGACGACCGCGACCCAAGCTACGAGCCCGACCACGACAACCGCAGTCACGGAATAGAGCACGTTGGCTTCGGGCATCGCGGAAGCATCCTAGTCATGCGACGATGTCGGCGTGAAGTCCCATTCGGACCGGCGCGGCGCCAAGGTTCCATCGGGGCGACCTCGCGGGGCCCCCCTGATCCCGTCCGCGGCCCCCGCCCGGTCCGCCCGGACCCCACCGCAGCTCGGCGAGGCCCGCGCGCGCATCGACGCTCTCGACGACACGATCCTCGCCCTGCTCGAGCAGCGTGCCGACGTCGCGCGCGAGGTCGCCGCCGTGAAACGCGCGGCCGACGTCGAAGTGTTCCACGATCCCGAGCGCGAGAGACAGGTCCTCGAGCGCCTCGTCAAGCGAGCCGACCGCTTCCCGCCGGACGCGATCCGCGCCGTCTTCCGCGAGGTGATGAGCGGCTGCCTCTCCGTCGAGGAGCCGCTCCGTGTCGCGTACCTCGGTCCGGAAGGCACGTTCTCGCAGATGGCCGCGCGCCACCTCTTCGGCCTCCAGGCACGCTACCGCGAGTGCGCGACCATCGAGGCGGTCTTCGACGCCGTCCAAAGCAAGGATGCAACCTACGGCGTGGTCCCCTTCGAGAACTCCACCGAGGGCGCCGTCAGCATGACCTCGGACGCGCTCCTCGAGGGCGAGCTGTTCATCCGGCAAGAGTACGTCCTTCCCGTCTCGCACTGCCTCCTGTCGTGCGCGCGTAAGCTCGAAGACGTCACCGCCGTGTACTCGCATCCGCAGGCGCTCGCGCAATGCCGCATGTGGATCGCCAAGCACCTGCCACGAGCGCAGGTCGTGCAGACGACATCGACCGCCGCGGCCGCGCGGGAGGCCCATGCCGACGAGCGTGCCGCGGCCATCGGCGCGGACG
>JANXVA010000729.1 GCA_025351875.1 Myxococcales bacterium | reverse complement strand
TCGATCATGAGCCCGAACGGGAGGAAGGCGACCTTGTCGAGCGCCATCTTCATCTGGACGTTGATGCGTCCCTTGTCGCTATTCGGGACCTGATCGAGCAGCCCGAGGTTCTTCAGGTACTGCGGCGTCACGCTGAGGGCGAGCGTGTCGCCGATGCCCTCGTGGAAGCCGTCGTTCGCGCCGGCCTGGAAGAGGATCGGCAGCTTGAAATAGTAGTGGAAGTAGAAATCGTGACCGAGCTCGTGATGGATCGTGATCAGATCCTCCTCGGTCGGCTCGATGCACATCTTGATGCGCAGGTCGTCGTTCCACGACACGTCCCACGCGCTCGCGTGACACACGACCTCGCGGTCCTTCGGGCGCAGGAAGAGCGAGCGCTCCCAGAACGACTTCGGCAAGGGGTCGAGGCCGAGTGACGTGAAGAAGCCCTCGCCGAGCTTCACCATCTTCGTCGAGTCGTACTTCTTCTCGCGGAGCTTCTTGTCGACGTCGAGCGAGCCTTGTCCGGGATATGGCTCGACGACGTCGTAGATGGCGTCCCACTGCTGCGCCCACATGTTGCCCAGCAGGTGCGCGGGGATCGGGGCCTTCTCGGGGATCTTGTCCTTGCCGTACTGCGTGCGGAGCTTCTTGCGCGCGTAGCAGTGGAGATCGTCGTAGAGCGGCTTCACGTCCTGCCAGAGGCGCTCGATGTCGGCCTCGAAGGCCTCGGGCGTCATGTCGTAGCCGGAGCGCCAGAGCGCGCCCATGTCGCCGAAGCCGATCTCCTTCGCGCCCTTGTTTCCGAGCTCCGCGTAGCGCGCGTACTTGTCCTTCATGACCGGCGCGATCGCGTGCCAGCCCTTCCACGCCTCGAGGAGCTCGTCGTACTTGCGGCTCTTCTTGAGGATGCGTGAGAGGTCGTCGAGCTTGAGGCACTTCTTGCCGAGCACGGAATTCGCGGGCGGGCAGTACTCGCCCTTGCCGTAGATCGCGGTCATCCCGCTCTGCAGCGTCGCCAGCTCGCCGCGCTCCTCGGCGTTCGAGGGCGCGGGGACGACCTGCGCGAGCTTGAGGAGGAGGAGCTGGCGCGCGACGTCGGCGTCGAGGCCCTTCACGCCGTCGAAGCGACGCGCCTTCGTGATCGCCTCGGTGATGTACGCGGCGGTCGCCTCCTCGCCGGAGGCCGAGAGCGCCTCGGTGTCGTCGGTGATGAAATTCTGGTTCACCCAGCCCGCGCGATCGCGTGCGACCCAGAGCTTGCGAAGGTCCTTGTCGACCTGCTCGAGGAACTTCTTCGCGTCCTCGGGCGTCGGCGCGGCGGTGACGGCGGGGGGCGTCATCGTCGTGGTCGTCGCTTCCGGGGCGTTGGGGCACGGTGCGGCCGGCGACGGCGGTGCTCCACAAGCGACACCGAGGAGAGCGGCGACGGTGACGGGAGCGAGGGAGGCGAGGAGGCGGCTCGGGCGGTTGCGCATCACCCGCGCTTCTACTCCCTGCGGCGACCGAAACCAACGCTCGTGACACGTTGACAACCCACCTTCGGACACGATGCCCCCGCGCGCCAAGCTGGCGAGGTCGCGACGCGCGATCTCCTCGAAGCCGCGGATTTCGCGGCCGGAACGCGATCGGCACGAGCCTCGCTTACGGGAGGAGGTCATGCGGGTCCATCGCTTGCTCCTCGCCGCTGCCGTTCCGGCCTCCCTCGCGCTCATCGCGTTCCTGAATGCCACGGCCGTCTCGGCGCTCGTCGAGGGCACGATGAGCGCCAGCCGGCTCCCACCGAGTGGCGTCGCCCCGCAAGGGCCCGCCTTCCTGGCCGTGGCGCGCGCACCGAGCGCGAACGCCATCCTCGACCGCAATCCCTTCGATCACGTGACCGGACCGCTGCGCGAGGCCCCCGCGGGGCTCGTCGGAGCGCCGCCCGAGGACGGCGATCCGAGGACCGCGCCTCTCTGCGAGGGCGTGCGCCCCGTCGTCCTCGTCGGTGGGGACGACCAGACGTTCGCGTTCGCCGCGCTCGACTACGGCGGCAAGCGCCTCTTGCGCAAGCGCGGCGGAGACGTGGGCTCTCTGACCGTCGAGTACGTCGGTCGCGATCGGGTCTGGCTCCGGGGGCGCATGGGACTCTGCCAGGCGCCGCTCTTCGGAGCGCCGCTACCTCCGCCAACCGCGCAGGCTGAAGCACGAGTCGGCGGTCCGCGCTCGCAAACGCAGCTGGAGCTCGAAGTCGGCAAGCAGATCGCAAAGCTCGGCCCCAACGAGTACGCGATCGAGCGCTCGGCGGTCGATCGGATCCTCGAGGCGCAGGCCGAGCTGATGAAGCAGCGCATCGTGCAGGACAAGGAAGGCGACCGCGTCATGGGTGTGAAGATCTTCGGCATCAAGCAGGGCAGCGTGCTCGCGATGCTCGGCATCGAGAACGGCGACCGGCTCGAGACGCTGAATGGGTTCGACATGTCGAACCCCGAGAAGATGCTCGAGGCCTACGCGCGGCTGCGCACCGGCGCCGATCGGCTCCAGATCCACCTGACCCGGGCCGGCAAGCCAATCAATGTAGACTACATAATTCGCTGATTGATTCAGGGTTTCCCTGCGCTCATCGCGTCGAGCGCAGCGAGGAGACGCTCGATCCCGAGGAGGACGCGGTCGACCGGAACGGCCGTGGTGCAGAGACGAGCGCACGTGTCGTAGCCCGTCCCGAACGCATCCCCGGGCGCAAGCAGGACGCCGCGGTCCACCGCACGCTCGAGAAGCGCGACGAGGGGGCGCGCGCCGGCTCGCTCGGTGCCCATGGCGTCGAACGCCGGAGCGAAGTCGAGGAACAGGTACGTCGCACCCTCCGCGCGATGGACCTTCACCGGCGCTCCGGCGAGCGCCTTCATGGCGCTATCGCGCGCGTCGCGATAGGTCGCCTTCGCGGCGCTGGGGAATGCCTCGTCACTCAGGGCCGCGAGCGCGGCGCGCTGCATCACGACCGAGACGTTGAACGCGCTGTGCGTCGACACGCGACGGCCCGACGCCACCACGGGCGGCGGGGCGATCACGAAGCCGACGCGGCAGCCGGCGAGCGCATGGCTCTTCGACATCGAGTGGAGCACGATGGTCCGATCGCGCATCTCGGGCAGCGACGCGATCGACACATGCTCCCCATCGAAGACGGTCGCGGCGTACACCTCGTCGCTGAATACCCAGAGATCGTGCTCGATCGCGACCGCGGCGATCTGCTCGAGGTGGCGGCGAGACAGCACCTTCCCATCCGGGTTGTTCGGGGAGATGAGGTAGATCGCCTTGGTCTGCGGCCCGATCGCGGCGGCGAAGAGGGCGCCGGCGTCGAGCGCCTCGTCCGCGTAGAGGCGCTGCGTGAGCGCGACCTCGGTGGGGACGGCGCCGCACGCGTGGAAGATTCCGGGGGCGAGGGGCCAGTACGGCGTGGCCATGAGCACCTCGTCGCCGGCGTCGAGCACCGCCCGCGCGGCGCAGAAGAGGGCGTGCGTTCCGCCGTTGCCGACGAGCACCTCATCGACGGGATCGACGTCGAGACCATGGCGTCGAACGACGTGTGCGATCGCCTCGCGGAGGGCGGGTACGCCCCCCGTCGCGCCGTAGCGATAGATGGACGCGTCGGTCCCGTCGGTCGCGCCGAGGGCGCGGCTCGCTGCTTCGGGCGGCGCGAGCCACGTGTCGCCGATCTGGAGGGGCACGAGCTCGGTGCCTCGCGCGGCGAGACGCTCGATGCGCGCCTGGAGCTCCGCGAAGACCGGAGGCCGGATGCGAGCGGCAGTGGAGGAGAGCGGGGGCGTACGGCGCATGGTTGCGAGTCGTGCGAGTCCTTTACCGAAGGCGCGGCGTGCACGCCGACGTCGGCTGGAAGAGTACGCGTGCACCGGGCAGGTCATCGAGCGTCACGGCGATCGTCGCGACGATCCCGTTCGCGGCCTCCCGCGCGGGCGAAGCTGCGCCCGCGATCGTTCCGGGCACGACGGCCAACCTCACGCACGGGATCGCGCCCGTCTTGCCGCTCAGCTCGAGTCGCGTCGTCGCGCCCGACAGGTCGAGCGTGCCGGTGACCGGAGCCGTCGCTGCCGTCTTGGTCGCAGCGCCGGTCGGGTCGGTGCTCGCGAACGCGAGCGTTCCTGTGACGGGTAGCGCCAGACTCGGGTCGCCGCCCGACATCGGAAGATCGAGCGACACGTCGACCGGCGGGCCCGACGCAAAGATGTTGAGCCCCGACGCGACGAGCACGAGACGCCCGGAGGCCGTCCGCGACGTGAGGACGGCGGGAGCAAGCGCCGAGACCCCCGCGTCCGCGCGCGCTGACGACGACGCGGCGGGCGTCGCAGAGCCCGCCGCAGAAGCATCGCCCACGCGAGTCGTCGTCTCCTGGATGGCGACGATGCTGAGCTCGCCGTGGGCCTCGACGCGCGTCTTCCCGTTGCCGGCGGCACCGAGCACCGCGCCCGGAACGTGGAGATCGGCGAGCGAGGTGGGCGGAACCGCGAGGGAGACCGTGACGGAGCCGTCGTCCCCCGCGGTCCGGGTGATCATGGCCGTCGAGGACCCTGCCGGGTCGAAGCGCAGCGCGCTGCGCACCAGGATGCCCTGCCGATCGACGTCGAGCTGCCACGGACCCGCGGGCGCCCCCGCGAGCTTCATCGTGAAGAGCGGAGCGGAGACGTGGTAGTCGTCGCCGAACGCCCGGATCGGGTTCTTGCTGACGTCGACCGATATGTTCTCGACGAGCGCGCTCGTGCCGGGGCCGATCACGTTCTTCCAGTCGACGCGCCCCGAGGTGACCTCGATCTTGCGGATGCCGGGGAGCGACTCCTTGAGCGTGATGCCGTGCTTCGCGCGGAGCTGCTCGAGCCGCGCCACGACGGTGGAGTAGGGGCCGTCGAATCCGAGCTCGGCGTCGTCGAGGCTGATCTCGTCGGGAACGAGCCACCGAAGGCCGATCACGAGCGTGCCCGCACGCAGTGATGCGCCCGGGAATTCGGGAGACTCGGCGTGGACGTCGGAGAGCCGAATCCCCTTCCGCGAGACGTCGACCCGGTCGATCGTGACGATGATTCCCTGCGCCTTGGCGCCCGTCACGATCCACGCGCGTGCAATCGCGGGCGAGAACATCCACGCGACGATCAACGTGAGGACGAGGAAGGTCGCGAGGTAGCGGAGGAAGCGTTTGAACATCCCGCCGAGCGTCGCCTTCGTCTTCGGCTTCCCGACCGGAGGCAGCCACGCGACGTTGGGGATGAGGACCTCGGGCTTGCGCAGGGCGCCCGCAGCGGGCGGTGCGAGCGGTGCCTCGTCTCGCGCGATCGCGCGAACGCCTTCGACGAACTCGGGCTCCGGCATCGGCGGCGGCTCGTAGATCACCGTGCGCGGCTCGACCACGGGACGCGACGCGGCCTTCGGACGCGCCGGCGGAGCGGATGCGCGCGAGCTCGGCGGCGGCTCCAAGGGCGGCTGAGAGTGCTGAGGCTTCCGCGACGACGGCGGGATGGTGAGGCGCAGCGCCCCCTTCGCGGGCGGCGCGGGGATCGCGGAGAGCGGCGCAGCGTCGGCCGCGGCGCCTGGAGCGCCGGGCGGCAGAGGAGGCGGCGGACGCGGAGGCCGAGACAGGCGGGGAGGCGCTCCGACCGCGCCAGGAACGCTGGCGTCGCCTGCATCGAGGCGAACCGTGGCCGGAGGCTGCGGCTTGTCGACGACCTGCGAGACCGTGCCCTCGACCTCGCGGATACGCTCGGCACGTTCCGCGAGTGTGTCCGCGGCGAGGCGCTCGGTCCATGCGCCAACGACGCTCGCCGTCGCGAGGTGAACGGCCTCCTCGAGCGCGAGCGCCATCTCGCGGGCCGAGGCAAAGCGCTGGCTCGGGTCGCGCGCGATCCCGCGCAGCACGACGTCGTCGACCGTGCCGGCGACGAGCGGGTTGTGCAGGCTCGGCGGCGGGATCTCCATCGACATGATCTTGCGGAGCACCTCGGCGTCGTCCTCACCGCTGAAGAGACGGCGTCCGGCGAGGACCTCCCAGAACACGACCGACGCTGCATAGACGTCGGTCCGCCTCGTCGCCTGATCGCCCTCGAGCTGCTCGGGCGAGAGGTAGGGCACCTTTCCCTTGATGGTGCCGGTCATGGTCATCTCCTCGGAGGTGACCGCCTTGGCGATGCCGAAGTCGATGACGCGCGCGACGCCGTCGACTCCGACGATGATGTTCTGCGGGGAGATGTCCCGGTGGACGATGCCGAGCGGCTTGTCTGCTTCGTCCTTCGCCTCGTGCGCCGCGTGGAGCCCGTGGAGGACGTTCGAGAGGATCGCTGCGCCGACGGGCAGTGGCACGCGCTCGCCCGCCGACCACGCGGCGCGCAGGAGCCGAGAGAGCGCCTCGCCGTGGACGTACTCCATCACGAGGAGCAGCTCACCGCCCTCGGCGAGGACGTCGAGCGGCGGCACGACGTTCGGATGGCGAATCCGAGCGGCGAGCCGGCCCTCTTCGAGGATCATCTTCCGAAAGCCGTCCTGCTTGGCGAGCGCGCGATGCAGACGCTTGATCGCGACGGTCTTGGTGAAGCCGCTCGTGCCTACGAGACGCCCGTAATGGACGGACGCCATCCCGCCCGAGGCGATCTCTCCATGGAGGACGTAACGTCCAATCTGAAGCGGCGCAGCCAAAGGTCTGCCTCAGGCTATCTTGTTGGGGACCTCCGGTCTTCCCAGTGGGGACCTCCGGTCCCCCCTCATCGCTGCGCGATGAGGCTCCCCCAGGCGAGACTCGGCGCTGCGCGCCGACCGGCGTGCGCAACGCACGCCGTTTCACGTGATCAGCACCCCGGCGAGCAATCTCGAGACCTCACAAGCGGAAGCTCACAGCCTCACGCACCTCAGGCGTGAAAATCGGAGCCGCTGCGGCGCCGTTCGCCGAAGGCGAATCACAGCCGAGCAGGTTGCGAAATGGGGAGGCTCAGGCGAAGCCTGAGGGGCAAAGCCCCACCTGCTAGAAGCCGTAGACGATACCGACGTCGGGGCCGGCGCTCGGGGCGAACGCGTTGCCGAATGCGAGGTTGACGCGCGCGCCCAGCATGAACGCCGCGCGCTCCGACACGCCGACGCGGGCGCCTCCGCCGAACGTGACGAACGCCGGTCCCGCGAGCTGCCAGGCATCGACGTCCTTCGCGATCTTGCCCGTGGCCGGCGCGTACGCGTTCTCGACGACGCTGACCTTGACCGCGGTCTCGAACGTGGAGACACCACCACCGATCATGACGAAGGGAGCGAGCTTCTGCATCAGCGCGTCCTTGCCGATGAGGTAGGTTCCGCGGAGCTCGAGGTGCACCGGCGGGAACGACTTGCCGTCGTCCTTCGCGGCCTGGCCCGGATACGTGTTGAGGACGAAACCGAGGCGCGCGCCGAGCAGGACGTTCATGTTGAGCGCGTAGTCGAGCGCCGCCATGATCCGGATGTTTCCGAAGGCGCCGCCGCCGGAGACCTTGTCCGAGGTGCCCGCGACGATGCGGTCATTCTGCGAGCCGGCCTCGGTCTTGCGCTCTGCGTCACTGATCGGGCGGACCGGGTAGTCCGAGCCGTTGCTGTTGACGCAGTAGTAGTTGCTGCTGTTCACCGGCTGGAGCGGCGCCGGGCCCTTGGGGTCCGGCGAGTTCGTGCGGCAGACCTCATCGGCGCTCGGGACGAGCGTGTAGTCGAAGCCCACCGAGAGACCGACCCAGACGCGGCGGAACTTGTGGTCGCCCCCGCCCTCGAAGTCGGTGCACTTGGAGCTCTTGCACTCCTTGCTCTTGCACTCGGTGTCTTCCTCGCAGAACTCGCCGCCGTCCTTGCCGGAGGGCTGCTCGGGTCCGACGACCGGCCCGGCCTTCTTGCAGCCAGGAAAATTCGGCGGGCAGTCGCCCGTGTCGGCACAGGCCGTGGGCGCCGGTTGATTGGGCAGGTGCGGCGGGTCGGCCACCTTGTCGCGCGTGACCTTCACCTTGTAGGCGTTGTTGCGATCGCCGCCGACGGCGACCGGGTCGTTCGCGGCGTTGAAGCCCTGGATGTAATAGAGCGTCGTGCCCTGCTGGACGTCCGTGCACGGCAGGAGACCGCCCCAGCCCTTCTCGCCCATCTTCTTGAGCTCGAGCGGCTTCCAGTCCGTCATGCCGAAGCCCTTGTAACGGGCGATGACCTTCACGAGCTGCTCCTCGCCGCTGTACTCGACGTACACGGGGATGGGCGTCCGGATCTGCTGGATCTCGGTGGGCTCGTGCACGAAGTCGCCAGCCGGCTGACCGCCTGCGCCGCCACCACCGCCCGCGGGGGCAGCCGCGCCACCACCACCTGCGCCGGCCTTCTTCTTCGCGTCGGCGAACGCGGCGTCGAGCTCCTTCGTGCGGAGGTCGGGGTCGAGGGCGGTGGCCGGGTCGAGCTTGATCGCGTCGACGAAGTGGCCGATGCCCTTCGGCTTGTCGATCTGGCCGCCGATCATGACGACGCCGAGGTCGCGATGGAGCTGCGCGCGGACGGGCGCGCTGCACTTGTCGGTGCCGCACGCTGCGAGTGCCTTATCGAGCTTTTCCTGGGCCTTCGCGAACTCGGTGGCGAGGTAGTCCTCGTCCATCGCCTTCTTCTGGAGGGCCTTTGCGGAAGCCTCGACCTTCGCGTTCTGCGCCAGGGCGGGCTGACACACGAAAAAGAGGCCAATGGCGAGCCCGATCGAGAGGGCGACGGCGAGCGCTTTCCGGATCTTCACGGCGCCGTGATTACACCGATTTCGAATTCTTTTGGGTCAGAAAGAGCGCGAGCGTCAGACTCTCAGGGCGTCTTCGACTCGGTCCGGATGAACTGGACGCGCCGGTTCAGGGCGCGGTTGCCCTCGGTGTTGTTCGGAACGAGGGGCTGCGTCATGCCGAAGCCCTTGGAAATAAGGCGCTGCGCCTCGACGCCGTGCGCCACGAGGTAGGCTC
>JANXVA010000713.1 GCA_025351875.1 Myxococcales bacterium | reverse complement strand
TGTGACTCTGTCGCCTCACACCGGCCTCGTGTGGACCTTCTGAGGATCAGTGCTTCGGCGGCGGCGGCGGGCCCTTGCCTCGCCTGCCGAGACACACGCCGAAGCCGAGCGGCGTGGGCTGACACTTTTCTCCGTTGGCACACTCGGCGGTGCTCGCACAGAGCTGGAAGCCGCCGCCAGGGCCGTCCCCCGGGTCGCCGCCAGGGTCGCCGCCAGGGTCGCCAGGGTCGCCAGGGCCGCCTCCCGGGCCGCTGTCGCAGGACGTCTGGCACGTGGCCGACTGCGAGCCGCCGTCGAACGCGACGCAGCAGACCTCCCCGTTCACGCAGTTCGCCGCGCTCGTGCACGACAGGGCGACTCCCTTGCAGCTTCCCTTCGTCGTGCACGAGCCGACGCCGCTGGCGCCCTGGATGCAGCACTCCTGCGTCGTCAGATTGCAGCTCGTCGACCCGCACGTGATCGCCGTCGAGGCCGGAGCCGGCCCAGCGCTCGGCGGCGTGATCACCGAGCCGCTCGTACCGCCGACGGTCGAGCCACTCCCCGAGCCACCGGAGACTCCGCCCGAGGCACCTCCGCCATTTCCCGCGGTGGTCCCCGTGTTGCCTGCCGAGAGATCATCGAGCGCCGTCTTGCCGCCACACGCGACGATGGAGGCCACCAGCAGCCCGACAATGGAAACGGGGATCGACCGGATCATCTCGACATCGTAGCTGAAGTTCCGCGGGAACACTTGCCCTGCCAAGGAGTCGAACCTGGCGTACGTTCGCCATGTCAGCCTCTCGCCGTCGGAGTCAGATGCGCCCCTACCACTTCATCGCCGTTGCGCTCTTCGTTGCGCCCGTCGCTCTCGCCGGCTGCAAGCGCGCCGCGCCCGCCTCCATCGTCGCGCGCGGAGACACCTTCGCCGAGATGCGAACGATCAAGGGTGAGGTCACCGTGACCGTGCCGGGAGAGAGCAAGCGCGCGCCGTATCCGCGGGAGCGCATCGCCGAAGGCTGCGAGGTGACTCTCGCCGCCGGTTCGCTCGCCTGGATCCGTCGTGACGCAGGCGCCGTCTGGCTCGTCGAAGGTCCAGCGCAGCTCACGCTCCGCGAAGATGCAGTGAAGCTGACGTCCGGCCGAGCGTTCGTCGACGCCGAGGATGGCCCCCCCGTTCGCATCGACTCACCGCGCGGCGCGATCGAGCTGTCCGATGCGCGCGCGAGCGTCGAGGTCTTCGGCGACGGGAGCGAGGACGTCTACGTGCTACGCGGGGCCGCACGTGCGGGAATGAGCGCGGATCGCGCGACCGCCGGTGAGCGACTCTCCTTGAAGGCCGACGGCTCCGTCACGCGCGCGCCCGCCGTCGCATGGGACGACTGGACCGGCGGCCTCGCGACCGCCGACCCGGCGGCGCAGCCCGCGCCCTTCGGCCTCGGCACCGTCGGTGCACGCCCGCCGGGCGACAAGGGCAAGCCGCGCTTCTCGCTCGTCATCGAACGGCTCGACGTCCGCGTCACGATCGACCACGACTTCGCGGTGACGGAGGTCGACCAGACCTTCGTGAACCCGAGCTCGGACTCGGTCGAAGGAATCTTCAGCTTCCGAACCCCTCCTGGCGCCGTACTCCACAAGTTCGGCGTCGATCGCGACGGCGAGGTCGTGTGGGGACGAGTGAAGGAGAGCGCTGCGGCAAAGGCGCAGTACGAGAGCAACGTCTACCAGGGGTCCACCGAGGATCCGGCGCTCCTCTCGTGGGTCGCTCCCGGCGTCTACAACGCGCGCTTGTACCCGATTCAGGCCGGCGCCAAGCGGCGCGTCGTCACGCGCTACGCCGAGTGGCTCTCGCGTCAGGGCGCAAAGGCCGACCGCCGCCTCTACGTCTACCCGATGGCCGCGGAGGGAGCGAAGGGCTCGCTCCCGCGCATCGAGGAGCTTCGCGTCTCGCTCGATCTCGCGAAGGCCGGCGCCTCGCGCGTGCGCGCCGGCATGAACGGCAAGGCCGAGGGGGCGAACGTCGTCATCCAGGCGTTCGACTTCGTGCCGAAGGCCGACCTCGCCGTCGAGCTCTTCGACGGCGGCGAGCCCGACCCCGTCGCCTATCGCGCACCGCACGCCCTCACCGCCGGTGACGTGCCGATGAACGCGGACGCCAAGTTCGCCGCGAAGGTCTCGGGCGAGGAGCCCGACTACCTGCTCGTGCCGCTTCGCAGCGGCGCGCCCGACGCCGCCGATGCGTCGAAGGGAATGGACCTCGCGATCGTCGTCGACACCTCGGCGGCGACCGAATCGGGAGCGCTTGCGATCGCGCGGAGCCTCACGTCTGCGTTGCTCGCCCATCTCGGCCCCGACGATCGCGCGGCCCTCTGGGCAGGTGACGCGACCCTCCGTCCCGTCAGCGGCGGAAGCGGCGAGCTCGTCGCCGTGGATGCCGCCCGACGGCGCGAGTGGCTCTCCGGGCTCGCGAGCGTCGAGCGCGGCGGCGCGACCGACCTCGGCGCGCTCCTCACCGAAGCCGCGAGCCGCCTCGATGCCAAGCGTCACGGCGCGGTGCTCTACATCGGTGACGGCCTGCCTTCGGTCGGCGAGATCACGCAGAAGTCGCTCCGCGACCGGATGCAGAGACTGCCGCCGTCGACGCGCATCTTCGCGGCGGGCGTCGGGAGCCACGCCAACATGGCTCTCCTCGACTCGATCTCGCGCGGCGCCCCCGCCGAATCGGTGGGCGATGCGTACGGTGCGGCGCGCGCGGCCCTCCGGCTGCTCGAGGCCGCGCAGCGTCCCGCGTGGGTCGGCGCATCAGTCGATCTCGGTGCAGGCGTGGAGCGCGTGCTTCCGCGCGATCTGCCGCCGATCAGCGCGGACGACAGCGTGCTCGTCGTCGGACGGCTCGCGGGGAGGGCGCCGAGCACCGTCACGCTGAAGAGCGGCGAGTCCGTGAGCAGCAGGCCGCTTCGCGTCGTCACCCTCGAGGACTCGGGGGATCTGCGGCGTCGCTGGGGACAGGGGCGAATGCAGGAGCTCATCAGCGAGGGCGCCGGACGCGCTTCGCTCGTCGACATCGGACGTCGCTACAGCCTCGTGTCGCCGTACACTTCGCTCTACGTGCCGACGGCGCGGGAGGCCGCGCAGAGCAACGAGCGCACGGAAGCGGAGCTCGCCGAGGCTCGCCAGGAGGCGATCGATCGCCGCCGCATGTGGCGGCCCTGGTCACGCTCGTCACGCACCGTCGCGGGAGAGTCGTTCGCTTCGGCGCCCTCGTCGGACAACAAGGAAGGCGGCACGGTCACGCGCGCGAAGGGCGAGGAGGGTTCGATGGGGAACCCGAATTCGAAGCCGTCGGGCGCGCGCTATGGCGTCATGGGGCCATCGGACGGGAAGAACGACTCACCGGCGCGAGAGGAGACCAAGAAGGCTCTCGCCGAGGCCCAGGAGTTCGGCATGATCGGCCTGATGAACACGCCCGCCGGCGGCGATCCGAACGCGCCGGCGGCTCCGTGGGGACGCGACGACAAGGCCCCCGCCGCGCCAGCGGCGGCAGCGTCCGCTGCCTCGCCTCCGGCCGATGCGCTCTCCGCGCGCGGCAACATGTGGGGTGACCAGATCGGTGACTCGTTCGGAGCCGGAGGCGTCGGCCTCAAGGGCGTGGGCGAGGGTGGCGGCGGAAGAAGCGAAGGCATCGGCCTCGGCAACATCGGTACGCTCGGTCACGGCGCCGGCACCGGAACGGGCCAGGGCTTCGGCAGCGGCAGCGGGCGACTCGGCGGAGCTCACTCGAGCAAGGCGCCCACGATTCGTCAGGGCGCCATCACGGTGAACGGACGACTTCCTCCCGAGGTGATCTCGCGGATCGTTCGGCAGAACTTCGGTCGCTTTCGCCTCTGCTACGAGAACGGCCTCCGCAGTAACCCGACCCTTCAGGGTCGCGTCGCGACGAGGTTGGTGATCGGGCGCGACGGCGCGGTGTCGCAAAGCTCCGACGGCGGCTCTGATCTGCCCGATCAAGCCGTGGTGGCCTGCGTCGTCCGCAGCTTCGGCAGCCTCTCCTTCCCGCAGCCGGAAGGCGGCATCGTGACCGTCGTCTATCCGGTCATCTTCGCCCCGGACAACGAGGGCCCCGCGGCGCCCGCGCCGAACGCGAAGGCCGCACCGGCGCCCCCGGCGCAAACGCCCGCCGTGACTGCAGCTGCCGGTCCCACGGGGCCCATCGGTATCATCGGGCACTCCCCTCGCCCGTGCGGCGTCGCTGCGGAGCTGCCGCTCGCGGACCGCCGCATCTTGTGGAGCGAACGCCTCGCGATGTCCGCGGCGCAGGGCTCCGCCGACGGCGCGCTCGCCGTATATCGCAAGGCCCTCGCCGACTGCGAGGCGCCGACGTGGCGCGAGCGGACGACGCTCCTCCTTCTCATGGTCGACCACCTGCGCACCGTCACCGCGCGCGTCGCGCTCTGGAAGTCGCTCATCCTCACCCCCGCGGCGGACGTCGTCTACCGAGCGATCGTGGTACGCGTTCACAACGTCGCCGAGCTGCACGAGCTGCACAAGGCGCTCGGACTCGCGTCGGTCGATCCCGATCTGCTCGCCGCGATGGTCGCCAAGGCGAAGACCCCGACCGAGCGCCTCGGCGTCCTCCGCGCCGCCGCCACCAAGTGGTCCGACGATCTCGAGCTCGGCCTCCGCGTGCTCGATGCCCACGAGGACGCGAACGACGACGCCGGGGGACGCGCCTGGGCACGGCACCTCCGGCGTCGCGCGGACGCCACCGCCCACGTGTGGACGAGCGTAGGCGAGTACTACCTGCGCCTCGCCAAACGCGCGAGCGGCGCCGACGCCGATCGCGACCGCATCGAGGCGCGCCGGACGTTCGGCGAGCTCGTCGAGTTCGCGCCCGAGGATCCCGCCGCGCGACGGCGCCTCGGCGATCTGCTTCGTGCCCATGGCTGGTACGAGGAAGCGCTGCGCCAGTACCTCACGCTTCAGACGCTCACTCCGGACGACGCGACCGTTCCCCTGTTGATCGCCTCGGCCGCGCAGGGGCTCGGCCGGATCGAAGAAGCCGTGGGCTGGGCCGAGAAGGCCGCTGCCGCCGGCTCGCCCGACGGCAAGAGCGCACTCTCTCGGGCGGCCCGCGCGACCGCCTCGGCGTTCCTCGCCTGGGCACGCGAGGACGCGCTCAGGGCCGGCAAGAAGGAAGACGCGGAGAAGCTCCTCGCACGCACGAAGCGACTCGTCGCCGGAGGCGGCAAGGCGAACGCGCAAGGCGAGGAGCAGAGCGTGCGCGTCCTCGTGACGTGGTCGCATCCCGAGCTCCATCCCTCGCTCTGGACGACGGCGCTCGGAACGCCGATGCCTTCACCCGACAACTTCCCCGCCTTCGGCACCGCCGAGGCGAAGTCGAGCACGCAGCCCACAACCGTCGAGCTCCGCCTCGAACCCGACGACGCGGCACGTGCTGCGCGGCTGGACCTCAAGGCGGTGGTGACGGTGATCACGGGAGAGGGCACCGCCGTCGAGAAGGTCGTGAGGCAGGAGATCGGGTTCGGCACGGTCGCCTCGCCCAGCACCCGCGTGGTCTTGACGTTCAACGGCGGCGCGCTCCGCGTGGGGGCACCATGAGCTCGTCGATGAACAGGGTCCTCCGCGCGATCGTTCGCCCCGAGCTCGCGCTCCTCCTCCTGACGGTAGGTGGCGCGGGCAGCGCTTACCTCGGCGTGATGTCGCGCGGCGGACGGCCGGTCGCCATCGGCGCCGTGAAGACGACCGTCGGTGATCTCCGCTCGCTCCACGCGGAGGTCCTCGTGCGCGGACAAGAGGTGCGCGGCAGCGCGCGCCTCCGCGACGGTGACGACGTGAAGACCGGACCGGGCGGGCGCGGACGCATTCGCCTCGACGACGGCACCATCGTGATCGTCGACGGCGACGCGACGCTCACGCTCCGCGGCGAGCGCCTCTCGCTGACGCGCGGCCGCATCTTCGTGCAGGCCGGCGCGGCATCGCGGACCGAAGTAGCCGTACGCGATGCCGTCACGACCGTCGTCTCGAGCGCCGCGGCGTTCGACGCCGACGAAGGCGCGCGCGGCGCGCCGAAGGTGTACTGCGCCCGCGGCGAGCTCGTGCTCACCACGGGCGGAAAGTCCGTCCACGTCCCGAGCGGCGAGACGGCCACGCTCGCGCAAGGCGCCGCGAAGGTCGCCCCGGAAGCGGCCTTCGACGACTGGACCGGAGGTCTCGCGGTCCCTTGGTCCGGCGAGCGCGCTCCCGCGAGCGCGATTGCCGAGCTCTGGGGAAACGGTGGCGCCACCGATCCGGGAGCGCCGCTCGTCGTTCGCTCCGAGAAGGTCGACGTCGCGATCGAAGGCGAGCTGTCGCTCACCCGCACCCGCACGAGCTACTTCAACGGATCCGACCGCGACGTCATGGCCGACGTCCGACTCTCGCTTCCCGAGGGGGCCGTCGTCTCGCGTGTGGCGCGCCTCGACGAGGGCATCAGCTCCGAGCAGGACGCGACGCTCGGCACCGGCAACCGCAACAGCGGTTCGGGAAGCCGCCTCGAGTGGGCCGGCGGCGGCTGGCTGCGCGGCCAGCTCCTGAACATCAAGGCGGGGGCGTCGGTCGATCTGCTGGTCGACTACGTCGAATGGCTCCCCCAGAAAGACGGGCGCGCGACCTATCGCTTCCCGATGGCGAGCGAGGTCGAGTCGCCGATGGTGGGCGGTCTCGAGGTGCGCGTGGGCTCGCAGGGCCCGGCACAATGGCTCTCCGCGAGCACCGGCGCGGGGGTCGTGGCCGGCGCCATCGAGCTTCGCCGCGCCGACGTCCGGCCGACCGGCGATCTCGTCGTCGAGCTCGTTCCGTCCGTCGTGCGGTCGGGCATCGCGCGCGCCTATATCGAGAAGAGCGAACCAAACGAGGACCCTTACGTGCTCGTCCGCACCGAGGTTCCGGCGCTCGTCGAGACCGGGGTGACGCTCGCGCTCGTCGTCGACGTCTCGAGCAGCGTCGGCCCGGCGCTCCTCGAGACGGAGCGCGCCGCCGTCGATGCCATCCTCGAATCGCTGGGTCCGAAGGACTCCGTCGTCGTCATCGCGGCGGATCAGGGTACGGCGATCGTGGGTCCCGACAAGCCGTCGGCCGTGACGCCCGAGCTCCGCGCGCGCCTCCGCAAGGAGCTCGCGTCGGTGCACGCGGGCGGCGCCACGAACCTGGGCGGAGCGCTCGAGCGCGCCGCCGATCTCCTCGATCTGCAGGGCGATCGCGCCGGCTCCGGCATGGTCGCCTACCTCGGCGACGGCCGTCCGACCGTCGGCGAGACCGACGCACGCGAGCTGCGCAAACGCCTCGCACGTCGCGCCGGCGGAGTCCCGCGCATCGGCGCGCTCGCGATCGGCCAGGGCGCAGATCGCTGGATGCTCGCCGAGCTCGTCGCCGGCGGCGGCCCGGTCTTCGACGTCCTCGACCGTCCCGACGCGGCGCGCGCGAGCTCCGCGCTGGTGGCCGACGCGCTGACGCCGACCCTGCGGGACGTCTCGGTCTCTCTCGGCGCTACCGTCGATCGCATCTACCCGCGCGACGCGCGCGCGGTCGCAGCGGGCACGACCTTCACCGTGGCCGGCCGACTGCGCGGCGCACTGCCGAAGCAGATCGCGCTTCGGTACCGCCGCGGCACCGAGCTCGTGGAGGAGGTTCGGCCCCTGGAGCTCGTGCCCTCCCCCGCGTTCGCGGACGTCGCGCGCCGATGGGCCGCGCAGCGCATCGAGGAGAGCGTCACGCACGCGGACGGCATCGAGCCTGCGATCGCGCTCGCGACGAAGGCGAAGCTCCTCACGCCGTGGACGAGCTGGTTCTTCGAGGGCTCGAACTCAGCCCCGTGGGATAGCCGCCTCCTTGGCCTCTCGCCGGGGCTCGACACGGCCTTCGCGTCCAAGGTCGAGCCGGCGCCTCCCCCGCCGTCGCTCTTGCTCGAACCGCCGCCCGTCTTCGACGGCGAAGCCTCGATCGAGGAGGCGGCGGAGATCGCTGCGCGCCATTCGATCCAGGAATCGATGGCCGCGATGGTGGCCTGCCGCGACGCACGGGCCTCGATCAAGCCCGGCATCAGCGGGGACCTGCGCGTCGACGTCTCCGTCTCCGCCGACGGCAAGGCCACGAAGGTCAGCGTCGCCGCGCGGCAAGCCGGCGACGACGACCCGTTCCTCGATCGGTGCGTCCGCGTCGTCGTCAACGCCGTTCCCTTCTTCGGGGCGGGCGTGACGATCTCGTTCAGCCAGAACGTCTCGCTCCCGCCCGGTCAGAGCTCGCGTCGCACCGAGTGCTCGGTAGCCTCGACGCTGCCGCTGGCGGTGCGACGAGGCATCTGGCGCGCCCGCAAGGCCAAGGGCGAGCTGGATCACGCCGCGGCCGCGCACGCGTGCGAGCTTCCGACGTGGGGCGATCGTCGCGCTCTGCTCGCTATCCTCGTCGCGGGGATGAACGCGCAGAGCGGAACGGCCCTCGCCGCTCGTCTCTCGGCCGAAGGCGAGACCGACGCCGCTGCGTTCGTTCGCCAGGAGCTCTTGCGCCAGGTGAGCCTCGGCTCGCTCGGGTACCAGGAGCTCCGCAAGCTGCTCATCGACGACGAGCCGAAGCTCGATCGCGCGCTGGACAAGGCGTTCCGCGCCGCAAAGACCGACGACGCTCGCCTCGCGGTGCTGCGTCGCTTCTTGCGGCTCGCGCCGCACAGCCCGCTCGGCCGCCGCCTCCTCCTCTCGCAGCTCGAGGCGACGAAGAACCGAGGAGCGCTGCTCGAGACGATCGAGCAGATCCGCAACGACGTCTTCGCGGACGCGGGCCTCCTCGCGGAGTGTGCATCCACGTTGCGCCGGCTCGGCATGGATCAGGAGGGTCGCCGCGCCTTCGGAGAGCTGGTCGAGCGCGCGCCGCGCGATCCGTGGACCCTCGGCTACGTCGGCGATCGCCTGCGCGCCGAGGGCCTCTACGAGGACGCTCTCGCGGCTTACCTCCGACTCGACGCGGCGATGCCCGATGACCCGGCCGTCTCGCTCCGGCTCGCGCTCGCGCATGCCGGCGCCGGGCGACTCGACGTCGCGACACGCCTGCTCGATCGGGTCGCGCAGACGGGGGGTCGAGGTGACGACGGCCGGCTCGGCGAGCTCGCGTCGGTCGTCTCGGCGTCGCTCATCGCGAAGGCCCGCCAGGGCTCGCCCACCGCGGAGACGGACGCGCTTCTCGCACGTCGGCTCGCGCAGACTCCGCTCCCCGACGTGGCAAGCGTGATCCTCGTGCGCACACCGCTGACCAACGACAAGGTCGAGGTCTCCGTCGCGCGCCAGCTCAAGGACAAGGACGAGCTGCCCGCGGATCTCGACGCATCGGCCATGGGGCTCTCGGCCGTACGCATCGAGCGAGGAGGAGGGGTCGCGCGCATACGGCTGCGACGCGCGGCAGGGCTGGCGGGCTCGCGCCCGACACGCGGCCTCGTCACTGCGCTGGTACTCGGCAGTGATCGCAGCAAGCCGAGGCTCGTCTCGCAAGAGGTCGACGTCCCATCGGGCGACAAGGGCACCGAAATTCGGTGGAACGGGGAGGCATTCGAATGAGCCATCCGGACGAGCCCATGCCGGCGCCGCCGGCTACGAACGCGCCGCTCGAAGCGGCTCCTGGCGCACCCGCCACGGCCACGGCCCACCCCATGGGGGTCGCCGTGCCCGATCCGAGCGCGCTCGAGGCGCCGGTCCCGTCCGGCGCGCCTTATCGCGTACCGGCTCCGCCGCCCGCGGCGGAGCCGATGACGCCCGAGATCTACTTCGGGCCGACGCCGCGCAAGCCCCGTCCCCTCATCGGCCCAGCGCTCAGCGTGTTCGCCGTCATGCTCTGGAGCTTCGTGGTGGCCGGTCAGTTCGCGAGCTCGTGGTCCCTCGGTATCCAGGTGCGCAGCAGCGAAGCGCTGTTCGTGGTCGTGTCGCTGACGTTCGTGGCCTGGATCGCGAACATGCGGCGCAGCCGTATCGCATTGCCCCCGCGGGTGTGGACGCACCTCGTGTGGCGCTCGATCGGCGCCGGGATCGTGGCGTTCATCCTGTTCTTCTGCTGCCTCGTCGCCGCGACAGCGACCAACAGCGCGATGAACGCAGATTTTCTCGTCGCCGCCGTACTCGTCTTGCTCTCGCTCGTCGCGGCGATCGGCGGGGCGCATCTGACGTCACCCGTGGCCCCGGAGCGCACGCCGCGGCAGCGGACGGTCCTGATCGCGCTCTGGATCGCCGGCACGCTCCTCACGCTGGTCGCGGGCGTGGACCTCGGAGCTCACGGCTAGCTCTGCTCGGGGGCCTCAGGCGGCGCGCTTGCGTCGCGCGGGCGCCTTCTTCGTGGCGGGCGCCTTGGCAGCCGCCTTCTTCCTGGCGGACCCCTTCCTCTTTGGCTTCTTCGGCGGCGCGAGCATCGTCCCGCGGCACTTTGCCGTCCCGCAACGGCATGCGAAGACCTTTGCGACCTCGGGCGAGTCGTCGTCCGAGCGCGTGAGGTTGTAGTCGTACGCGAGCTCCTCCCCCGGCGCGATGGCGCGAATCGACTCGACGAAGGGGCGCCCGTCGTCGAGGACGACCTCGCAGTTCGGGTCGCACGAGTGGTTGATGAAGCGCGAGATGTTCCCGCCGACCCCGGCATCGATGACGATCTTCGCGTCGATCGTGAAGAGGAACGTATGACCGTCGTCGTCCGCCTTGTCGGCGTGGCGACGGTCGGCCTCGGCGTGCGAGATGCGTTCGCCGACATACTCGATGACCTGGACGCCGTTCGGGATCACGCGGGTCGCGAAGAGGCCGCTCCCGTGAACGCGCGAGCGACGGAGGCGGTAGGCCGGGGTCGTCTTCGTCGCCTTGGACTTCGTTTGCGTCTTCGTCTTCGTCACAGGGATGACCAGCGTGTATGTCGGTGAGCACCTCGATGGCAAGGCCTCTCGTCGAAAACGCCAGATCCAGCGCCACGCTCTCGGTCACGTGCGCAGCGACGGCCCGCTCTTCCGTACTTGCCCACCGCGGCGAACGCGAAGGACGTGTTGCCCTTCCCACGTCCTCCTTTCAGCCCAATTTGGGCGCGGTGTTCTTCCAGGCCGGCACCTCGCCGAGGCGCGAATACCAGGCCTTGATGTACGGGTAGTCGTTCCAGGGCAGCCCGGACGCCTCGGCAAAGCCGAAGCAAGCGCCGACGCTGAAGTCCGCGAGGCTTACTGCATGATCGCGCGGCTCTCCCAGAGCGTGAGATCGCCGTCGACGAGTGTCGGCACCTTGCCGTTCGGGTTGAGGGCGAGATAAGGCGGCGTCTTCATCTCGGCCATCGGCTGGTCGATGATCTCGAGCGCGATGCCGAGGTGCTCCGCCGTGGCGCGCACACGCCGGGCGTTGTTCGAGGGCTGGACGCTAGAGAGCTTCATTCGTCCTGTCCTTCAGGCCTTCGCGTACCAGGACTTCACGCGGGCATCGTCCCGCACCGCGTCGTGGACGCGAATGAGCTTCGGGAAGGCCGCGAAGATTGTCGCCGGGATGTGATCGACGTTGCCGCCGATGAACCAGCGAACGGCCATGTGCAGCTTGAAATCGACGACATTGAGCTTCACGCCCCCGAAGAACGGTCCGTCGCCGATCTGCTTCTCGGCGTTGGCGCCCCACGTCGGCATGTACCCCGTCGCGAGCGCCTCGCGCGCCTTCTTCTTCTCCGCTTCGTCGCTGATCCGGATCGTCGGCCCGACGTTCGCGCGCAGATCTTCCACGTGCCCCATCATCGCCTCGTGGCGCGCCGCCTCGAAGTCGTCCTTCGGGTGGAGATCGTTCTGGCGACCGACGAGGACGAGGATCGCGTTCGCCTGAGCGAGCGCGGGGCGCCCCTCGAGCTCGTACACGGGCACGCTCCCGAACGGCGTCGTCGGCTTCAGCTTCATCCAGTCGTCGCGCTTGACGCGATGGTCCTCGAAGTCGATGCCGGCGACGTGCAGCGCGAGGCGGCACTCCTCACCACGGCTCATGGGGGCGTCGAAGTAGGTCAGCTTGGGCTTCGTCATGGCGCAGCAAGCTACGGAATGTGGCGTCCGCCGTCGAGTCGGGATGTAGGCCTTCGCCGCTCGGCCGCGCGTCGCGACCGTTCGCTCGGGTTCCGCTGGCCGCGCCTCCGCGCAGCCCCATAGTGCAGGAATGAATCTGCGCTCGCACGCGTTCGTCTCACCCGAGGGCGCTGCACCCCCGCGTGACGCACGCATGGGAATGACGAGCATCGGTCTGCCACAACCACCGCCCCATCACTCCCCCGAGCCGGTCGTGCTGTTCGACGCGCGCGAAGCAGGTCGCGTCGTCACCAGTGTGCTCCTGGCACGAGGGCCCGTCGCCCCGGCGCTCGTCGAGCAGGCAAGCCGTGGGCTTACGCGTCTCTGCCTTCCGCCGCTGGCGGAACGCGACTTCGTCGTCTCGACACCCGAGGAGCTGGCACCGCTCATGCCACCGCAACTCCGCAGCGCGCTCGCGGATCTCCTCCTCGAGCTCTCTGCCGACGAGCCGCTTGCCCGGCGTGTGGCGCACTCCTACCTCGCGCTCTGGAACCTCCAGGCCGGCGCGATGTCGACCCTGAAGGAGAGCAGCAGCCCCCAGCTCACCGAGCGCCTCGCTCGCTCGCTCATCGGACCACTTCCTCGCCATCAAGGCGTCACCCCCCTGAACGCACCGAACGCATTGAAGGAAGAGAGCCCCGTGTACCAGGAGACATATCGGTCGACGGAGATCGAGGCTCGGCGCGCGCCCCCGGTGGTGGACGACGTGCGCACGAAGGTCGCGCGCGTACGCGCCGAGATGCTCGCGGTGATCGACGCCGTCGATCGCGTGGTCATCGGCAAGCACGATCTCGTGAGCCGTGTGCTGACCGCCATGGCTGCACGCGGCCACGTGCTGCTCGTCGACGCGCCTGGTGTCGGAAAGACGCTCCTCTGCAAGACCATCGCCGGCGCCCTCGGCGCGCGCTTCGGTCGCGTCCAGCTCACGCCCGACCTCATGCCGATGGATGTGACGGGCGGCACCATCTACGACGCGCACTCTGGCAAGTTCGTGTTCCGTCCCGGTCCGGTCTTCACGAACATCCTCCTCGCCGACGAGATCAACCGCGCGACTCCGAAGACGCAGTCGGCGCTCCTCGAGGTCATGGAGGAGCGCACGGTGACCGTCGACGGCGCGACGCATCGCATGGCCGATCCGTTCCAGGTCCTCGCGACGATGAACCCGCAGGACCACGACGGCACGTTCCCGCTCCCGGCGGCGCAGATCGACCGCTTCATGGTCATGCTCGAGCTCGGGTACCCGTCGCCCGAGGACGAGGTCCGTGTCCTCGATACGCATCTCGCGAGCGATCCGGCGGCGACCCCGATGACGCCGATCGTATCCGTCGAAGCGTTCGTCGAGTGGCAGCGCACCGTGCCGCTCATCCACGCTTCGCCGGACGTCAAGCGAGCCGCGGTCGCGTACGTCGACGGCCTGCGGCGCGGCGCTTCCAACGGACACATGGTGAGCCCGCGAGCGACTCTCGCGTGGATGCGCGCCGCGCAGGCTCGCGCCATCCTCGCCGGTCGCGAGTTCGTGACCGTCGAAGACCTCCTCGACATGGCTCCGGACGTCCTGCGCCATCGGCTCTGGATGTCGGCTCCCGAGGTCCGCGATCGTCTGCGGCACATCGACGGCCGCGGCGCAGCGGGGCAACGGCGGTGACCGAGCCCCTCACGCGCAGCTGGCCGAAGACGGCATTTCGCGTCGCGGCGCTCGTCGTACCATCGGCGCTCGCGTGGCGCGAGGCGTTCACGGAAGCGCACCCGAGCGATCTCACCGACGTCGTCACCAGCGCGCTCGGCCCGCTCTGGCTGATGCTCTTCGCCTCCCTCGTCGTCCGCGCCGTCGCGGCCGCGGTGCGCCGGCGACACGATCCCTCGGTCTCGATCCTTGCTGAGCTCGACGTGCTCACCTCGGGCGGCGCCGCCCTCGCCTGGCTGTCGTCGTTCTCGATCGTGCTTGCCGTGTGGCTCGGCTGGGCGAGCCTCGCCGTCGTCGGGCTCCTCGGCGCCGGGCTCTTCCACATCGTCGTGCTGCTCTCTCTCGTCGCGCTCCGCGGCAAGGACCCGATGCGTGCCGCGTCCATCACGCGCTCCTTCACCCCCGAGATCGTCACCGAGGACGAGGCCGTCATCGAGGAGCTCCGCTTCGAGGGGGTTCGCATCCCCCTCGGTTTTCGCCTGTTCGTCGAGGGCCGCGTCGGCCCGCGCTGGGCGACCAGCCGTCACGTGCTCGACGCCGCCGAGTCGGGAGGCGAGGTCGTGCTCGAGAGCGACGTCGGCCCCGCGATCCGCGGCGAGCACGAGGCCGAGCCGCTCATCGTCTGGCTGCAGGATACGTTCGGCATCTGCCGCTCGAGGAGCGCGCTCGTCGTCGGCGCGAACGTGACTGTGCTCCCGCGTCTCCGCGAGACCGAGAAGGCGTCGGCCCCTCTCGATCGCGGAGACGGCCCGCGCGCCGCACAGCCCGTCTTCCAGCTGCCGACCGAGGGCTTCTTCCGCCTGCGCGAATACCAGCAGGGCGACGACGTCCGCCGCATCCACTGGGTTCGGTCGCTCGCCGCGCGCGAGCTGATCGTGCGCCTCCCCGACGAGGTACCCCCCGATCGCCCTCGCGTGCGGCTGATCCTCGACACGTTCTTCCCCGAGGCGTCCCACTTCGCGTGCGACGCGCCGTCCGAGCTCCTCGACTCGATGGTCGGCGTGTGGCTCGCCATTGGTCGCACGCTCGCGGAGTCCGGCACACGCGTCACCCTCGTCACCGCCCTCCCGCAAGGCGAGACCTACGCACCGACCCGCCAGGACCTCTCGCGGCGCGCGCTCGGCCCCGCGCTCCGCCTCGGTGCGAAGGTCACGTGGCAGAACCGGATCCTCGTCGACGACCTGCTCACCAAGGAGGCCACGCTCGTCGTCTCGCGCGCGATGCTCGCCCGCCCGCAAGAGGGCAACGTGCGCTGGATCGCCGTCGTGCCCGGAGATCAGGCGACGAACCCCGTATGGCCGACCCAGTCCGAGGCGCTGATGCCCCACCCGATGGGCTCCGAGGACAACCGGTGGTCGCGCTGCCGCGAAGCGAGCAACCGCATCGCGCGACTGCGCACCGAGCACACGCGCGCGCTCCTCGTGATGCACGGGGTCGCGCGTCCGCTGCCCGGTAGCTTTCTCGCACGGCTGACCGAGGGGCGCACCGTGCAGCTCGAGGCCTTGCGATGAGCACGCGCACCTCTTCGAACCACACGGCTGCGGCCGCGCTCGTCTACTGGCTCATGGTCATGTGCGGCCTCGCTGGGCTCAGCGTGCTGCGCATGAACACGCCGCGCGAGTTCGTGCCGCTCTGGATCGGCAGCGTCGCCGGCATCGGCCTCGGCCAGACCCTCGCCTGGCTGCGCCTGCGCGCGTGGCTCATCGCCGTGATGTCGATCGTCGCGATCGCGGCGTCGCCGGTCGTCTTTGCCGTGCTCTACATGGTGTTCGGCTCGTTGGACGTCGGCCTCGACACCTGCGTGCTGGCGTTCGTACCCGCGGCCGTGTGCGGCTACCTCTCGCTCTCCGAGCGCGCCGGGCTCATCGCGTTCTGGTATCCGGCGATGCTGTGGATGGTCGTCATCCTCGACCGCCCGAGCGCGGCGGCGTTCGACTCGCAGAACGTGCTTCCGCTCGTCGCCGGCCTGGGCGGCCTCTTCGTGGTGTTCCTGCGCTCGCGCGAGACGCGTCGCACGGCGATCTGGGGGGCGCACTCCACGCTCCGTCTCGCGGAGCCGCTCTCGCGCACGGTCCTGCGCACGTCGCCGCTCCGTGGTGCCTCCCAGCACCTGTGGACAGGCGCCGTGGGCGTCGGCTCGCTCCTGCTCGCCGCGTGGGTCGCGCCGCACCTCTGGCAGAAGGAGGCGGCTCACCCGCACGCCGCGATCGTGCCGCAGCCGCTGGCCGAGGACACGAGCGCGACCGTCGACTCGAACGGAGACCAATGCTGCACCACCGATGACGTGGAAGAGCAACGCCGTGAGCGCGTGCGCGAGTACTTTCCCATCAGGAGTACCACCCAGGCCCAGGCCCAACATGCGGCGAGACCTCTCTGCACGCGCTGCCAGAGCGGCAAGCATGCGAGGGACGCCGCGAGCGGCGCGAAGGGCGTCCGCGGCGGCACCGCGTCGCGAGGCTACGGCAAGGACGGCTCCTCCACGGGCAACTACTGGAGCGCCGACACGACGGCGGTCCCGATGGCGGCGGGAGCCTACGCACCCACCGGCGACGCGAACGACTCCTACGGCGCCACGGGCTACGGAAACGGTTATGGCACGGTCCCGGGATACGTCGCCCCGGAGCCGCCCGCTCCCGATCCCGTAGCGGAGGTGAAGCCGCTCCCGCCCGTGCCTCCGTTGCCGAAGGTCGCGAAGCTCGCAGCTGTGCCCTCGAAGGTGGATGTCGTCGCGACGAAGCCCGAGGCGAAGGTCGAGACCGAACCACCGTTTGCGGCCTCGCCCGCGCACGCGACTTCCCCGAAGCCGACCGTGGTTCTCTTGCCACAGCAGCCCGCGGCGCCGCCGACCGGCGGAACACCGTGGCGCTCGGCGCTGGCGCTCTGCATGGGTGGCATCGCGCTCCACCTCGCGATGCGCGCGCTGCGCCGTCAGCTCACGCTTCGTCACCTCGCGCGGCCGTTCTGGCGCGAGACGCTCGATCAGCGTGTCTCGAACCAGTGGCAACGGATGCTCATCGGCCTGCGCGACGCCGGCATCCATCCCAGCACCGACGAACAGCCGCAGGCTCTCGCCAAGCGCGTCGACATCGAGGGCATGGCGACGTGCGCGACGATCCTCGAGCGCGTCCGTCACGGCATCCGTGTCGGCGCCGACGATCTCGCCGCGATGGACGCGGCCTCCACCGCCGTCTACCGCGCGGCCCGCAACAAGGCGGGCGCCGCCGCCCGCGCCGCCGCGCTCGTCCGCTCGCCGCTCTGACCTAGGCGACCTTCGGGGCCTGGCCCGCGAATACCTCCGTCACGAATCGCCACACCGCCGCGACGCGCGGCACATGGCGGAGCGCGCGGTGACCGACGAGCCACAGCGTTCCGGACGGCAGCTCGGACCACGCCACATCGAGGGACTTCGCGTGTGCGACCTCCACGAGTCCGGCACGCGCGAACGGCAGCGCGGTGACGACGCATCCGAGTCCGGATCGCGCCGCCGCGAGCTGGCTCGCGAAGTGGCTCGTACGAAAGACCGGCGCCACGTCAGGCCCGTGCTTTCGGAGCCACGTCGTCTCGGGTAGGTGCGCGAGGTCGCGGTCCCACACGATCCAGCGCGCGTCGCCGATTCGCTTCAGCCGTCCGAGCTCGCGCGCATAGGCCGGCGACGCCAGCGGTGCGGCGCGCGCGGTCACGAGCTTCAGCGCGACGAGCTCGCCGGTCGCCGGTCGCACGCCGCGGATCGCGAGGTCGGCCTCGCGGCGCGTCAGGTCAGCGTAGCCGACGCTCGCGTCGAGCTCGACGACGAGCTTGGGATGCCGCTCGTGGAGCCGCACGAGCGCCGGCGCCACGAAGACGTCGGCCATCCCAGGAGGAACGGTGAGGCGAACGATGCCCTCGACCTCGGTCTCGGCCTTCGCCCCCGCAGTGGCGAAGCGGAAGGCGGCGAGCTCCATCTCCTCGCCGTGGGGCAAGAGCTCCTCTGCCAGCACCGTCGGCGTCGTCCCCTCGCGCGTCCGATCGAAGAGCGGCGCGCCCAGCTCCTCCTCGAGCCGATCGAGGCGCCGGCTCACCGTGGACACGTCGAGCGCGAGACGCACGCTGGCCCGGGCGAGCGAGCGCTCGCGAAAGACGGCCAGGAAGAGGCGCACCTGCTCCCAATCGAGGACCGGAACCTCACTCACGCTCGTCATCGCCCTATCTTGCACCAGCGCAACACGACATGGCAAAAACACAAATTGCGAGGCGTCGACGCAAGACGCATCCTCCAGGCATGTCGAACCGCGAGCTGCATGTCGTCCTTGGTGCTGGTCAGGTCGGTCCGCGGGTGGCGGAGCTCCTGCTCTCGCGCGGCCACCGCGTGCGCATCGCGCGCAGGAGCGCGGCGCCCTCCCGAATCCCGAATCTCGAGACGGTGTCACTCGACGTACGGGATGCGCTGGCGGTCGAGCGCGCGACCGCGGGCGCTCGCGTGGTCTACAGCTGCGTCAACCCGCCCTATCACCAGTGGGCCGAGATGCTCCCGCCGATGGTGCGCGGGATGGTCGAGGGGACGCGGCGCTCGGGCGCGCGCCTCGTGGCGCTCGACTGCCTCTACATGTATGGCGACACCTCGCTCATGAACGAGGCCTCGACCGTCTCGCCTCGCTCGAAGAAGGGCCACCTCCGCGCGGATGCCGCCCGAGTGCTGCTCGACGCGGGCGCGGCGATCGGCCGAGCGGCGGATTTCTTCGGGCCGACCACGCCGCTCTCCGTCCTCGGCGAGCACTTCTGGAGCCGCGTGCTTGCCGGCAAATCCGGTCAGCTCTTCGGCGACCTGGACCAGCTCCACTCCTACTCGTTCACGCCCGACGTGGCGCGCGGGCTCGTCGCGCTAGGCACGCAGCAAGACGCGGCAGGCGTGTGGATGCTGCCGGTCCAGCCCGCGGAGAGCACCCGTGCCGTGGTCGCCCGGTTCGCATCGGCGCTGGGGCGCGAGATCCCGCTCGCGACGGTGCCGACGTGGCTCGTCCGTGCGATCGGCGTCTTCGACCCGATGATGCGCGAGCTCGCGGAGATGACGTACCAGTGGAAACAGGCGTACGTCGTCGACGACGCAAAATTCCGCGCCGCGTTCGGCTTCGGTCCGACCGCGTGGGAAGACGCGATCGATCAAACTCTTCCGTGGGCGCAGGCCACCTGGGGAGATGCAGCGCCACGCGCGGCGTGAGACTCTACGTGCCATGGAGTACCGAAACCTAGGAACCAGCGGCCTCAAGGTCCCCGTCCTCTGCCTCGGCGCGATGACGTTCGGCGAAGTGGACGACAAGTCGTTCATGCACAAGGTCGGTTGCGACGACAAGACGTCGTTCGCGATCATGAGCCGCGCGCTCGAGCGTGGCGCCGGCTTCATCGACACCGCCGACGTCTACGGGCCGGACGGCAGCTCCGAGCGCATCGTCGGCAACTGGATGGCGGAGACGAAGAACCGCGACCGCGTGGTCCTCGCCACGAAGTTCCGCTTCCGCATGGGCGAAGGCCCCAACTCCACCGGCGCGTCGCGCTACCGCATCGTCCGCACCGTCGAGGAGAGCCTGCGCCGCCTCAAGACGGATCGGATCGACCTCTACCAGATCCACATGCAGGACATCGACACGCCCGAGGAAGAGACCCTCCGCGCGCTCGACGATCTCGTCCACGCAGGCAAGGTGCTCTACCTCGGCGCGAGCAACTACGCCGCGTACCGCCTCACCGATAGCCAGTGGATCTCGAAGGCCGAGCACCTGCATCGGTTCGTCGCGCTGCAGATGCAGTACAGCCTGATGGTGCGCGAGCTCGAGCGCGAGCACGTGCCGGTGTGCAAGAAGTTCGGGCTCGGCATCCTGCCCTGGTCACCGCTCGCGTCGGGCTTCCTGTCCGGCAAGTACGCGAAGGACCAGCCGCCTCCCGCGGGCGTTCGCCTCGAGAAGTGGAAGGAGCGCTTCGCCGACTACGACAGCGAGCGCGGCTGGCGGACGATCGACGCGGTGAAGGCGATCGCGAAGGAGAAGGAGAGCACCCCCTCCGCGATCTCCCTCGCCTGGCTCCTCGCGAAGCCCGCGGTCACGTCGGTCATCTTCGGCGCGCGCTCGCTCGAGCAGCTCGACGACAACCTCGCGGCCGCCGACGTGAAGCTCACCGACGAGGACGTGAAGCGGCTCGACGACGCGAGCGCCCTCAAGCTCGGCTACCCGTACGACTTTCTCGGCAACATCCAGAAGCGCTGGTGAGTCAGCTGCTCTCTACGGCTCGACACGAAGACTCAGGCGCGCGGATGGCGTCTCGGCAGGTGCTCGAGCGTCCACGGGTGCTCGTGGTGGTCGCGCGCGTCGTCCGGAGGCTGGTAGCTGGAGTCGAGGCGAGCGCGTAGGAGCGCGAGCGTCCGGAAGTCGCGCTGGCTCACGACGGCGATCCCCGCCTCGAGCAGGAGCGCGGTCGCGACGCCGACGCCCTTCTGATGCCGTCGGACCGGCACGAGACGGCAGCCGTCGGAGATGACCTGGCTGCCGCACGCGGCGCTCGCGTCGGTCAGGACGGCAAGCTCCACGCGAGCTTCCTTCGCGAAGGCGAGCATGGCCTGGGCGCCCTCGACCATCTTCCGAGTGAGGTCGGCTCCGTGCTCATCCTCGATCCGTGCACGCCCGGCGACGACGTCGACGCCGTCCCCTCCGTGGATGTCCGGCATCGTGCGCGGCGTGCCGAGCGCGTGCTGCTCGGGGCAGAACGGGAGCGCGCGAAACGTCGGAAGCGCGACCAGATCGGCGAGCGCGACACCGAGCCCGTAGTCGCTGCCGTCGACGCCGCATGACCATCCGGCGAGGCAGCCGCTGACGAGGACGCGCCACGGCTCCGCCGCCGTCGGTTCGCGAAGGCGATCGATGAGCGCGGGGTGGTAGGCGAGGAGCATGGAGCGGCGGTATCGTTCGGCGCGTGAGCGGACGTGCAGAATACCACTGTTACACCGACGGCTCGTGCAAGGCCGGTGACGGCGCTCCCGGCGGCTGGGGGTTCGTCGTCAAGCCGCCCGAGGGCCTTCCGCTCGAGGGGTATGGCAAGGCGACGAACACGCTCGCCAAGGTGATGGAGTACCAGGCCGTGGCCGAGGCGCTCCTCGTGCTCCCTGAAGGCGCCAGCGCCGTGGTGTTCTCCGATAACCAGTCGCTCGTCGAGAACCTCGCCAAGCATCTCGACACATGGCGTGCGCGCGGCTTCACCAGGGTCGACCCGCTCGTCGTCGAGAGCGCTCGGCGCATCCATGCGAGCATCGCAGAGCGGCGACTCGCCGTGCGCTTTCAGTGGGTTCGCTCTCACAACGGCAACGCGGGGAACGAGCGCGCCGACGCCCTCGCGGCGCAAGGCGCGCGCGAGGCGAAGGCCGACAAGAAGCGGTGAGCCGCGATCACTTGAAGCGCATGCACCGGCCGCCCGTGTAGAAGGCCTTCGCCTCGGGCCGCTGGACGCGCACGACGCTCTCGCCCTTGAGGAGCGTCATGTTGAGGTCCGAGCGCGCGCTGCCGTAGCCGATGCCTCGGTACTTGAGCGAGAACTTCCCGGTGAACGTCGCGCCCGACATGTCGAGCGCGGCCTCGCTGAGGTTCCCGTGCAGATCCATCCACGGCTCGGCGCCGGGGGTGATGCGGAGCATGTCGACCGGAGCGCCGTTCGCGGCCGGTGCGGTGCTCGCGCGGCCGGGCGCCGAGATCTCCCAGGCCTTGTCGTAGGTCTGCGTGCCGGTATCCGGGAAGTGATAGTTGTGCGCGTTGAGCGGGCTGCCGGCGACCGGCAGGCTGTCGCCCGCGTCGAACGTGGCGTTGACCAGGGCAACCGGCGGGCAGCGGCCGCCTGACTGGACGGTGTTCGTGAAGACGTTGCCGAGCAGCTCGCCGTGGTCGTCGTGCTGCGTCCCGCAGCCCGAGACGTTACCGAGGGACGCCGGGCTCTCGGTGATGAAGTCGAGGACCTCGTCGGTCGCGAGCTGGCCGCCGTCCCACGCGCAGAACGCCGCGAGCATCGCGTTGGTGATGCAGTTCATCGACTTGACGTCGAGCAGGTCCTTCGCCGAAACGGGAGCCCCGCTCGCCGTCACGCCGGCCGCACGCGCCACCTGTCCGTCGCGGCTCAAGACGTCGGGCGGATACCAGTATGTCGGCGCACCATAGGAGCCCGGGAACGTCGCGCAGTTGTTGCCGTGGAGGTCGACGTAGATCTCGGAGCCGAACTGGTAGTTGGTCCCCATGTGGCGCGGCTGGTCGGTCGCCGGCGGCAGGATCACCCCGGGACCCGGTTGGCCCGTCTGGCCCGAATCCTCGGGGCGAGGATCGCCGAGCAGACGTCGTGGGATGACCACGACCTGGCCCTCGGTGTCGGACGGGAGGAACTGGTCCCACGCGGGGTCCCAGACCTGGGGCCGGTGGGCGGCAATCCAGCTCTTCACGTCGGGCTTGCCGACATTCATGCTCGCCATCTTCTCGATGAACGCGCGGACGCGACCCGCCGTGATCTCGTACTCGTCGAGGTACACCGTCTTGCCCGCGTGATCGGGCGCCGAGTAGCCCGGGACGGCGAGGGTCCGGCAGCAGCTCTCGTGCCCCGGATCGGAGGCCGTCGCGGTCTGATGCGTCTCGGTCTGACCCGCGCCGAGGTCGCCGCCACCACATAGGCCGTGCCGACGATTGCGG
>JANXVA010000677.1 GCA_025351875.1 Myxococcales bacterium | reverse complement strand
GAGCCTCCCCGTGCGTGATGCCACCTGGCCGGCGTGATTCGCCTGCGGCGAACGGCACCGCAGCGGCGCCCGAGGACACGCCTAGGTTGGGTGTGACTGCGGACCTTCCACGTAGCACCTGATCGGGTTGTGCTCGGGAGGTCTTCCATTCTCTGCCCGCGCCGGCTCCTGGATTCTCTCCCGCTCCTGAACCTCCGTGGATCCGCTCCTGCCGAAGAGGAGCGTGCAGCGCCGAATCTCCCGTCGAGACCTCACCAGCGGAAGCTCACAGCTTCACGCATCGCAGGCGTGAAATCGGCGCCGCTGCGGCGCCGTTCGCCGCCGGCGAATCACGCCGATCCTGTGGCGAAATGGGGAGGCTCGCGAAGCGAGGCGAAGCCCCACCAGCCCAAAGGCCTAGTTGCAGCGGTCGCCGCCGCAGCGGATGATCGGGGAGAGCTGGGCGCTCGACGGCGGATCGTTCGGGCGCAGGGCGAAGAAGAGCGCCGTGCCGCCGCCGATGGCGGCCACGCCGATGAACGTCCAGAAGATCGGGCTCGAGAACACCGACCCGCCCTCGGATTTGCCAGCGGCACCGCCACCGCTACCACCGCGCGACGCTCCGGCCTCCGCAAACGCGCTCTTCGGTACGTTGGGGTTGCCGGCCTCGAGGACCGCGTTGTCGCGCTCGTCGAGGGCCTGCACGTAGAAGTCGAGACGCGTACGGGTCGGGGGCGCCGCGCCGACTTCGACCGCGACGGCCTCGCCCGGGTTGATCTGCGCGACGCTGTACTCCCCCGAAGAGGTCCAGCGGTATCCGACGTTGACCTTCTTGACGATGCGCGTTGGATCACGCGTCGTCACGCGGAGCGTGCCGCCGTTCGTCGAGACGCTCGCCGACACGTCGATGCCTGGCTTCGTTGGAAGCGAGCGGAAGCTGCCGCGCGCCTCCGAGAACGGTGTGTTCACCTTGGGGCCGAGGTTGGGGTCCGCCTGGTAGTCGGCGTCGTAGGTGAGGAGCTGGAGGAAGGCGTCGCGCGCCTGCTCTTCCTTGTCGAGCACGGCGTGCGTGACGGCGAGAATGCGATACGCGCGCACGAGCTGGTCGTGCGTCAGCCCGTTCTTCTTCACCACCCGCTCGGCGACGGCGTTCGCCTGCTCGTAGTCAAGCTTCGCGTAGAGCTGCTCGGCGGTCTCGACGTCCGCCGGGGCCGAGGCGAGGCTCGAGCCTGCCGTAGGCTTCGGCCGCTGCGCGCTCGCGGGCGCGCTCAGCACCGAGCCGGCGAGGACCAGCGCCACGAGCGCCAGCCCTCCATTTGCGCGCGATCCGCCTCTCATGCGTGGAGGATACCGTGCGGCCGACCTCCCCGAGAAGGAAACGTCCTTCCCCCGGTCCGCGGGGCCGATGCCGAGGGGCTTCAGGAGTGATAGATCGCGGTCATGGCGAGAGCTCGCGCATCCTGGGACGAGTACTTCATGAACATCGCTACGGAGGTCGCCTCGCGCGCCACCTGCGACCGCAAGCACGTCGGCGCCGTCGTCGTGCGCGACAAGTCGATCCTTGCGACCGGCTACAACGGCTCGGTCCGCGGCCTCGGCCACTGCGACGACGAGGGCCACCTCATGGAGGACGGCCACTGCGTTCGCACCGTCCACGCGGAGGCTAACGCGATCGTTCAAGCCGCGAGGAACGGCATGCGCATCGAGGGCGCGTCGATTTACGTGACCGCGTCGCCCTGCTGGGGCTGCTTCAGACTGATCGCGAACGCCGGGATCGTGCGCATCGTCTTCGGCGAGTTCTACCGCGACCAGAAGATCTTCGACGTATCGCAGAAGATCGGGATCGAGCTGGTCGACTTCTCGAAGTCGATCGAGAAGGCGACCCCCGCGTGACCGCGCGCAAGTACTCCGTCGCGGTCGTGCAAGGCGGGCCGTCCACCGAAGCCGAGGTGAGCCGCGCCTCGGCCAAGAGCGTGGCGCGCGCGCTGACGAGCTCTGGTCACGGCGCGGTCCGCCTCGAGCTCGACGCGTTCCTCGCGGACTCGCTCCGCACCGGAGGCTACGAGGTCGTCTTTCCCGTCTCGCACGGCGCGGTTGGCGAGGACGGCGCTCTCCAGGGCCTGCTCGAGGTGCTCGACATGCCGTACGTCGGCTCCGATGTGCTCGCGAGCGCGCTCGCGATGAACAAGCGCGTCGCCAAGATCCTCTTCGCCGCCGCCGGGCTCCCCGTCGCGCCTGCGCTCGAGGCGAGGCGGGGCGCCGACGCGCGGGTGCTCGCCGAACGTGCGCTCCGCGACGTCGGCGAACGTCTCGTGGTGAAGCCTTGCTCGAACGGCTCCGCGATCGGTGTGGCGCGGTTCGACCAGGGCGTGACGGCCGAGGCGCTCGCCGCCGCGATCGAGGCCGCGTGGAAGGTCGACGACGTCGTTCTCGTCGAGCGCTTCGCTCCCGGTCGCGAGATCACGTGCGGTGTGCTCGGTACCGGGGCAGAAGCCATCGCCCTCCCTCCGACCGAGATTCGCGCGTCGAAAGATGCATTCTACACCTATGAGGCGCGCTATGCCCCCGGCCGCAGCGAGCACCTTTGCCCTGCCCCCCTCGACCCGGCGCTGCTCGCACGCGTCCAGGAGATCGCCGTGAGCGCCCACCGCGCGCTCGGGTGCCGTGACCTCTGCCGCGCCGACTTCGTCGTCGGCGACGACGTGATCCTCCTCGAGGTCAACACCATGCCTGGCTTCACCGACACGAGCCTCTACCCCGAGGCGGCGGGCGTGGCCGGCATCGCGATGGCGGCGCTCTGCGACGGCTTCGTCACGGCTGCGGTCAAACGCGGGCCTCCGCGCCGAAACGCGGCGTTGCCATTGCCGAAGTGAAGAAAGGGAGCTCGACCGCAGCGCCTACCTTGTAGGCCCGTCGAGCATCGTCGGCGGTTCGCGCCCCATCGGGACAGCCCGTATGGACAGAACCCAAATCCGGCCCCAAGCTGAACAGCGTGGCGCTCGTCTTGCGTCGTGCACACCTTGCTTCCAGGACTCGATGCAACCCCGCGCGCGTGACTCCCTCTACGACGAACAGATCGCCTGGACGGGCGGACCCAAGGTCCTCTCCGTCCCGCCGCTGCTCAAGGTCGTCGCGGGGGTGAGCGCAACGATGGCTGTGGTGGCGCTCGCGTTCGCCATCGTCGTCGCGACGGGGCTCCGGCTGCCGGTCGGAGGCATGCTGATGTTCTCCGCGTGGTCCGCGCTCATCGCCGCCGGCGCGTGGCGCCTGCCGCTCTGGTTCCGCGCCACCGTGAAGTACACGGTGACGGAAAAACACGTCATCTGGCAGCGCGGTCGGCTTCGTCGAACCATCGAGCGCGACGCCATCAGCTACGCGGTCATCCGCTGGAACGCAAAGGTGCCCGGCGTGGGCGACCTCGTGCTCGAGCGCGCGGTCCCGACGGGCGCGCTTCGTCGCACGCTGAGCATCACGTTCGCGGACGTCGAGACGCCCGATCGCCTCTGGGCCATCGTCCGCGGGCTCACGCCCAGCGCGCCCCTCGGTGACGGTAGCCGCTCGCTCGGGCAGCGCCTCGACGACGGCGAGCGCGTCCTCTGGACGGCGTCGCCTCGTTCCTCACGCTGGACGAACCGCCGCGTCGCGACCGCGATCGGCGCGAGCGCGGTCGCCGCCTGCGCTGCCCTCATGCTCGCGCGGTC
>JANXVA010000658.1 GCA_025351875.1 Myxococcales bacterium | reverse complement strand
CCGCTCGACCCGCTCGACGACGTGCTCGAGCCGGTGTCGGGCTTCGCGGAGTCCGCAGCAGCGCCGGCATCGACCAAGTTCGTCTGAGACTTCGGCGGGAGCTTCACGCTCGTGTCCTCGGGCGCCGGCTCGGCCGACTTGGTCTCCTCCGTCGTCGCGCCGAGGCCTTCGTCAGGCGACGTGGCGCAGGCCGAGATGAGGGCGAGCAGCGACAGGGCAGCAACCGGGATGAGGGCAAAGCGACGCATGGCGGGTACACTAGCAGCGGAGCTTTGTAGGGCGCTCGGGCGTCTCTCAAGGGAGACGCTGAGGTGACTCCTACGTGTGATCCCATCTCCTATTCCTCCGTTCTTCCTCGTCTTTCAGCGCCTTACGCGCCGCCGAGCCAGGGGTCACGATACACCGTAAAATGCGACCTCGCGTCGACTTCTCCCTCCCCGAGGTGCGCCGGATTGCCCTCAGCGCGCAAGGCCTCGACGCCCCGCGTCGGCGCGCACGATCGCGTGCGTCGCTGCTCCAGACGATCGAACGCCTTGGCGTCGTTCAGATCGATGCGGTCAACGTCCTCGCCCGCGCCCACTATGTGCCGCTCTTCAGCCGCCATGGTCCCTACGAGATCTCTTGCCTGGACGACGCGGCCTACGGCGCCTCGCGGACGCTCTTCGAGTACTGGGGTCATCAGGCGTCGCTCCTCCCGGTCTCCCTCCAGCCGCTCTTCCGTTGGCGCATGGCCCGCGCTGCGTCCCTCGAGCAGATCTACGGCGGGCTCGCGCGCTTCGTTCGCGAGCGGCGCGCCTACGTCGACAGCGTCCTCGCCGAGGTCGCGGCACGCGGGCCGCTCCGCGCGAGCGAGCTTTCCTCCTCGACGCCGCGGACCGGCGGTTGGTGGGGATGGAGCGACGCGAAGCGTGCGCTCGAGTTCCTCTTCTGGGCGGGCAAGGTCACGACCGCTTCACGCAGGAGCTTCGAGCGCGTCTACGACCTCACCGAGCGGGTGCTGCCACCCGAGGTGATCGCCGCCCCGACGCCGTCCGTCGCCGACGCCCATCGCGAGCTCGTCCGCCTCTCCAGCCGTGCGCTCGGGGTCGCGACGGACGACGATCTCGCCGACTACTTTCGCCTTCGGCTCGGTGACGTACGCCCGCGCATCGGGGAGCTCGTCGAGGAGAGAGCCCTCGTGCCCGTGCGCATCGACGGTATCGCCAAAGTGGCCTACCTCGCTGCCGGCGCCAAGCTCCCGCGCGCCGCGACCGGCCGTGGCATCCTCTCTCCGTTCGATCCGCTCGTCTGGCATCGCGCGCGCACGCACCGTCTCTTCGACTTCCACTACCGCATCGCGATCTACACGCCGGCGCACCTGCGCGAGCACGGCTACTACGTGCTGCCGTTCCTCGATGGCGAGGCCCTCGCCGCGCGCGTGGACCTCAAGGCCGCGCGCGAAGAGCAGAAGCTCCTCGTGCAGGCTGCCCATCTCGAGCCGGGCGCCGACGCGAAGAAGACCGCCGACTCGCTGGCGGCTGAGCTCCGCGACGTCGCGAGGTGGCTCGGCCTCGAGACGATCGAGGTGACGCGGAAGGGCTCGCTCGCGGTCGCCCTCTCCGCAGCGCTCACATGCTCGTGAGGAGGCCCGTCGTTCGCGCCGGCGACACGTAGTAGCGGCGCATCGACACGTTCATCAGGAGCCCGATGCCCATCATGATGGTGAGTACGCTCGAGCCGCCGGCCGAGAAGAGGGGGAGCGTCACGCCGACGACCGGGAGGATGCCCGTGACCATGCCGAGGTTGAAGATCGCGTGCCAGAAGATGAGCGACCCGACGCCGATCGCAAGCACCGCGCCGAAGCGGTCCTTTGCGGTCGCCGCGATGCGCACGGCCCAGAGCACGAGGAACGCGTAGAGGCCAACGAGCACCGCGCACCCGAGGAAGCCCCAGTCCTCGGCGAAGACCGCGAAGGGAAAGTCCGAGTGCTGGTCGGGCAGGAACAAGAATTGGTTCTGCGTACCGCGCATGAAGCCCTGGCCCGTCCAACCGCCGGCGCCGATCGCGACGCGCGCATGGTGCGCGTGCCAGCCCGAGCCGAGGATGTTCGCCTCGGGGTTCATGAACACGAGGATGCGCTGCTTCTGGTAGTCGCGGAGGACGTACGTCCATAGGAGCGGCGCCGCGATGCCGCCGCTGATCACCAAGGTCACGAGGCTCTGCCATCGGATCTTCGTGAGCAGGCAGATCGTCGCAAAAATGAGGCTGAGGATCAGCGCCGTGCCGAGGTCGGGCTGCTTCAGGATGAGCAGCATCGGCACGGTCGTGAGCACCGCAGGGATGAGCAGGTCCTTGAGGGAGCGCTCTTCGGTCTTCGGATCGTCATGAAGGTACTTCGCGAGCGCGATGATCATGAACAGTTTCATGAACTCGCTCGGCTGGAAGCCGAAGCTCCCGATGGAGATCCATCGCGAGCTTCCTCGGATGTCCTTGCCGAGGATGAAGACGAGGAGGAGCAGGATGATCCCGACTCCGTACAGCACGTACCCGAGGCGCTCGTAGTGGCGGTAGTCGATCACGGTCACGACCGCAGCGAGGATCCCGCCGAGCACGAGCCAGTAGACCTGCTGGATGTAGATCTCCGAGAGCGCCGCCCGCGAGACGCTCGTCGCCGAGTACAGGTTGATCACGCCGATGACGGCGAGCGCTGAGGCCGTGAGGAAGAGCGCCCAGTCGAAGTTGTCGCGCGGCATCCCGAAGAAGCGCGCTTGATCGCGGCGTCTCACGGCGCACCCGGTCCTGGCGGAGGCGGGTCCTCGGGACGTCCCTGCGGCGGCATCGCGAGCGGATCGACGACGAAGGGGAGCCCGTCCGGCGCCATCCCCGGTGCCGGCGCTCCGCTGCCGGCGGGTCGCGGGGCGGGCGCGTCGGGCGCCTTCGCGTCCTTCGCCGCTGCGCCCTTCGCGGTGGGCTTCTGCCGCGACGCCGCGAGCCGCTGGTACTCCTTCACGATCTGCATCGCGATCGGAGCCGCAACCGTCGGACCGGAGCCGCCGTGCTCGACGAGGACGACGACGGCGATCTCGGGCGCCTTCGCCGGCGAGTACGCGGCGAACCACGCGTGGTCACGCGCGAGGTACCAGGCCTTCTTGGGCTCGTCACCGCCGGTGTTCACGTAGCCCGTTTGCGCGGTGCCGGTCTTGCCCGCGACGTCGAGCGCGGCATCGCGCACGGGGAACGCGGTTCCCTTGATCTCGTTGACGACCGCGCTGAGCGCCTCGTTCACGCGCGCGAGGTTCTCCGGCGCGACCTTCGCCTTCTGGCGCACGCGCGGGGGGAAGTCCTGGACGACATCGCCGTTCGTCGTCTCGACGGCGCGGACGAGCTGGGGCGAGTACACCGTGCCTCCGTTCGCGATCGCTGCGTAGGCGAGCGCGAGCTGTAGGGGCGTCACCGTCGTCGCGCCCTGGCCGATCGACGTGTTGAGCGTGAAGCCGATCCGGAACTGGCCCTTGTACCGGAGCGCGTACCAGGAGCGCGTCGGGATGCGGCCCGGGGACTCCGGATTCACGCCGATGCCTGTTTTCTGGCCCAATCCGAACTCGGTGGCGATACGCGCGATGCGGTCCATGCCGACGGACTCGGCGAGCTTGAAGAAGTAGATGTTGCACGACTGCGCGATCGCATCGCGCATGTCGACCTTCCCGTGGACGTGCGTGCAATGGAAGATGCGCCTGCCGAAGGAGAGATAGCCGTCGCAGCGCTCGTGCTCGCTCGGGTCGACGATCTTGTCCTCGAGGGCCGCGAGGGCGCTGAAGGGCTTGAACGTGGAGCCAGGCTGGAACGCGCCGCTGGTCGTCTTGTCGAGCATTGGCCGGAGCGAGTCGGTGTAGAGCTTGTTGAAGCTCTCGCGGATGCGGTCGCGACCGGCGCCGCCGGAGAGATCGTTCGGGTCGAAGTCAGGCTTGCTGTACATCGCGAGCAGGCGGCCCGTCCGCACGTCGACCACGACGGCCGAGCCAGCGGCGTGCGGGCGCATCGCGCGCTCGATCGACTGCACGAGGTCGATGTCGATCGTGAGCCGGAGGTCGCGTCCCGAGAGCGGCTCCTGGCGCGCCGGGGCGTCGAGCAGGCGCTGGGCCTCGGGTCCGGTACGATAGCGACCGCGCGCATCGACGACCCGCTTCTCCCAGCCGCGCTGCCCGCGCAGGTAGCTCTCCCATGCACGCTCGACACCCGTAGCGCCGATGACGTCGCCGGGGTCGTAGCCGAGCGGGTTGGTCTTGAGGCGCTCCTCGGCCGTCATCGACTCCCAGCCTTGCGGACGGAAGCGCGCGAGCGTCTCGGCGTCGATCTCGGCGGTGTAGCCGATCGAGTGCGAGGCGAGGTGCTTGTACGGGTAGTAGCGGATCGGCTGGCTCACCACCTCGCAGCCGGGGATCTCGGCGGCGTGCTGCTTGAGCTCCGCGACGATGTCGCGCGAGAGGTCCTCACGGACGAGGATGGCGCGCCAGCAGGGCGAGTGGTCTTCGTCGGTCGTGCACGCGTCCTTGATGCGGGCGGTGAGGCGCGTGCGCTCGTCCGGGTTCAGGCGGAGCGTGTCGGCGATACGGCTCCACGAGTCGACCTCGTCGGTCAGCATGACGACTGCCCGATTCGGCTTCTGCGGCCGCGCGCTCGGCATCACGCGGCCGGGAACGATGAGCACGTTGAACGACGGGCGGCTCGATGCGAGGACGCGGCCCTGGGAATCGCGGACGATGCCGCGCGTCGTCGGGATGGTGACGCGACGGATGACGTTCTCGTGCGCCGTCTGCGCGTATTCAGCGCCCTTCACGACCTGGAGCTGGAAGAGACGCACGCCGACGACGCCGAACGCGAGAAAGGCAACGAGCGCCATCCAGCGGTACCGCTTCCGGAACTCGCTGACGTCCGAACGAGGGACGAGGAACGCGCTCACGCGCGGCCTCCTGTCTCCTTCGGCGACCCCGACATCGTCACCTGGTGGATACGCTGCGCGATGCGGAAGACGAGCGGCGCGACGGCGCCCGTCGCGAGGACGTGCGGCAGCGCCATGATGTAGAGCGCGCGCGGCACCCATGCGTCGCGCCCGAAGATCGCGAGCAGGACGAGGATCATGATGCTGTGCACGAGCGTGAACGCGAGCGCGAGGCCGACCTGCATCAGCATCGTCTGCGCGGCGAGCCGCACGCCCGCGGCGCGCGAGAGGACGTAGATCGCCACGTACGTCGACGTGTAGAGGCCGATCGGCGCGACGCCGACGAGGTCCGTGAGGTACCCCAGGGCGAAGGCGACGCACGCCCCGCGCACGAGCGAATATTCGTGCACGCCCATGAACAGGATGAGCGGCAGGACGAGCGACGGAACGAGCCCGGGGACCGTGAGGTCGTGATTCGCGCGAACCATCCAGCCGATGCCGCGCAGCGTGACGCCGATCAGCCGGAAGAGGTTCGATTGCACGAGCAGCAGCAGGACGCCGGTGATGAAGAACGCCGTGTTCCTCACTTGCCGCCTCCCTGCTTGGAGTTCGCCGTGGGCTTCGTGGGCGGAGCGTGGCCGGGCGGCGCGTCCTCGTCGGCGGCGGGGCCGACGAGGATGAGCACGGCGTCGAGGCGCG
>JANXVA010000627.1 GCA_025351875.1 Myxococcales bacterium | reverse complement strand
GACCTACGGCTCCGGAGGCCGTCGCTCTATCCAGCTGAGCTACGGGCGCTTGCTGAGCAGCGTTCATACCTCAAGGGGTGCGAGGCGCACAAGGCACGCGCATTGCACCCTGTTTTTCCAGGGCTGCCGCGTGTCTGCGCCGCGCGTCCGTGCGTCGTTTCGGCGCATCGACATCGGCGGACTGCGCAGTAACGTTCGGGGACTCATCATGCGCACCAATGGATCAGGCCACATCGAAGGGCAACGAGCGAAGCGCTCGCGCGCGACGCGCAAGCGCGATCCGCTGCTCGCCGCGATCTGCCACGATCTCCGCGCCCCCCTCGCCGCGGTGACGATGGGCGCGAACTTCGTCCTCCAGACGACCGAACGCGACGACGCCAACGCTCGCTCCGTGAAGATCCTCGAGGCGATGTTGCGCTCCTGCACGCAGATGGAGCGGCTCATCCGGAGCTTCGGCGACCTCTCCGAGATCGAGAGCGAGACCGTGACGCTGCGCCTGGGCCTTCACGACGCCGGGGAGACTGGCGAGCTCGCGGGCGCGGCCATCGCGGTCGCCGCGCGCGCGCGCTCCGTGGTCATCGAGCTGCAGAAGCCCGACCCGCCGGTCGTGTTGACGTGCGACCGCGAGCGCATCCTCTGCGCGCTTGGGCACGTCCTCGACAATGCGGTCAAGGCCGCTCCCGAAGGCAGCACGGTGACGCTCTCGATCACCGCTGCTGACGACGAGGCGTTCTTTGCCGTGACCGACCGCGGCGCCGGCCTCTCGAGCGAACTTCGAAAGAACATCTTCGACCGTCAGTGGCTCGGCAGGCGCACGGATCGGAGCGGCCCCGGCTACGGCCTCGCCATCGCCCGTGGCTTCTTCGAGGCCCACGGTGGCCGCGTCGCCCTCGCTCCGCGCGCTGGGAGCGACACGACGTTCACGCTGTCCGTACCGAAGAGCGGCCCGACGAGCGCGTAGCGCGCCTCAACGACCTTCGCGCGACGAGGGCTGGCCCTCCTCCTCCGTCGAGAGGCCGTACGCCTTCAGCTTCTCGCCCAGGTTCTTGCGGGAGATTCCGAGCAGCTCAGCGACGTGGCCCTTGCCGCCGGTCGCGAGCCTCAGCGCGCGCTGGAGGTACTGCTTCTCGAACTCCTTCATGGCGACACCGAGCGGACGAAAGCTTGCGTCGCTCGGTGTCGAAGGCAGCGCCGGGCCGACGATGTCGGCGGGGAGGTGCTCGAGGTCGATCTCGCTGCCGTGGCACAGCACGACGGCGCGCTCGACGGCGTGCGCGAGCTCGCGGACGTTCCCGGGGAAGGGGTACTCCATCAGGACCGCCCACGCGCGCGGCGCGATGCCCGGCGGCACCCTGCCCGGAAAGAAGCGCCGGAGAAAGTGCGCCATCAATAGCGGCATGTCCGCGCGGCGCTCACGTAGGGGTGGGATGCTCAGGTCGAGGACGTTGATCCGAAAGTAGAGATCTTCGCGAAATTTCCCCTCGACGATGAGCGCCTTCAAGTCGCGACGGGTCGCGGAGACGATGCGCACGTTCACTGGCACCGCCGTGCTCGTCCCCGGCGACGCGATCACGCCCTCTTCGAGCACGCGGAGCAGCTTGGCCTGCACCGGCAGCGGGAGGTCCTCGACCTCGTCGAGGAGGAGCGTTCCGCCGTCGGCCGCCTGGAAGCGCCCCTCCGGTCTGGGTACCGCGCCCGCGGACGCGGCTCGCTCGTGACCGAACAGCTCGGCCTCGATGAGCGACGCGGGGAAGGCGGCGCAGTTGACTGCGACGAACGGCGCACTTTTTCGCGGGCTACGCGCGTGGAGCGTGTGCGCGACCAGCTCCTTGCCGGTACCGCTCTCCCCACGGATCAGCACGGGCGCATCGCTGTGCGCGACCGTGTTGATGCGCTCGATGAGCTGCTGCATCCCGGGCGTATGCCCGATGATGGGCGCACCGGCATCGCGGCTCGCGACCATCTGGCGCGCCTCCTCTAGCTCCTGACGGAGCGCGCGGTGCTCGGCGATGTGACCGATGACGCGCAGCGAGAACTCCTCCGGGTCGAACGGCTTGGTGACGTAGTCGTAGGCCCCGTCACGGAGCGAGGCGACGGCATCGCTCGATGTCGAACGTGCGGCGCAGGAGCATCGACCAAGAAAGCCGTGGAGACGTCGTGTAGAGCAGGCCGCCGAGAAGGCGCGACCAATGGCGGACGCCAAGGGTGTTCTCGTGGGAGCGGCCTTGGCGAAAAGCCCCGCCGCCCGACCGACGGCGCGTGAGCTACGCGACATGTTGGTGTCGGCGATTCGGGGCACCGACGCCGTGTCGCTCGCCGCGCAGGCGGCGAGGAACCGCAGCGCGGCCAAGGGACTCTCGCGTACCGAGCGGGGGCTGACACGACCAGGCGTCCAAGCGGTGACGGTCGCCGACGCGAAAGGGGAGGTCGTCGTGATTTGGGCGCACGTCACGGCTCCACCAGGTACGCCGCGCTCCCTGTCATGCACCGCCACGTGCTTGCGCGCCATCGGCGAGAACGCGCTCGACATCGCCTTGTCGAAGCCGACGCCGCCCGCGATCATCTCGTACGTGTTTGCCGTCGTGCCGAACTTGCCGACGAGCGAGTCGGCGCTACCGAAGATCGAGTTGTAACCGCCACCCAGTTGCACCATCACCAGCGACGTCGGCTCGGCCGGAGCAGGACCCGCGAAGGCGTCGCCAATCCATGATTTCCGCGCGATCCGTGTGCCGACGGCCGAGCCGGCGATGGCCGCGAGGCCACCGAGGAATCCACGACGAGAGAAGTTGTTGGCGGTCATGGTGGATTACCGGTTCGGGTTCAGTGCGTTCAGTGCGTTCAGTAGGTGAGGAAGCCAGCAGAGGTCATGACCGACGCGCACGCGTAGGCCCACTTGTTGGCGGTGACCGGCTCGCTCGCCGCGCCCGTCGTGGCCACGTCCACGCAGGCCGCGATCTACCCGCGTGGGCCCGAGCGTGCACCGACGCGCTCGGGCTGGCAGGGGTGCACCCCGCAGTTGCCCAAGAGACCGACACCAAGGTCGTCATGCTCGGCCTCGTGGCCGCTGGGCTCGGCATCTCGATTGTCTCCGCGTCGATGCAGCGCCTGGCGCGCGAGGGCGTCGTCTTCCGCGCGATCACGGATCTCCGCGTCGAGGTCCCGCTGGTAGGCGTGCTCGGTCCGCACCCATCGCCGCGTGCAGCCGCGTTCTTGGCCGGGGCTCGCCCCGTAGCGAGGTCTCCCGAACGCGACTAGGGGGTGTCATCGAGCACGCGCTCGGCGCCTCGAGCTGAGGTGGCCAGCGACAGGCGAGAAGTGTCCGGGACAGGCGCTGCTGGGCGCAACGTCGTGATATTGCAGCGACGCGTGGTGGGCCCTGGGCTTGCTGATGGCGGGGCGTGTCGGTCCTGGCCACGCCCTACGTCCCGCGTCAGCCTCAGGAGACCGTCCTGTACGCGCTGGTGAAGGAGCACCTCGACGCGTTCTTGCAGCATGCGCGCGAGTCGTACGCGGGGCCGCTTCCGAAGTACGTGGTGGACGAGTTTCGCTCGTACCTCGGGTGCGGGGATTTTTCGCGAGGCTTCGTCCACGTGCAATGCACGTCGTGTGGCGACGCGATGGCGGTCGCGTTCTCGTGCAAGCTGCGTGGGCTGTGTCCGAGCTGCGGAGGACGGCGCATGGCAGCAAGCGCGGCGCACTTGGTGGACCGAGTCCTCCCCTCGGTGGCCTTGCGGCAGTACGTTTTGGCCTTTCCGTACGAGCTGTCGGGGCTCGCTGCGACGCGACCGGAAGTGCTGGCGGCGCTGTCGCGAATTTTCTGGGAGTCGCTGCGCCTGCACTACCAAGGGTGGGCGAAGGCCTCGGGCCACGCGACGTCACGGCGCGTCGAGACCGGGGCCGTCACG
>JANXVA010000563.1 GCA_025351875.1 Myxococcales bacterium | reverse complement strand
CACGGCCCCGCCGGCCTCGTCGCGAAGCCGCCACGTCTTGATAACGGTGGCGTCGTCGTCGTCGTAGAGTCGCAGCACGCCGGGGTTGCCGCTCGTCTCCTCCAAGCGGTTCGTCAGCGCCTTCCGCATGAGAGCGACGTCGGCGGCCTGGTTCGCTTCCACCGCAACGTAGTCGTGCGCATCGCCGACGACGCCAGCGCCGTCGTCGACATGGTACTCGGCGACGAGCACCATCCCCTCGACGACCGCGGGCGTCGCCGATACGTTCAGCGTCCGCTGGTAGTGCCCGCGTTCGATCGCCGACATTGCCGCGTACTTGGTCGCCCATCCGCTCGTCTTGAATGTCGCGTCCGCCCAGTCGAGGTAGCCGTTCGTTGCTGCGTCTCGAAGGGCGACCGTCGGTGCGAGCCCGGTGACTCCGCCTTGCCGGTCCACGGTCAGGTCGAGCGGGGCCGCCGTCATCGTGGTGGTCCAGCGGATCATCCTCGGATCTTCTCCCAAAGGACCAAAGGACCCGGTCGACAAGGAGAGTTGTCGTCGCCGCGCTGAGCGCGGCCGTCACGCACACCTTCGCGCTCGCGAGGTTGGAGTTGAATGTGCTCGGGGTCATCAACTGGCACCCGTCACCGGCTGCGCTCATCGCGGTCGGGGGCGACTTGTTCATCAGGACCTGCCCCACGAGGGTCGCCGCGGCGCCGAGCGAGCGAATCGTGAATTCGAGCACCACGCGCGCGCCAGTGCAGGCGATCGCCGCGCCCGAGAAGGCGATTGCCTGGAGGAGAATGTTCGCGTCGGCTGCGGTGCCGGTGGTGCCAAACTTCACGGCCCACGTGCTCGTATTCGCCACGAGCGTCGTCGTCGAGAAATCGATGGTGCAGCGCCACGACTCGCCGATCTGGAAGGCTCCCACCGGCACGTCCATCACCGAATCGGTGAGGAGCACCTGAGTGATGGACGACAATTACTTCTGCAGGTCGTGTTGCCTCGCGAACGGATGCTACCAGGCGTCCTCATCCGAAATCGTACTCACCGCAATCCTCAATTCACCACTGCCACTGCTGCATCGGCGCGCGCGATGTCAGGAGTGAAGACGAGTTTTCGCGCCGCCGCTCTCCGCCACACCTTGAGGCGGCGTTGGAGCGTGCGGAGCTGCGCGTCGGGAAATTCGCCTGGTCGTTCCTCTTGGAGACGAAGGAGCAACTCGCTTCCCGTTCGATCGGGTTCTTTTTGAAGCCAGGCGAGCACGCGGGGCCACACGGCCTCGAAGGCGTCCTTCCTCGTGCGCCAGTGCCGTGGCGGCTTCGGTTTCGATTGATGAGTCGGTCGCACTTCGCCGGCGTGCCACGCGGTCGCAAGACTCTTCAGAAATTGATCGAGATCGGCATCCCGATGCGGGTCCATGCGAAGCGGGGTCCCGGCAGCGATCCCGGCGAGCTCGTGCTGAACCGTCCGGATCTCGTCGAGGAGGCGCAGCGGATCGAGCGTGGTGGCAATGGCACGCAGGCGCTCCTTCGTGGCCTCCGGCACGGCGTTCGACTGCAGCAGACGCCCGCAGGGAGTCTCCGGCACGTGGTAGCGCTTGGTGACGCGCGCGCCCACCCGCTTCTTCTCGGCGAGCTTGAACGATGGCTGGAAGAAGTTCACGAACGGTCGTGACGCCGCGTAGAGACGCGAGAGCGCCGCTGCGGCCCCGATCCCGTCGAGACGGCGGTAACCGACGAGCCGTCGAACGATCGATCCATTCTTCTGCTCGACCCACGCTTGGTCGTTCTTCCGATACGGCCGCGAGCGTGTGAACTCGATGCCTGATTCCTTGCAGTATGCGAGCACCGCCTCGTTGATGAATTCGGTGCCGTTGTCCGTATCGAAGCCGCGCAACGGAAAGGGCATGGTGGTCCGCAGGCGCGTGAGCGCCTCGACGATCAGCGAGCCCTCGCGTACGGCGAGGGCCACGCACTCCGTCCAGCCCGTCGCGATGTCGGTGAGCACGAGGGTATGCGCGAAGCTGCCGGCGACGTTCTCGCCGCCGTGAGACACGAGGTCTGCCTCCATAAAACCGGGAAGCGGGTCGTTCCAGTCGGCGAACGTGCGGATCGGAATTGCTGCTCGAACGGCGGGCTTCGCCCTCGCCTGCAAGCGTCTCCCATCACCCGTTCTCCGGGGCTCGGCGAGCACCCGGTCGATCGTGGCTGCGCTTGCCTGGAGCAGCTTCTTCCGCACGCCTTCATCGAGCCGAAGGTGACCATGGTGCTCGAGCGCGCCGACGAGCGTGGGAAGCAAAGGCTTGAGCCTCTTGCCACAAACCCGATCGGACGCTTCCCAGAGAACGACGAGTGCCTCACGCACGGCGGCGTCGTAGACGCGGAGCCGTGGCCGCCGAGCGGGAGCGGCTGACGGCACGACGTGCTTCAGGACTCGAATCGAATGCTTTCGATGAAACCCTGTGACCGCCGCGAACTCGTCCAGGATCCGAGCCTTGTCCTGCTTCGACCCCGCCCGGTATCGCTCACCGATCGCCTCAACCAACTCCCGCCGAGCCTCTGCGCTGATCTTCTTCGCCATCGTGCCTCCACAGGTCCGCTACGCCGGGTAGCAGAGTCAGTGAGGCAACGGCCCTCGCTCGGTAGCAAACCGCGCGAGGCAATGCGACCTGCAGGAATAGTTGACGTCGATCAGTGGTCATCATGATCGTTCCATCCACTCGTCTCAAAAGTGCCCAACGAGCCCGGCGCCGTACGTACCACCGCCGACGATCGGAGCGACGGCGTCCGCGCCTATGCTCCGCGACGGCGTCTTCGTGGCGTGTTCCCTCGACC
>JANXVA010000559.1 GCA_025351875.1 Myxococcales bacterium | reverse complement strand
ATCCGCTGCCGCACGACGGCGGTAGCGATTCGGCGACGGGTCCCGACGGCGCGCCCAAGGCCGACGGAAGCGTGAAGGATACACGTATCGACCCGATCGAGGTCGGGCACGCGTGGACCTACAACGTGACCGTCCTCGGCTTCTACCCGGCATGCTCGAACGGCGTGTTCGTGTCGACCGCGCTCTCGAAGTCGACGGTCGACGGCAAGACGGCGGTCTCGGTGCAGTCGCTCTGCGAGAACGCGGGCGTCTTCAAGTACTCGGTCGACGGAGATCGCGTGTTCGCGTACCTCGGCGGCGGCTGGAAGACCTCGCTCGACTCTCCCGTCGCGGAGGGCCACATGTGGAGCGACAGCTACCGCAACTACAAGTGGGAATCGAAGGGCTCGATCACGACGCCTGCGGGCACGTTCGCCGACTGCTGGTCGGCCACGACGGTCGCGAGCTACACCTCGTACATCGTGCTGTGCCGCGGCGTGGGCCCGGTGAAGTGGCACTTCGAGGACGGGCTCGGCAACGGCTACGAGGCGACCCTCACAGCAAAGAACTTCTGAGCTACCTTCGAGCTTCATGGCGGCGGACAATCCCTTCGAGCGATACGGGCTCGATCCGCGCGACGGCATCGTGGCCATCACGCAGCGCTTGAAGGAGCTCGCCGAGGACGCGACTGACCCTGCAGAGCGTGATCGGATCCGCGCGGCGTGGGAGGAGCTCACCCTCCACCCCGCGCGGAGGCTCCGTGCCGCGCTCGAGGCTCACCCCGAGACGCGCGCTCCGCTCGGCTCGCCGCCGCCGCTGCCGCGCGTTCGCGCGAACGCCCAGAACACCGAGCTCGAGCTCCGCGATCTCGCCGCGCGGCCCAGCGCGGTGGCGGCCCTCCCCGCGTCGGTCAGGGCCCTCCCACCCGAGCACGCCGCCCCGCCGCTCGAGGACGATCCGTTGGTGTGACCTCCCGCCGGCAGAGGGTAGGATTGGCCCATGCCCTTCCTGGACCGCGCCGTCGGCATCGACCTCGGGACGACCAACTCGGAGATCGCCTGGTTGCCTCCCTCGGAGCGCGACCTCGTGATCTACGCCGATCGCTTCGGCCGCAAGACGGTGCCGTCGGCGGTCGCGTGGGACGAGAAGGCGAGCGCGTTCCTCGTCGGTCACGCCGCGCGCTCGAAGCGCGGCACCGCCGCTTCGCCCATCGAGTCGATCAAGCGCAAGATGGGGCAGAAGGCGACCGTGAAGGTCGGCCCGCACGAGCTCACGCCCGAGCAGGTGTCCTCGAAGATCCTCACCGAGCTGAAGGATCGAATGAAGGAGACGCTCGCTGCCCTCTCGCTCAAGCCGCTCAAGGCCGGCGCGGTGACGCTCGACACCCCCGTGCTCCGCGCCGTCATCACGGTGCCCGCGTACTTCGATGCGCCGCAGGTCGAGGCCACGCGCAAGGCCGGCGAGCTCGCGGGCCTCGAGGTCATCGGCATCCTGCAGGAGCCGACGGCCGCCGCGATCTTCCACACCTGGAAGCGACGGCTCAACGACGGCAATTTTCTCGTCTACGACCTCGGGGGCGGCACGTTCGACGTCTCGATCCTCCGCTGCCTCGGCGGCGAGTACCAGGTGCTCGCCATCGACGGCGACAACTACCTCGGCGGTGACGACTTCGATCGTCGCTACGCCGAGCACCTCCGCAAGGAGCTCGTCACGAAGGGCTACTCGCTCGCGCTCGACGTGAACGGCAGCGAGGACGACCGCGGCCTCTTCGGGCGGCTCATCCACCTCGCGCAGGAGATCAAGGAGTCGCTCTCCACCGCAGACGTCGTGCACGTCTCGAAGAGCGAGTTCATGAAGGACAAGGCCGGCGAGTCCGTCTCGTACGACGGCGACGTCGGGCGCGCCGACTACGAGGCCGTCGTCGGCGAGCTCGTCGAGACGACGCTCGCGTGCTGCGATCGCGCAATCGCGCGCGCCAAGGAGGTCGCGAACGTGGGCCTCGAGGACATCGAGCACGTGATCCTCGTCGGTGGCTCGACCCGCGTGCCCATGGTGGTTCGCCGCGTGACCGAGAAGCTCTGCAAGGAAGGGAGCGAGCCTCTCCGCGACGACGTCGATACGTGCGTCGCCCTCGGAGCCGCGGTGCATGCCGCGCACATCGGCGGGACGCTCCTCGGCGACACCGGCGTGAAGGTCCGCATCACGACGCCGCTCGTCGCTCAAGGCTCGAAGCTAAGGCTCGGCCTCACCGTCGAGGAGGCGCCGAAGGGCGCCGTGCAGCTCGCGGTCTGGGACGGGGAGCGCGCGCTCGGCGAGGTCGCGATCACGAAGGAACCCATGCGCCTCGAGCTCCCGCTCGGCGAGGCCGAGGAGACGCACGCGACGCTCGCGCTCCAGTCCTCGGTGGGTGTGGCCGTCGCGGAGCTGCCCCTCTCGATTCACCGCGGCGATCTCCGCCCTCGCCCGACGTCGCTCAGTCGCGCCTCGGTGGTCGCGAAGGACATCGCGCTCGAGGTCGTGCGCGGCGGCAAGCGCGAGCGCAAGGTGCTCCTCGCGCGTGGCACCGGCCTCCCCGCGCAGGTCACGCAGCTCTTCTTCACGGCGGATCAGAGCGGCTCGGTCGTGCTCCGCATCTTGCAAAACCGCCTTCCCATCAAGACGCTCGTCATCGACGTACCGCGCGAGCTCCCCGTGGGTAGCCCGGTCGAGGTGATCCTCGGCTGCGACGAGTCGATGCGCCTCGAGGCGAAGGCGACCGTTGGTTCGCAGCAGATCCAGGCGCACATCGAGCCTCCGCAGAGCCCCAGCGGCGGCACGATCGACGTCGAAGGTCTCCTCGAGCAGGCCGACAAGGCGAAGCGCTCGCTCTGGGGCGGGCTCGGCTCGGAGTTCGGTCGCGAGGCGGATCGGCTCGTGGTCGGCATCCGCGAGGTTCTCCACACGGATCCCGACAAGCTCGATGCTCTCTGCCAGCAGCTTCGTCACGTGGTCGACGAGTTCCACGGCGGCGCGGCCGAGGGACTCGTTCCCCCGATGCAGCGCATGGAGGATGCGTTCAACGTTCTCCGGCGCGTCGTCTACCGGTCGAGCACCAGCCTCATGGGGATGGACCGCGCCGCGTGGGACAAGCGCATCGACTCCCTCTACGACAAGGCGATGGCCGCGCACGAGGCTGGGGACGGTCCGACATGGCGCCGCTGTTTCAACGAGGCGCAGGCGCTCTCGGAGACCGCCTACCAGGAGGAGTTCTCGAATCTCCGCCTCGACGATCCCGCGTACCTCAAGCGGCGCACGCTCAACCTCACGTGGCGCATCCAGCGGCTCGAGCAGACGCTCGCCGAGATGGTGCCGAGCACGACCGACGAGATCCGCGTGATGCAGATGGCCGAGCAAAAGCGTATCGGCAAGTGGCTCGACGACGGCATCTCGAAGCCGCTCAAGAACATCAGCGGCGACGAGCCGAAGGACGCCACCGCAGCGCGTCGCACGCTCGAGCAGATCGACGCCGAGATCGACCGCGTCGAGGCCGCCGTGGAGCGCCTCCCGTCGATCGGGCTCGTCACCGACCGCGGCGCGAGTTGAGGCGCGGATGAGTCTCGCCGCCGACGTCGCCGTCGGCGCTGCCGAGCGGCTCGAGCGCACGGCAGGGCCGGGATCAGGCCTCAAGGTGTGGCGCAGGCTCGCCTCGACCGCGACGAGCGCGGAGCTGCGCGGCCGCGCGGTCCTCGGGGGCCTCCGCTGCGCGATCAAGGTTCGTGATCTCGACGCGGTTCGTGATCTGTCGCAGCTCTGGCGAAGCGTCGACAGCGTCGACGAGTCGCTCTGGGACGGGGTGTTTGCCGCGCAAAAGGAGCTCGCACGCGCCGGGCTCGGCGGCTGGGCGACGGAGCTCGCACGATCGGAGATCCTGCGCGCGAGGACGGGGCGCGGTCTCTACGCGCTGGCTCGCTGTCTCGACGTCGCCGGAGATCCACACGCGATCGCCGCGTTCGCAGAGGCGCTCTCGGTCAGCGAGCGAGAGGGCCAGACGAAGCTCGTCAACGCCTGCCGCGTCCGGCGCGCGGCATCGCTCGCGCGCTCCGCGGACACACTCGCCGCGGCCATAGAGGAGGCCAGTCGCGTCAGGATCGAGGACGCCGCGCCCGCCGAGCGGCTCGTCGTGGCGCGCGTGCTCCTCCGGTCACCGAGTCGTTTCGCGAGGGCGAGCGCCATCGGTCTGCTCGACGATCTGGTGAACGGCGGTACGGTCGCTGGGGTCCCCGCGGCCGCGGCGACGCTCGCACGGCGCGCGCTCGTGCTCGCGGCTCATCATGCCGACGACAGGAACGACGAGCTCACGCCGCTCGAGGCAGACCGTCTCGTGGCGCTCTTCTCGAGAGCGCCGATCGCGAAGGAGATGGTGTACGTGCGCGATGCCGTGCGTGCCATCGCGCGGCTCGCGCGGGCCCAGGGGAGGGAGGACGACGTCGAGTTCGAAGCCGCGCTCACTGAAGCCGCGCGGACCGACGCCGAGCTCGCGATCCTCCATCAACGGGCGCGCGACATCCTTCGCGGTCGCTTCGAGGCGTACGAGAGCTCCCGCACGGCTGCCCATCCGCAGTGGACGGCGCTCCTCGATGCCGTCGTCGCGATGCGCGACGAGGCGTGGCCACGCACCGCTCAGGCGCTCGGTCGTCTCTCCGAGTCGATCGAGCACGCTCCGGGCGCCGCTACTCTGGAACGGCTTCCGCCGCACACCTGGACGGTCGCGCAGGCTGCGCTCGGCACGAATGACGCCGAGGTGAGGCACGCTGCCGGGCGTCTCGTCGCCGCGATGATGACGACGACGACCGCGTCGCCGCCGCGTGGATGGCTCGGCCTCGCGCACGCCCTCGCGGCGTGTGGGCTCGACGACCTCGCGACCACCGCGCAGCGAGGCGCAGCTCTCGCGAAGGAGGCGGGCGCCGACGAGGCGCTCGCTCTCGCGCTCACGCGGAAGGGATGGCAGCTCGCACGGGCCGGGGACAGTGCGCGGGCCATCGAGCGTCTTCGCGAGGCGCGCGCGCTCTCGGCGCCACGCTGAGTCGCGCGCTCACACCGGCTTCTTGCGCGAGCCGCTGCAGGCCTTGCCGAAGCCCTTCTGATGGTTCGCGAGCATTCCGTTGCTGAGCGGCTTCATCTTCCCGCAGCCGGGGCATTTCCCCTGTTCGTCGACGGACGCTCCCGACTTCGACGACGTCTTCTTGGTGTTGGCGGTCGGACGCGTCGGTCGTGACGGCTGCGCAGGCTCCGCGGCCGACGCGGCCGACGCGGCCCGAACCGGAGCGACGTTGGCGACGACCGGCGCGGCAGGCGCCAGTGGTGCGGGGGTGGGTTTCGCGGCCTTCGCGCCCTTCGCCTCGCGCTGCTCCGCGTCGGCGAACTGCTGCTCACGCAGTCGCCGCATGTCGTCGATCTTGCCCATGCCTCGGAGCGTACACGGGTATCCGATCTAGGGCTTGCTCTCGGGCTTCCAGCCCGTCGACGTGATGAGCCGCGCGCCTCGCTTGTACGAGAGGTACGACCACGCCCACGTGAGCAGGACCGCGACGCGGTTCCTGAAGCCGATCAGGTACCAGATGTGGATGAAGAGCCATGCGAGCCACGCGATGAAGCCGCGCATCTTCACGCCGCGCGCCTCGGCGATCGCGCGCGAGCGCCCTATGGTGGCCATCGAGCCCTTGTCGAAATACGAGAAGGGCTCGCGCGGCGGCCGTCCCACGCTCTCGACCTCCCAGCGGATGATCTTCCCGACATAGCGGGCCTGCTGCATGGCGACCGGGCTCACGCCGGGGAGCACATTGCCCTTCTCCTCGAAGCGCGCCATGTCGCCGATCGCGAAGACCTCCGGCGTGCCCGGGAGCGAGCAGTCGTCCTCGACGATGACGCGCCCCTGCTTGTCCGTCGGGACGCCCAGCTTCTGCGCGAGGCCGTTGGCCTTCACGCCCGCGGCCCACACCACGGTCGCGGAGTCGATGCGCTCGCGCTTGCTCGCCTCGCCGTCGGCGCTCGAGGCGCTCTCGAGGTCGACGCCTGCAGCGTCGATGTCGACGACGCGCAGCCCGGTGCGCACCTCCGCGCCGAGCTCCTGTAGCTGCTCGACCGCGCTCTGCCCGAGCGACGTCGAGAACGAAGGCAGGATGCGCGGGCCCGCTTCGATGAGGACGACCTTGGCCTCGCGCGGATCGATGGAGCGAAAGTCGCGCCCGAGGACGTAGTGCCCGAGCTCGGCGATCGCGCCGGCGAGCTCGACCCCCGTGGGCCCGCCGCCGATGACGATGAAGGTGAGCAGCTTGCGTCGTGCGTGCGCATCCGGCTCGCGTTCGGCGCGCTCGAAGGCGAGCAGCACGCGGCGTCGGATCTCGAGGGCGTCCTCGATGTGCTTGAGGCCGGGCGCGTGCGCCTCCCACGCGTCGTGGCCAAAGTACGAGGTCTGCGCGCCGACCGCGAGCACGAGCCAGTCGTAGGCGACCGGCTCGTCGCCGACGAAGATGCGGCGGCTCTCGAGATCGACACGCGTGACGTCCCCGAGGACGACGCGGACGTTCGGCTCATCCGCAAGGATGCCGCGGATCGGCGAGGCGATGTCGGCCGGCGAGAGCCCGGCCATCGCCACTTGATAGAGCAGCGGCTGGAAGAGGTGATAGTTCGCGCGATCGATGAGCGTCACCGCGGCGTCCACGCCGTCGAGCGCCTTCGCGGCCTCGAGCCCGCCAAAGCCTCCGCCCACGATCACTACCTGTTTGCGCTCGGCATCCATGGTTCCGAACCGCCTTTGCCTGTCTTCGTGGGGTTACGGCCCAAGGTCGTCAAGGTCGTCTGGGGCGATGTGGGCTGCCCGAGTTTGCCGTATCGGCACCGTGCGATCCTCGTAGTGCAACATGACGCGTGCACGATGGCACCGTCAGAAGAGGAGGAACGACATGACGACCATCGAAACTCTCGCAGTCGTGCTCGCCGTCTACGGAGTGGTCTTCCTGGCCCATCGCGCCACGCAGGTGTTCGAGCGAGGCTGATCTGAAGTCGACCGATCGGACGGGGTCGAGCGAGGTGCTACGCTGCCGCTTCGCATGCGAGTCGCGGCGCTTCGCTCCTTCCTCTTCTTGGCGTCATTCTCGTCCGCGCTCGGGCTCGGGCTGCTCGCGGCGTGCGCGAGCGCCGAGCACGACGATGCGAAGACGCCCGCGGACGGCGGGAGCGACGCCTCGCTCCTCGGCGACACGACGCCGCCGAACGGTGATGCGGAGGTGCCGCTCGGCAACCTTTGTGGTGATGCCCAGGGGCTCGAGACGAACGCGCCGTGGCCGATGCGCGGCGGATGTCCGAAGCGCGCGGGCGTGGCCGCAGGAACAGGTCCGCAGAACGCGACGCTCAAGTGGTCGGTCGCCT
>JANXVA010000536.1 GCA_025351875.1 Myxococcales bacterium | reverse complement strand
GGGTCGGCCTTGGTCTGGGCCGCCGCCGCCGGCGCCAAGCCGACGAGGACCACGATCACGCCCAGGGACTGCAGAACGCGCATCGTCGCCATTGGGCCAGGGCTTCGTCGAGAAGACAAGCTTCCGCTCGCTGGGCAGCGTCTCACCCGGACGCGGCCATGAGGATCCCGACGTTCAAGATCACCGCCTGGACGGCCACGAGGACGAAGGTACTCCGATCGAAGATCAGTCCCGCCCCGGACTCCTTCTCAGGATTCGCGAAATACCGGTGATAGAAGATCGACTGCAGGATCGTCTGTCCGATGAAGACGTACCCCAGGATACCGATCACGTCGGCAAGCGTCGTGGTGCCCGTGTCCGGGATCAGCGAGTTGACCGACATTCCGTTGATGACGGCGACGAAGAGCGCGGTCGAGGTCAGACCGAGCCGCTCGCCTGGGCCGCGCACGAGGAGCGCCACGACCGCGAGCACGACTGCCAGGTAGAGCGGGAGGAACATCTTGAAGAAGACTCCCCATGACGAGCGCGAGATCGTGATCGCGAGCACGAAGTCCGAGTAGGTCGCCTTGTAGTCGGCAGGGAGCGCGGGATCGCCCATGGACGTCTTGTAGGTGTGAGGCTTGACGATCGCTTCCTTGTGCGTGACCGCGTACCCGGGAACGTCCACTCTCGAGCTGAGCGCCGATGCGGCGTCGTCCGTCGTGTAGACCATCTGGTGGTACTGCAGCCCCTGGTCTTCGATGACGATCGTCAGCACGTGCTCGTCGCGAGGGAAGCGCGACGTGTCGAACGTCTTCGTGATCTCCGCGTTCACGCGATAGAGCGCGTAGTGCTTCTCGCCGTCATCCGTCTTCCGCATCAGCGCCTTGGAGGTGATCTCCCCACTGACGATCTTGAACGTCTCGCCCGGGTTCAGCGCGGCGCCTTCCCACGAAAACCAGACATAGAAGTCGACATGCCAGGAAGCGTCGACGATCGAGTGCTTCGGAATGCGAGTGACGTAAGCGCCCGTCGCCACCTTCGCGGCGGGAGGATCGTGCTCATGCCCCGCGGGACGAGCGAGCTCGAGCTTCGTCGCCACCGCGTCGTTCTGCGTCGGGTCCATCCGGGCGCGGTGACGCTCCGCGGCCACTTCTCGGTGGTGGACCTGCTGCTTCGTCAGCACGACGTAGCCGATCAGCGCAGGTAGGACGAGCCACGCGCACCAGCAGAGGATCCACCTCTTTTCCCACCGCTCCAGCGAGGCCCAGGCGGCCTTCATCGTGGGCCCTCGCCCGGGCGGCGTGCTTCTCATCGCCGCGGGGAACCAGCTAGGCACGCATCGACGCTAACTTTCAGGTTGCTCGAGCGCAAGCGCGTGCGGACGACCCCTTGTCAGGCTCCTCGCGCCGCATGTACACTCGCGAGTGTGAAAATTAGGAGTCTTGGGCTCGGAGCACTCGTTCTCGTGGTCGCGGCGTGCGGGGGTACGCCCGTCGTTCAGTCCCCGTCGGGGCCGGCGGCGTCCGCATCGACTCCCGGCGCGACTCCTCCTCCTTCTTCGGCGCCAGCGGCCGCGCCGAAGCCGATGCTCGAGCTGCAGCTCCAGTCCCTTCGCGACTACGTGAAGGCGTTCAACAAGCACGACGCCAAGGCGATCGCGGCCCTCTACTCGCAGGAAGCGGCGTTCATCGAGCGCGGCGATACGGTGACCGCCGGGTCCGACACGATCGAGTCGAACTACCAGACGTACTTTGACGCGTTTCCCGACGCGACGACGGCCGTCACGCGCTCATGGCATTCGGGCAGCACGGTGCTCTTCGAGTACGTCGAAGGTGGCACCCACACGGGCAAGCACAAGGTGCACAAGCCGACCGGCAAGAAGGTCGGTTACGTGGGCGCGAGCGTGCTCCAGTTCAAGCTCGACGGCCTCGTCCGGCAGGACACGACGTACTACGACGAGCTCACGAAGGAGGTCCAGGCCGGCTGGGCGCCGGGCCCGCTCGCGAAGATGGACGTGCGTCCGGTGGTCGCCGTCCCTCCCGCCACGGACAAGTGGGAGGTGCACACGATGACGGAGGCCGACACCGCGAAGTCGACGGCGGCCGCGGTTCAGAAGAGCCTCTACACGCAGTTTGCGCTCAAATCCGAGAAGGACTTCCTCGGCGCGCTCAGCAGCGACGTCGTGCTCACCGAGTACGACGATCCGAAGGACGCGAAGGGCCAGAAGGAGGCTGGCGTCCTGTTCAAGGACTGGACGCGCATGTTCGCGGACGGGGTCGTGAACGCGACTGAAGGCTGGAGCGTGGACGGCTACGTCGTCCTGCTCGGGACCTACAGCGGAAAGCACGTCGGCGCGTGGGGTCCGATCAAGGCGACCAACAAGACCTTCAAGACCCATTTTCTCGACATCGCGAAGCTCAACAAGGATCAGAAGATCGAGCACACCTGGAGCTACTCGAACAACTACGAGCTCCTCGCCTCGCTCGGCTTCTACAAGAACCAGGTCTTCGAGTTCGCCCCGCACGATCCGATGAACCCGAACACGCACTGAGCGCGCGGCACAGCAAGGCCCAGGACAAAAGCAAAACGCCCACACCGCGTGAGCGGCGTGGGCGTTTCGACGTGGCTTCGAGCTTCTCAGCTCGAAGGCGAGCTCACTTGCCGGAGGCGGCGAAGCCCTGGAGGAAGAACGCGATGACGAAGCTCAGGAGGACGAGCGACTCGATCAGCGCGAGGCCGAGGATCATCGGGGTCTGGATGCGGGCAGCGGCGCCCGGGTTACGCGAGATGCCCTCGAGCGCAGCGGCGGCCGCCTTGCCCTGGCCCATGGCGCCACCGAGAACGCCGAGGCCGATCGCGAAGCCTGCGCCCGCGCCTGCCCACATGCGCACGTCGTTGAGGTTCGCGCCCATCTTGCCCGTCTCCTGCGCGAAGGCCGCGAGGGGAACGAGAAACGCGGCGACGAAGGCGAGGGCTGCCGGGCCGAACTTGCGAGTGCTCATCGTAACTGACTCCTTCTAGCTTTCTTGATTCGTGACGCGCGCGCCGGAGGCGGCAGGGCTGCGATCTGGAGCGCGTCTTAGTTGGTTTCGGGGCGGGGGTATAGAGCTTTAGGCGTGAGCCTTGGGTTCGGCATGATCGCCGCCGGCTTCGTGGCCGTGGCCGCCGCCGTGGTCCTCATGACCCTCGGTGGCGAGCGCGATGTAAATCGACGTGAGCAGGCAGAACACGAGGACCTGGACCAGGGCGACGAGGGTGCCGAGGACCATGATCGGGATCGGAAGGAACAGCGCGAAGATCGCGAGGAGGATCGACAGGAGGAGGTGGTCGACCGCGATGTTGAGCATCAGTCGGATGCTCAGCGTGACGGGCCGGATGATGAAGGTCGAGAGGAACTCGATCGCGAAGATCAGGATGTTGATGGGCAGCATGGCCCACCCCATCCACGGACCGGCGAGGTGGGAGATGAAGCCCATGCCGTTCTCCTTCAACCCGTAATAGGTGAAGGCGCCGAGGCTCACGAGGGCGCAGCCGATCGTCACGTTCCAGCTCGACGTCGGCGGGAGGAAGCCCGGGATCATGCCGAGGAAGTTCGAGAAGAGGATGAAGCAGGCGGCCGTTCCGACGACCGGGAAGAACTTCTTGGCCCGGGTCGGGCCCATCATGTCCTTCATCATCGAGTAGAAATACCCGATGAAGATCTCGAAGAAGGTGCGCAGCGAGAGCGTCTCGTCGGGGATGACGGACTTCGAGTAGTCCGCGACCTGCGCCTTGGCGCGGTACGCGAGCGCCACCAGCAGCACGACGACGAGCAGGCTCGCGACCATCGGCTCCGCGCCATGCGCGTTCACCGGCTTGCCGAAGAGCGAATTGCCGAAGTGGTGCATGTTCTCGCCGAGGGCGGGAAACATGGCAATCAGGTAGCTGAGGAACGACGTGTGCTCGGGCATGGTCGCGGGACGCTCAATAACACGATCGGCGGGGGGAAGTCGTCCATCTCTTCGGAAGAGAAATGGCCGCTCGGGCTCTCGAAGAAGCCTAAAACGCGCAGGTTTTTCGCTATCGCGTGCGGCTCGGGGGCCGGCGCGCAGGCCTCCGGGACCGTGGCGAGAGGCTGTTGAACACGCTGCTCGTCGCGATCCCGAGGGGAAGAACGCCGTATCCGACGACCAGGGCGATAGGGTCGACCAGGCCTTTCGTCAAAAGGAGATAGATCCCGCCGAAGAGGACGACGATCTTCAGCACCGCGAACAGGCCCCAGGCCGCTCCGCCGCGCTTGCCCTCCCGGGCGTGGTCGATCGGAGGCTCGAGCTCCTCGTCCTCCTTCACGGCCTCTCCCCTGGCCTTGGCTTCCGCCTTCTCGGCCTCGGCGGCCGCGATCGCCTCGGCCTCGGCCTCGGCGGGACGGAGCAACGCCCGGATGATCGCGCTCATCGTGACGAGATTCGCGACGGCGATCGTCGCGCCGACTGCGACCGAGAGCCCCGACCGCAGGTTGAACACGGCAAACGCGGCGATGCTCAGCGCGAGCCCGAGGACGCCAGCGCCGATCGCGGCGACCTTGGCGGCGTCGGTGCCCGGGGGCGCGTCGGCGTCAGCGCTTGGTGTGGTCGGCATCGGGTCCTCTGGGGGCGGTGCTGCTGTCGTCATCGTCGTCCTTGGTCTTCGGCGCCCAGGGATCCTCGCCGCGCTCGAGTCGCTCTTCGTTCTCGATGTCGCGTTGCATGCGCTTGGAGGCCTTGAAGAGCGCACGAAAACCCGCGTAGCAGCCGAGCAGGAAGCCGGCGAACGCCACCCAGTGGAGGTCGTACTTCCGGTCGATCCAACGGCCGAGGTAGTAGCCGACCGCGATCGAGCCCAGCAACTCGAACCCGAGCGAGCCGTACTTCCCGAACGACTTCATTCCCTTCATGGAGCCCGGCACGCGGGGCTCTTCTCGCACCGAGGCGAGGGTCCGTCAAATGCGGCAGGTTGAGGTATCATCGAGGCTCTGCTCCTCGAGGAGTCCCTTCCCATGCGCCGTACCCTCATCGCCCTGGCCTCTGCTTCTGCTCTCACTGCCGCGTTCTCGGGGTTCGCCTCGCCCGCCTTTGCGCAGGCTCCGCCTCCGCAGCTGCCTCCGCCCGGTACACCGAACCAGCCGCCGCCCGGCCCGCCGCAGCAGTACCAGCCGCCGCCCGGTCAGTATCAGCAGCCTCCTCCCGGTCAGTATCAGCCGCCGCCGGGTCAGTATCAGCAGCCTCCTCCTGGCTACCCGCAGCAGCCGCCGCCGGGCTACTACCCGCAGCAGCAGCCTCCGCCGGGCTACTACCCGCCGCCGCAGCAGCCGCAGTATTACCCGCAGCAGCAGCCGCGACCCGCACCGCCGCCAGCCGACTATGTCGAGCCCGAGCCGCCGACGCACGCGCCGAAGTTCTCGCTCTGGGTCGGTCCTCGTCTCGACTACATGGGCTTCGGCTTCAGCTTCTATCGCAACGCGAACGGAACGTCGGAGACCACGGGCCAGCTCGTCGGCAACGGCGTCGCGCCCGAGATCGACATCGGCGTGCGGTTCGCGCATCGCTACGCGGCCTTCGTCTTTTACGAGCACGGCTTCTTGCTCGCGGGTCACCGCTTCGACGGCGAGACCTCGGCCTCGGCCTCGACGGATTTCTACGGCGTCGGCTTCCGCTTCCTCAGCGGCGACGTGGACTCGGTCGCGTTCGCCAGCGACATCTCGATCGGCAAGCGCGTCGTCACCGTGAAGAACAACTCGGAGACGTACTCGATGAGCGGCCTCGAGATCTTCCGCCTCGGCCTCGGCGCGGAGATCCGCGCCGCGACGCTCTTCACGATCGACCCGATGCTCAGCGTCTCGGGTGGAACGCTCAACGACACCGAAGGCACCGTCACTTTTGCGCCCAATCAAGGTGACGGCAGCACTCGCCCCCCGTTCACCGGCGGAAAGACGCTCGACGACGCGCGCCCCTACGTGATGCTCAGCCTCGGGGTCGGCGTCCACTTCGACGTCTTTGGCAAGTAACCGCGCAAGTAACCGCTCAGCCGCAGACCTTCCGCGTGATCGCGTCGCGCTCGGCGAGCACCTTCTCGAGGACGAGGCGGAGCTTGTCGAACGCGCGGCCGCGGTGCGAGATGCGGTTCTTCTCGGCCTCGTCGAGCTCGGCCATCGTCTTGTCGGTCCCCTCGACGAGGAAGAGCGGGTCGTAGCCGAAGCCGCCGGAGCCTCGCGGCGTGCGCGTGATCTTTCCCTCACACGTGCCCTCGACGACGATGGGCTCGCCGTCCTTCACGAAGGGATCGACGAGCGCGAGCACGCAGCGAAACCGAGCCTTGTACGAGGCGCCGGTGCGCGGGCCGCCCGGATCAGCGTCGAGCGAGTCGAGCGCGGCGAGCAGCGCGGCGTTGTTCTCGGCGTCGGTAGCGCGCTCTCCTGCGAACCGCGCCGAACGAACGCCGGGCGCGCCGCCGAGCGCGTCGACCTCGAGGCCGGAGTCGTCGGCGATGGTGAGCATCATCGTGACGCCGGAGACGGTCTGCGCCTTCTTCTTCGCGTTCGCCTCGAACGTGTCGCCGTCCTCGACGACGACAATCTCGCGCTTCGTGACGTCCTGGACGGAGAGGACCTTCACGCCCAGCGGACCGAGCAGGGCCCGGAGCTCATCGAGCTTGCCGCGGTTCTGGGTCGCGACGACGAGGGAGTGCATCAGGCCGCGCCTCCGGCGGGCATGAGCAGCGCGGCGAGGTCGACGCCTGCGTCCGCGAGGACCTTCTCCTGGATGTGGGTGAGCCGCTCGATGCCGACGAGGGCGAGGTCCATCATCCGGATGACGTCCTTGCGGGGGATCGGAGCGCCCTCCGCGGTGCCCTGCACCTCGATGACGGCGCCGGAGCGCGTGGCGACGAGGTTGAGATCGACCTCGGCGCGCGAGTCCTCGAGGTAGACCAGGTCGAGAGCGAGGTTGTCGTCGAGGTAGCCCACGCTGGTGGCGGCGACGGGCTCGCGGACGCACCGCTCCTTGAGCTTGCCAGCGGCGGTGATCTTCTGGAGCGCGATGCACAGCGCGACGAAGCCCGCGGTGATCGATGCGGTGCGCGTCCCTCCGTCGGCCTCGAGCACGTCGCAGTCGATCGTGATCTGACGCTCACCGAGCTTCTTCATGTCGACTGCGGAGCGGAGCGCGCGACCGACGAGTCGCTGGATCTCCTGCGTGCGTCCGCTCGGCGCCTTGCCGCGGCCGTCGCGGCTCTCGCGTGACTTGGGGTTCGAGCGCGGGTGCATCTGGTACTCGGCGGTGACCCAGCCCTTGCCCTTGCCCTCCATCCACGGCGGGACCTTGTCGTCGACGGACGCGGTGGCGAGCACGACCGTGGAGCCGGCGCGGTAGAGCACCGAGCCCTCGGCCATGCGGTGGAAGCCGACCTGCATCTCGACAGGGCGGAGCGCATCGAATGCGCGACCATCGGGGCGTGCTGACATAGCGCCTTGTTACCATGGCGGAGCGCTTGCCCGCACGTCGTTCCCGCGTTACCTCGCGCCGATGAGGTCCTCTGCGCGGCCCGCCATCGTGGTGCTCTCGCTCGCTGTGCTCGCAGGGAGCGCGTGCTCGAGCAGCTCGGCCTCGGATGCGCCTGTGTCGGGACCGAACGACGGCGGACTCGCCGACGGCCCCGTGGCGACGGTGGACGGCGGAGACGGCGGCACGACCGCCCCGGACGCGGCGCCGACGGGCGAGCTCCCGGCGTGCCTCGGGACGTCGATCCCGATCGTCATCACCACCGGTCCGCATGCGAGCCTCGCGGTCGGCGCGGCGCCGTCGCCGTACGTCGGCAACTTCCTCATCGACTACGCCACCACGGGATCGACGATCGAGCTCGCCACGTTCGCGCCGCCTGGGCCGACGGCGACCCAGTGCAATCCGCAGCTCGAGGGGCAGCTCTGCACGTTTGCCGATCTCGACTTCTTCGGGCCGTGGGGGCAGGTGACGCTGCGTACGAGCAGCGCGACGATCCTCGGCACCGATTTTCTCGCGCACGGAATCTACACGCTCGACTACACGAACAAGCGCATGCTGCACGTCGCGTCCAGGAGCGCGGCATGCGCCGACGGCGCGCTCGCGGCAGCGGGCCTCGCGCCGCTCTCGACGGAAGGTTTCTTCGCGAGCGATCTGTCGCTGCTGAAGGCGCAGAAGGACGTCGAGGCCGCCGCGCCTGCCGGCCTCCAGGTCGCCGATGTTCCGGTCGTCCCGGTGAAGATCGCCGGCACGGGAGCGCTCGCGCAGCTCGACACTGGCTTCGACGACAAGGTCGTTCCGCACTCGATCAACGTCAACGTCGCGCTCCTCGACGCCGTCAACAGCGCGTCGCCCGGTGCCCTGCTGCGCGATCCCGCTGCGGACCTGAGCCTCTCGACGTGCGCGGGCGTCTCCGAGCCCGCCGAGGCGTATCACTTCGCTGCCGGGCAAGCGTTCGACCTCGTCGACACGGGCGGCGCCGTCGCACGCTCGTGGGCGACCGCGACGGTCTTCGTGAAGCGCACGCCCGCAGCCGCCATCAAGTGCGGGGGGATCGGCACCTGGTCGGTGCCCGCCGCGCAGATCGGCACCTCGTTCTTCTCGGACCTCGGCGTCCTCGTCTTCGATCCGTACGCCTCGCGCGTCTGGGTCGCACGCTGAACAGCGCCCGCAAAAGACAGGCCTGGGCTTGACGAAGGCCGGTCGCGACGTACCGTTACGGCTTCTCGGAGGGAGGTGGACCATGCATGCGATTGTCTTTCACGGCTACTCGAACCTCTCCGCTGTCTCCCGCGCGCGTACCTGAAAGAGGACGTCGTCGCCGGAACACGCGGAGCGCGTGTTTGCATTTTGCACGCATCGGCTGAGCCGGTGCGCCGGAGCCGTGTTCCATCATGAAGCGTGAAAAAGAGGGTGCCGGATACCGGCACCAGCGTCTCGAAGTGTCCATTCTCGAGGAGCTCCGTTCGCTCCTCCGTGACGATGTATCCGATCCGGATCTCGAGCGCGTCGGCGTCACCGCCGTCGCTCTCTCTCCGGACTACAAGAATGCGCGGGTTCATTTCGTGATCCCGCGCGGTGCGCAGCGCGTGCGCGTCGAGCGCGGGCTCGAGCGGGCGACGGCGTTCCTGCGCCGGCGGCTCGCCGACTCCGTCGAGCTGAAACGGACTCCCGATCTCCGCTTCGTCTTCGAGGCGGAGGTCGACATGGGCACGTCGGAGTAGCCGATGCCGCAGATGATCTACGATCCGGCGCGCGGCCAGCGCGTCCCGGTACACCTGTGGGCGCGCGATGCCTCGGAGGAGACGATCACGCAGCTCGTGGCGATCGCGTCGCGTCCATACGTCGCGCGTCATGTCGCGGCGATGGCCGATGCCCACGTCGCGCACGGCGTGGCCGTGGGCACCGTCTTCGCGACGGAGCGCTCGGTAGTGCCGCGCGCGCTCGGGGGCGACCTCGGGTGCGGGATCGCGGCGACGCGGCTCTCGGTGGGCGCCGGCGAGCTCGATCGCCGAACGCTCGAGCGGATCCTGGATGCGCTCGGCCGCGCGATCCCCGCGGGCGATGCGGTTCATCGTGGGGCAGGGGTGTCCGTACCCGACGCGCTCCACGAGGGCGCGCTCAGCACCGCGGCGCTCTCTCGCACGCGTGAAGCGCTGGCGAGGAAGCATCTGGCCACGCTCGGCGGAGGAAACCACTTCCTCGAGCTCGATCGCGATGCGGAAGGTAATGCGTGGCTCCTCGTTCACAGCGGGTCCCGAGGGCTCGGCGCCGCCATTGCGGCGCATCACGTTCGTGCGGCCGAGGCGCGGGATCCCGACCCGCTCGCGGCGCTCGACGTCGAGAGCGACGCTGGCCGTGCGTATCTCGACGACCTCGAATGGGCGCTCGCCTTCGCACGCGCGAATCGCGATGCTCTCGCGGCGCGCGCGCTCGAGGTGATCGCCGACGTCATCGGCGGTGACGTCGTTCGAGAGGAGCACCTCGACGTTCACCACAACTTCGTGGCGCGAGAGGCGTGGGACGGCGAGGACCTGTTCGTTCACCGAAAGGGTGCAGTCTGCATCCCCCGCGGAGCCCGCGCGGTCGTCCCCGGCTCGATGGCGACGGCGAGCTACCTCGTCCTCGGCCTCGGCTGCCCGCTCGCCTTCGACTCGTGCTCGCACGGTGCGGGTCGCGTACGTACCCGCACCGAGGCGCGGCGCGAGATCCATCCGGAGGCGCTTGCCCGCGCGATGCGTCGCGTCGTGTGGCCCGAGCACCTCGCGCGCAAGCTGGTCGAGGAGGCACCTTCGGCCTACCGCGACATCACCGAGGTGCTCGACGCGCAGGGCGATCTCGTCGCGCGCGAGCGCCGCCTCGAGCCCGTCGCCGTTCTCAAGGGCTGAGCACGTTACCCGCTCGGGTGATCGCTACGCGCGCACGCGAGACCGCACGCTGGCGATGCTCGTCGGTCCCGACAGGCGCTGGGGTGCGATCGGCAGCATGATCCGGAACGACGTGCCGCCGCCCTCGCGCGCCTCGCAGGCGATCGATCCGCCGTGCGCCTCCACGATCTGGCGCGTGATCGCGAGACCGAGTCCCGTGCCTTCGCCCTTCGTCGAGAAGAACGGATCGAAGATGCGCGAGCGAACGTCGTCGGGGATGCCCGCGCCGCGGTCATCGACTCCGACCACGACGCTCATGCCGTCGGCACGCACGGAGACGTCGATGCGGCCGCCGTCGGGCATCGCCTCGCGCGCGTTGCGCATCATGTTGAGGATCGCCTGCCGGATCTGGCCCTCGTCGAAGAGCGCCGGCGGGACGTCATCGGCGACGTCGAGCGCGATCTCGAGGCCCGCACGATCCATCTCGGGTTTCGCGAAGCTCACGATGTCGCGCACGGTGCTCGCGAGATCGTCGGCCTCCATGCGCGGCTGCGGGAGGCGCGCGACGCGCAGGTACTCCTCGGAGAGGTTCTCGAGCCGCTGCACCTCGCGCGTGATCGACGTGAGCAAGGTCTTCGCCTCTCCGCTCACCTTGCTCGCGGCGAGCTCCTCCTCGAGCAGCTCGATGTTGAGCCCGATCGAGGAGAGCGGATTCCTGATCTCGTGCGTGACGTGTGCGGCCATCTTGCCGATCGCCGCGAGGCGCTCGTTCGCGACGGCCCGGCTCTGTGCGCGTCCGACGGCGCCGACCATCCGCTCGAAGGCCGCCGCGAGCTGGCCGATCTCGTCGTCGCTCTCGAGGATCGGCTCGGGCGTCAGATCGCCGCGCGCCACTGCGCGTGCGCGCTCGGTCACGCGCTCGAGCGGGCGCAAGAGGCGCCGCGTGTGGATGGACACTGCGACCCCGACCGCGAGGGTGAGCGCCGCGAGGAGCACGAGCTGGAGGATCGCGCGCCGCTCTCTCGCGCGCGCCTCGGCCGAGAGCGCCGTCATCCCCCGGTCGACATGCTCGGCGAGGGTCTTCAGTCGCTTCACGCCGTCGTGCTCCATCGCGCCGAGCCCCACGAGCTCGCGATTGACCGCATCGCGATCAGCGGCATCGAAGCCCGCGAAGAGCCGGTCGATCGAGGGGCGATCCCCACCGAACGTCGCCTGCGCCACGTCGAGCTCGCCGGTGAGGGTGAGCGCCGCCTGGCGTGTCTCCTCGCTGCCGAGCTCGCGGAGCGTCTGCATCGAGGCGCGCGTCTCCTCGAGGATCGCGCGGCGCACGCCGGTGAGCGTCTCGAGCAGGATGCGCATCGAGAGCGGGTTCTTCTCGTCCGGGATCCCGTCGACGAGCGACGCGAGCGTGGACTGCACGGCGCGCAACTGACCGAGCTTGAGCGCAACGGGCACGTAGCCCTTCGCGAGCTCCTCGCTGTCCTCGGCGGTGCGTTTCTGCGAGAGCACGGAGACGCCCGCCGTCACCGCGAACGCGACGAGCGTGACCGCGAACGACACGAGGATGCGCGTGGCGACCGTGCGCCGCGGCGGACCTGCCGGCGGGATCGAGATGCGTGCGCTCATCGTCCCGCGTTCACTCTCTCAGCCGTCGCCCTTCGAACCGACACCGAGCGCTCGAGCGACGACGGTGACGAGATCGACGGCCTTGGCGCCCTGCTTGCGGAACGTGCGGAGGCTCGAGGCGCACGCGGTCACGACGGTCCCGCCGCCGTTCGCCTCGTGCTCGTCGACGCGCGCCTTCGCGATCGTCTTCGACACGTCGGGCATGGTCACAGGCAGGAGACCGCCGGCGCCCGAGCAGCGTGCGTCCGCGCGGCGGCGATCGAACTCCTCCGGCGCGCGACCGAGCGCCAGCGAGAGCAGCGCGCGCGGCTGCTCGTACACACCCAGGCCGCGTCCGAGCTGACACGCGTCGTGGTAGCGCACCGGACCGTCGCCGAGCCCTGGCACTCGCTTCATGCGGCCGAGCTCGCGCGCCGCGCACTCGGCGAAGTGCTCGACGGGGACGGTCATGTCGACGCCATTGGATGCATGATGCACGCGAAGCGTGGACGCGCAGCCCGCGTCGATGACGACGAGGAGCTCCTTGTGCTTGATCGCCTGGGCGAGCATCTCGCCCTGCTGGAGGAAGCCCTTCTTGTCGCCCGCGTGGAGGAGCGGCGCACCGCAGCACACCTTCACGAGCGAGACCTTGCCGCCCACCAGCTGCGCGGTGGCGCGCACCGCGTCGCGAGACTCCTCGGGGGCGCTGCGCGCGTAGGCGCAGCCGAGAAGGAGCGCGGTGGGAGCGCTCTCGTCCACTTCGGGCATAACCGACAGCTCGGCCGCGCTCTTCCCGAGGACCGCGCTCTTCTCGCTGAATCGCTCGATCACGCGCTTCGCGGACGCCGGGGCGGTGCCGCTCTCGACGAGCGCGCTGCGCGCGTCGAACAGGGTGCCAGCCACGTCGTTCTTGTGGTCGCAGTGCTCGCGACAGCCGAAGCACCCCGTGCAGGCCCACGCCGGGTCGGCGAACGACGGCGCGAGCGCCACGCTCTCGTTGGCGACGAAGTACGCCATGCTCATCTTGCCCCACGGCGTGAGGGTCTCGCGCGGCTCCGCGTTCGACACCGGGCAGGCCGTCCGGCACAGCTTCGGGCAGAACACGCATCGCTCGAGCTCGCTCTTCCGAGCCTCGAGCTGCGGGAGCCGCTTCAGCGGGCGGTCGTCGGGGCGGGACATGAGGAGGCGATTATGCCCGACCTCACGCGACTGCGCGCGCTCAGAGCGAGGCTTGCGGGTCGATGGCCGTCGTGGCCGGCCCGGCCGCAGGCGCGGGTCGCAGGGCGCTCGGCAGCGAGCGCCAGCGTCGGCACTCGACCCGGTAGAGGACGACGTCGATGCGGTCGTCGTCACCTGCGCTGAGCACGCGAAAGTGGGTAGCGCCTGCTGCGGCCGCGATCAGCGCGACCTCGGCCGGTCGAATCCGCGCGCCGCGCACGGCGAGCTCTCCCACATAGCTCGCATCGACCGACTCGACGACGCGCGCATCCGTCTCGTTCGAGAGCTCGATGGCGACCGGGGTCGACAGCCAGAGCTCGGCGCCAGCGCGCGTCGGGTGGAATTTGTACGACACCGGGCTCGCCGGAGGAGGGCTCGCACACGCCCCCAGCCCCGAGGCCAGGATGACGAACAGCGAGAGGCGGCCGAGGAGCGTCGAGGGCGAGATCATCCTCTCTGCCGAACGGCCGACGTTGCCGGGACTTTAGTCGTTCGCTGCCGAATCCTAGTCGTTCGCTGCCGAATCCAGGAGAGCCGCGAGCTCGTCGATCGCGGTGTGTGGGCACTCCTTGGCGCGTGCCAGGTCCGCGATCGCGTGCGCCATCATGCGGTGCTGGAACCGGAGCTTCCGGCCGAAGTGCTCGTCGATGTAGAAGAGCGCCTCCGGCGACAAACGCTTCAGCCCGGCGACGATCGCGCGCATCGCGAGCGGCGTCGCCACGAGAGGCCCCAGCATCGCGCCGGCCTCGGGGCGACCGATCCGTCGCGCGAGCTCGACGCCCTCCTTGCATGCCCGCGACGTCAGCGAGAGGAGCGCCTCGTCTCCGGTGAGCGCCTCCATGCTTCCTGCGAGCGCCACGCCCATGCTGATCGGGAGCAGGCACACGGTCGTGGCCGGGTTCGTCTCGTGAACGGCGAGCTCGAGGTGTGTCGGTAGTCCCGCCTCGCCGAGCAGCACGGCGAGCGCGCGCACCACGTCACCGTCTGCGCCGCCTCGCGGCTCGTCGAACCGCGTGGGGATCCGCGGCAGCCAGTAGCGCACGACGCCGTCCTCGTGGCGCGCGTAGGCGACGACCGCGGGCATCGCTGCGAGCACGCGATCTCCGAAGGCCCCGCGCATGCGTGCGTAGTCGGCGGGGAGCATCGGTGTGAGCACGACGATCGGCGCGCTCGAGCGTTTCAGCACGGGACGGATGGCCTCGAGGTCCTCGGTGCCGACGGTGAGGAGGATCGCGTCAGCGTCGCCGGGGATCTCGGCGGAGCGCATGGGAGCGGCGAGCGTCTCGCGACGATCACGGACCGCCTTCACGCGCTCGATGACGATGGGCTCGCGCGAGGACGCACGCGCCGCGCGGACCACGAAGCTGACGCTCGCGCGCGTGCGCGTCGCGAGGCGCCCGCCGTAGACGCTGCCGAGTGCGCCGGCGCCGTAGACCGCTACGTGCATCGAGCCCCTGAAGAGCCGCTCAGCGGTACGTGAAGCGGAGGTCGTGATCGCAGATGCGGAAGACGTCGCCCTCGGCGATCTGCTTTCGTGCGATGCGCTGGCCGTTGTACTAGACGCCATTGGTCGAGCCCATGTCGACCATGAAGTAGACGCCGTTCTGGTACTCGATCATCGCGTGCTGGCGCGAGACGTTGGGGTCTTTCAGCGTGAGGTCGCTCGACTGCTTGCCGCGGCCGATGACGAAGCGGTCCTTCGACACGCCGACCTTCTCGCCCTGGTAGATGATGCTGAGCTGCGCGCCCTGGGTCTGGAGCCCGCCGCCGTTGTAGCCGCCGCGCGGTTGATCGCCACCCATCGGGATCGGCGGCATCGACGGCGCGCGACCGGGGATCGGAGGAGGAGCACTACGCGGTGCACTCGGAGGCTGCGAGCGCGCCTGCATGCCGGGCATGCCGGCCGTGTTCATGCGAGGCGGAGGAGACATGCCCATTCCGCTCTGGATTCCTCCGCCGCGCGGCGGGGGAGGAGGAGCGGGGAGCGCGCCGCTACGGGCGGGCGGGGGAGGAAGGCCGCCTGCGCTGCGACCGCCCGGCATCCCGCCGCGCATCGACTGCGGAGGGGCCATCGGCGGAGGCGCCTGGCTCGGGTACCCGCCCCGCGGCTCGGGCGGTGCATCGGGGCGACCACCACCACCGGCGCCGGCGTTCGGATACGGCGTACGACCGCCGTAGCTACGCTGCCGTGCGTACTGCTTCATCGCCTCGTTGATGAGGTAGTCGACGGAGCATTCGAGCTCGCGCGCCATCTGCTCGAACGTCTCCCAGAGCATGTCGCGGCACTGGAACGTGCGTGGGCTCTTCTTGTTGGGATCCGAGCTCATACAGATTTCGCCTACTTCTCTTTGTCCATCGACGGCACGAGGCAGAACTTCACGTACTCACCGACGGTCTTGAGCTCTTTCGGCTCAGTCTCCTTCGGGTTGCCGGCCTTCGGTACGTCGCAGGACCACGAGCAGTCGTCTTCCTTGTCGCACTTCGGGAGCAGCGTCGCGTCGTTCTCGAACGGCGTGACGATGGGGCGGTCCGCCTTCTTGCCCTCCCAGAAGTAACCGAGCGCCGTCATGCGGGCGCCGAACTCCTTGCTGGTCAAGTAGGGGATGAGGATGTCGCGGGGCTTCGGGTCGCCTTCCATCTGCCGGATTTTCCCAGCGTACGAGAGCGGCTCGGTCATGCCCATTTTCGTGGCAGGAGTCTTCGGCAGGCGAGAGAGGAAATCGCGGACCTGCGCGGTCGACTGGAACGTCTTGAGGACGGTCTCGCCGGCGACCCAGCGGGTCTTCCACTTCTTCGGCTCGAACAGTGAGTAGAGCTTCGGGACGATCTGCTCCTTCGGGAACTCGCCCATGCGCTGGAACGCGACGTCGCGAACGGGGTCCGGGTTGTCCTCGTTCCTCGCGATCGCGAAGATGCGCTCGAGGTCGGCCGGGTTGTTCTTGTCGACGCGGCCTTCGAGGGCGGCGAGCGAGAGCTTCCGGCGGTCGGCGCTGTTCTTGCCGTCGGCGGAGTAGGCGAAGAGGTAGTCGATCGCCGGGCGACCGCCGACCTTCTTCATCGCCGGGAACACGGCCTCGGTGAGGTTGCGCTCCTGGATCTTGTCGACCTGGCCGGCGACCTGCGTGTCGTCCGCCTTGA
>JANXVA010000526.1 GCA_025351875.1 Myxococcales bacterium | reverse complement strand
GGACATCCCGGGCGTGCGGATCCTCGCGAGGAAGCTTCCGTACGAGCAGCGCATCGCGCTCGCGACGTTCGTGGTCGACGCGCCGGCGATGACCCAGGAGAGCGTGGCGCGCGCGCTTTGCGACATGTTCGGCGTGTGCGTATCTGCGGGCTTCCACTGCACGCACGTGCTTCATGCGCGAGCGCATCTGCCCGGGACGGTGCGTGCGAGCCCGCACATGTTCAACACGTCAGAGGAGATCGACGTGCTCCTCGAAGGCGTCAGGGAGATCGCGGGTTAGGTCAACGCCGATCGGTGTCAGTCGCGGCCGCGAGCAAAGCCCGCGGTCACGGCGTTGCCGACGAGGGCGACCACCATGGCGCGGCACGCACGATACGCTCGCCGTGCGTGCGCATCTTCGTGTCGAGCGCGTTCTTCGCCGCGAGGCGCATCGCCTGCGCGAACGCCCGGCTGGTGGGGAAGCGCGCCTCGGGTCGCTTCGCGAGCGCGATCGCCAGCACGAGCTCGACGTCGCGCGGGATCGAGGCCGCGATCTCGCGGGGCCTCACCGGCTGCACGTAGACGACCTGATAGAGGAGCTGCGGCGTTCCCGCTCCCGTGAAGGGTCGCCGCCCGGTGAGGGCGCGGTACGCGACGGCCCCGAGCGCGAAGATGTCGGAGCGACAATCCACCTTCCCGCCCTGCGCCTGCTCGGGCGACATGAAGCCGGGCGTCCCGATCACCTGGCCCTCGGTCATCGTCGACTCGTGGAGCTTCGAGACCCCGTAGTCGAGGATCTTCCACGCCGGCGGCGGTCCCTGGGACAGGAACAGGTTCGCGGGCTTGAGGTCGCGATGCACGACGCCGGCGGCATGCAGGACCTCGAGGCCCCGCGAGACGTCGTCGACCAGCGTGACCACCTCGGCCAGCGTGAGGTTCGGTCGGTCGCGCAGCAGCGTGGCGAGATCGCTGCCCTCGAGGAGCTCCATTGCGATGTAGGGAGAGCCGTCCTGGGTGTTGCCGACCTCGAGGAGGTTCACGAGATTCGGGCCGCGCACGCGCCGCGCCACCTCGGCCTCACGAAGGAAGCGACTCACCAGCTCGGGCTCGTCGAGCTTGCCGATGTGGAGCAGCTTCACCGCGGCCCGATCGTTCCCCTCCAATGTGTATGCAGAGTACACCTCACCCATCGCGCCGCGACCGACGATGTGCTCGAGCTTGAAGCGTCCCGCCAGCGCGCCGGTGTAGCGCCCGCTCTTGCCGGAGCCGGCGCGGATCGCGGCGTCGAGGTTCTCCTTCGCCTCCTCGAGCTGCGCTTCCCGCGTGCGCGCGAGGCGAACGGCGGCGTTCGAGCGCTCGATCGCCTCGAGCGTCGCCCTGCGACTCAGGCGCGCTTGCCAGAGCTGCATGAGCATCGTCGAGGTGACCATGCCGAGCATCGCGAGGCGTGCCGCCGTTGGGATGTCCCTCGGCACGAAGAGCCCGAGATCGGGGATCACGCCCAGGGTGACGAGCAGCGCGGACGCCATGTACTGGAGCGCCACGGCGACCGACAGCGGGACGGCGATCTTCGAGTCCTCGGCGGCCCCGAAGAACGAGAGCCCCATCACGACTACGACCGTCACCGGCGAGAAGACACCGAGGAAGTGGACGAACACCACCGACGCGATCGCTGCGGTGAGACCGAACACGCGAAACACGGCGTGAGACCAGCGCGCAGAATCCCGCGCGCGCCACCACACCCACACGGCGACGGCTCCGAGGATCGCCTGCGCGCCCGCCATGGCGATGCGCAGCCGCGGCTGACCGGCGTACCCCAGCTGCCCGACGAGGCCGACCCCGCACAGGATCGCGACGACGCGACCGAAGCCTGCGGCGCGCGCCGCCTCCTCGCCGTGCATCGCAGCGACGGTGGACTCGGCGATCGTGCTTGCCGGTCGCGTCTCCGAAGGCATCGCCGACGAGGAGCCCGACGCCGATGGCTCGGGCGCCACGGGATCCATGCGCTCGGTGGCGTCGTTCTCGCTCACCCCGCCATGCTAACGCGCCGGCGAGGGGAAGAGGCGCTCGGCGATCTGCACGGCGTTGAGCGCAGCGCCTTTGCGGAGGTTGTCGGCGACGACGAACATGTCGAGCGCGCCCGGCACCGCGAGGTCGTTGCGAATGCGGCCGACGAAGACGTGGTCGGTGCCCGTCGCATGCGCGGGCTGCGGGTGCTTGCCCGGCGCGTACGCCTCCTCCATCAGCACGACGCCTTCGGCGTTGCGCAGGAGGTTCTTCGCCTCGGCGGCGTCCATCGGGCGATGGAACTGCACGTGCACCGCCTCGGAGTGCCCGTTGACGACGGGGACGCGCACGGTCGTCGGCGATACGCCGATGGAGTCGTCGCCCATGATCTTGCGCGTCTCGTGCACCATCTTCCACTCCTCCTCGGAGTAGTCGCCCTCGCCGGCCTTCCAGTCGCAGAGCACGTTGAACGCGATCTGCCCGGGGAACACGGCGGGCGTGACTGCGGTGCCGGCAAGCACCGAGCGAGACTGCTGCAGCAGATCCTCGACGGCCTCGTGTCCCTTGCCGCTCGTCGCCTGGTACGTCGAGACGATGATCAGCTTGATCCGCGCGGCGTCGTGCAGCGGCTTCAGCGCGACGACCATCTGGATCGTGGAGCAGTTCGGGTTTGCGATGATGCCCTTGGGACGGTTCTTCGCCGCGGCCATGTTGACCTCGGGGACGACGAGCGGAACGTCGGGGTCCATGCGCCACGCGCTCGAGTTGTCGATCACGACTGCGCCCGACTTCGCGGCGATCGGGCCGTACTCGCGCGACACACTCGCGCCTGCGCTGAAGAGCGCGATGTCGACGCCTTCGAACGACTTCGGACCGAGCTCCTCGATCGTGACCTCGCCGCCCTTCCACGGAAGCTTCTTGCCCGCGCTCCGCTTGCTCGCGAGCGGCACGAGACGAGAGATCGGGAACTTCCTGTCCTCGAGCGTCTTCAGCATCTCGCGGCCGACAGCGCCGGTCGCCCCTGCGACGGCCACGACGAAGGACTTCGGGTTCGACATGATCTCCCGAATTAGCCCGGTTCGGCGACGCTCGCGAGTTCCGAGGGAGATCCGCCAACAGTGGAATCGTCTCACACCGCCTGGATCGTCCGTCCATCACCGATCACGACAGCCCCTTCGGGCTCTCCCACGCGTCTCAATTCCCGCTCTTGCGCGACAAGGGAAATGGCCCTCGGCAACGATTATCCTACATGAGCCCACATAAGAAGCCGGTGGCATACAGGGTGCACACGGAGGCCTCATGCGGTCCCTCCTCACTGTCTCCCTCCTCGCTCTCGTGGTCGGCCCGCTCGGCGTGGCCTGCTCGGTTGCCTCCGAGGAAGACGCCGAAGTGGCCGACTCGGCCCTGAGTGACGCGGACCTCGGCACCAAGGCTCTCGCCATCATGGGCGCGAAGGTCCCGAATGCGCAGCAGCAGTGCAACCGCTGCCACGACGTGAACACGGCGACGCTGACGAAGTGGGCCGCCGACTACAAGACGACGGTCGCGTTCCTTTCCGACGAATCGAAGTCGAAGGACGAGCGCATCAACTACCTGCGTCGCGACCCCGCCGACCCCACGTCGACGTTCGCGCCCGCGAAGCTCGGCTTCCTCACGGCGGGCTCGCACTTCGCCGGCACCGGCGCGATCGACAAGACGCGGACGCCCGCGACGTACGCGCAGGCGCAGATCCTCTCGAAGCTCTTCGACGGCAAGGGCGACGAGCTCGCGAAGTTCAAGGCGAACACGCTCATGCTGATCGAGCCCGAGTACGATCGCCTCAGCGCCGGCGAGTACAACACGATCGCGACGTGGCTCGACAAGGGCATGCCGGCGCTCAAGGACCTCCTCAAGGAGGAGCCCCGCCCCACGACCTGCACCGACGACTTCGCGGCGCTGAAGGCGCACGCGAGCGAGATCAAGACGAAGAGCTGGGCGTCGGTGAACAAGGAGAACCGCGTCCCGATGTTCGCGTGCGACGCCGCCGCGAAGCCGCTCGACTGCTTCAAGCAGACGTTCAACGGCGCGGAGATCTTCGCCGACTCGGCGACGAAGGACTACGGCAAGGGCTGGTCGCAGGACGGCGGCACCATCCGCGTTCTCCGCGAGCTCGCGTACCACACGTTCTACTGGACCCGCACCTCGGCTGACGGTCGCTTCGTCGCGAACGGCATGTCCGGCGGCGGTGCGGACGGCGCCGTCATCGCCGATCTGTCGGCCTCGCTCGCCTCGGGTGGCCCCAAGACGCGCGACATCGCGGCATCCGCCAAGTACGACCCGGATTTCTGGCCCGACAACAAGGGCTTCATGTTCCAGGGCACGCCGAACGGCGGCGTCTTCTGCGCGCAGAGCCTCCTCACGAACCCCGCGACGACGCGCATCAGCTTCAACGAGCCGCAGTGCTCGAAGCTCGACACCATCGGCCTCTACCAGACCGTGGGCCAGCGCATCGGCGACAACTCGGTCGCCGACCACTTCGTCGTCAACGGCAAGTTCGCGAGCGACAACCCCGGCCAGACCGCCAGCGACCACGACCTCGAGCCCACGTTCGGCCCCGACGCGAAGGCGATCATCCGCGTGATGTTCGCGCAGGGCAACGACGCGGAGTCCGGCTACCAGGTCAAGCAGTCGGTCGAGCTGAACACGCCCTTCGAGGGCGACATCATGATGTCCCGCTCCTCGACGCTCCTCGGCGCACGCGTCGCCGGCGAGCACGGCCAGCTCGGCTACCAGGTCCGCCAGGTCACCGGCACCTTCGTCGACAACGCCTACCGGTTCACGCTGAAGCCCATCGGCCGCATCTGCATGGCCGGCAACAAGGCGAACTTCTCCTTCGACGAGCGCTTCCTCGTCACGCACCACTACCTGACGCGCGCGGACTTCGCCTCGGACGCCGAGTTCGCGAAGTACAAGGACAAGGGCGCCTCGGACATCTTCATCACCGACTTCGTGACCGGCAAGAAGCAGCGCATCACCCACATGAACCCCGGGCAGTTCGCGATCTTCCCGCACTTCCGGTCCGACGGCTGGCTGTACTTCATGGTGCGCGACGCGAGCGGAGCTGCGAAAAAGGAATTCATCGCTGCATCCGACTGGGCGATCCGGCAAACTGAGGCGACGCCGACGCCATGATCAAGGTCTCCCGCAAGCTGCTCGGCCTCTCTCTCGCACTCTCGCTCGCTGCCGCGGCCGGATGTAGCGCGAGCGCCGCCGATGATTCGGAGGGCGCCCAGGCTCAGGAGGGCGAGCTCCGCCCGCTCGAGCGCAAGGCGATCGGCAAGGCCGCCGACTACCCCGCAGACAGGACGATGCGCAATCGCCTCGAGGAGCTCGAGAGCTCGCGCAAGGCTCGTCGTGCCGTCGCGTGGAAGGCCGTCGGCCGCGCGCTCTCGCCGATCAAGGTCGCCGACACGACGCTGAAGGCGGGCGACAAGCCCGCCACCGTCCCGATGTTTCGGACGTGGTACGGCAAGGACGACTTCGAGCGGATGTTCGGCAAGATGTACGCGGATCGCACCGCAGAGGACCGCAAGGCGCGCCGTCCGTTCAGCGCCACCGACGCGAAGCGCGCGTTCGAGTGGAACGCGACCTCGCTCGGCGCTTCGAGCGACAAGGACTACTTCGAGCGCATCCAGCAGGTGAAGGACGACGTCTCGCTGCAGGGCGTCGGCGGCAACCACCGCGTCGCGTACAGCCCGGCGATCATGTCTCACCTCATGGGCGAGTACGGTTCGCTGTTCGATTGCCTCCCGAAGCTCGACGCGAACGCGATCGCGCCCGAGACCGAGCCTGTCTCGAAGACGAACTTCGCGCCCTGCTTCTCGCAGGAGTTCCCGGTCGACGCCGCGGTCGTGAAGATGTCCTGGTACCGCGCGAACTTCGGCGCCGAGCGACTCCCGCTTCCCACATACGACACGGGCGCGAAGACGCTCGCCGCGAAGATGGCCGCCACGAGCGACGACGGCGCGTGGGGCAAGGGCATCGGCCAGGCCGACCCGGGCGAGGACAAGATCTATACGGTCGGCATGTCCGACGGCACCAAGTTCCGGATGCCCGCGATGCACCTCGTGACGAAGGAGCTCCGCGAGTGGCTCTGGATCACGATCTGGTGGTCCGACAAGCCCAACGAGGACTTCGGCGCCGATCGTCCGGCCGAGATCACGAACCTCGACGGTCCGTGGAAGAACTACAAGATGAACGTGTCGGTCTCTTACGAGGAGAAGGACCCGGATCCGCGCGGCGGGTTCGACGGTTCGCTCGGTGACGCGCTCGCCGCGGCGTACACCGGCGTCGGCAAGCCCTCGTGGGTCTCGAATCCGTACCTCGAGAAGGGCTCGCCCAACGCGCAGTCGAACTGCATCGGCTGCCACCAGCACGCCGGGTCGAACGAGAACAGCGAGAGCATCCTCGCCGCGCCCGACAAGTTTCCGCAGGCCTCGCGCACGCGCGTCCGCAAGAACTTCCCCTCCGACTACCTCTGGGCGGTGACGAACGCGCCCGAGCGCCTCGCCGGAGTGATCGACGACCAGCTCAAGCACTACGACCAAGTCGATCGTTAGGCCCGAGACGGGCGCCCCGAGGGAACCCCAGGGCGCGTGTTAGCCTTTCGGTAAGGGCATGGGCGCGTCACGGGTCTTCTCTGTTTCGGCGGTGATCGCGGCTGCCATCGCCGCGATGCCCGTGGCGTGTGGGTCGGGAGCGCCCGCGCGTTCGCCGGAGGGCTCGTTCCGCGGCGTGGGCGTGGGCGCGAGCGCGGACCCGACCGTGAAGAACGCGCGCCTCTTCCCGGAGGCGGTCGACGATTCGCAGGGCTACGGAACCGAGCCAGGCGGTGGCCTGCGGTCGATCACGGCTGGGCTCCGGGTCGTCACGACACGGGACGGCGCAATCTCGATCGCCGACGAGCGTCTCCCTCAAACGCCGCAGCTCACGACCGCGCTCCCGGAGCGTCTCGGTGGCGGCTTCCTCTTCGTGCTCGGCACGACGGTGTGGCGCGCGGATCACTGGCTCGAGCCCGCGCGCCCGATCTTCGCCTCGTACCAGAGCGTCCAGGGGATCGTGGCCGGCCTCGACCGCGTCTACGTTCGCGCGCAGAACGCGTACCTTGCGATCGACGGCAGGACCGGGAGCGTGCTCGACCTCGGCCCGTGGCCCGCAAGCCCGTTCGTCTCCGGGTTCGCCGCGGCCGACGGCTGGCGCGCGGCCGCCGTGACCGATTTGCGCGGCGTCGTCGCCACCTACGACGCCGGCGCGACATGGCGCGCGCTCGAGCTGCCGATGGAGCCACGGCAGGTGCTCGTCAGCGGAGACTCGCTCGCGGTCGGCGGCATCGAGAACGGAAAGAGCGAGGCCTGGTTCGAGGTGCGCGCCGACGGCACAATCGCGCGGCTCTCGGGCGCGCCACGCGAGGCGAGAGGCAAGCTGCTCTCGACGCCGACGCCCACGAGACCTTACTACCCCGGCGGATACCCGGGTGCGGGCGGGGTGATCGTGCCGATGCCGTTCCCGGTCGCGCCGGGAGCGACGGCGACGGCGCGTCCCGCCACGACGGCCACCTCGGACGGGCCGCGCGAAGAATCCGTGCAGGATGCAGGCACTCGTATCTTCGGCAAACGCCCGCTCGCGGCGGCGATCGAGGACGGCTGGCCGCTGACCGACGGCACCGCGGTGATCGCTCGCGACGGTGCGCTCGCGCGCGTGCGCCTCTCCGACGGCGCGCTCACCGAGATGGTGCAAGGTGCCTTCCCGCTCAAGCCGTCGCGGTGTCATCCGGTGTCGCTCACCCGCGCGAACGCGATCGGCGCCTTCGGGTTCGTGTGCGGCGAGCCCCGCGGCGCGTCCGCGATCTACGCGTATGATCCGCTGCGCGGCAGGCTCAGCGAGCTGAAGCGCTTCGATCGCCCGCGGGTCGTGACGTCGTCCGGTAACGGCGCGCTGGCGGTGCGAGGCCCGTGCGCCGAGGACGGTGATCCGAGCGCGACGCCACGCGAGCCGACGCGCATCGAGCCGAAGCTCGACGGAGGCGCCGACGACGGCAAGGACGCCAGGACCGACGCGGGCAAGAACGAACGCGCCGAGAAGGCCGAGCGCGAGAAGGCCGAACACGAGAAGGCCGAGCGCGAGGCCGCAGCGAAGGCGGCAGCGCCAGAGGTCCACCCGTACTGCATCCTCGGGCACGACAACGCTTGGCGCGAGGTGCACGTGCGTGGCGACGTGGGCGGCGAGCGAGTCGTCGTCCTCGCCGACGGCAAGATCGCCGTCGTGTCGCCGCCGCAAGGTCATTCGGGATCTGCGCGCCTCACGCTCCTGGACAAGGGGCACGCGACCACGCTGCCAATCGCGTTTCCCAACGTCACCGCCGACATCGCGCGCGTGCTCCGCCTCGGCGTTTGGCTCGACGGCTTCGAGGAGCGCAAGCCAGGGGTCGTCGGTGGATGGATCGAGGCCGGCGGCGCGATGCTCGGCGTCGAGATCGCCCTCGATGGCAAGGCCGTCCTCGGACAGTTCGTACGCGACGCGGGCATGCCGTTCGTCTCGGGGCGCTACGGCTTCGGTTGGACGCCGTCGCGGCGCGGATTCGAGACCACGGACGGCGGCATGACGTGGACGAGCCTCGAGCTCCCCGAGCCGCTCGTGCCGATCGGAAAGGTCGAGCGTCGCGCATGCGGCCCGGTCGGCTGTCTCGCGGCCGGGTGGCTCCGCGTCGGCTGGGGCGAGACGAAGAAGGCGCCCGTCCCGCCTGCGCCGCCGCCTCACCGCGCGACGACGACCGTCTCCCCTCCTCCGCTCGTCCTCGCTTGCGAGCCGACGCTCCCGCCGATGCCGACGCCGCCAGCTCCGAAGCCGAAGCCCGCGACGGTGACGCAACCGGGCTCGAGCGCCGCGCTGCGACGGACGTTCGGAGCCCCGCCCGTCCTCGCCGCCACGGGCACCGCGGGAGTCGCAGAGCTGCCGTCGTTCTTCGCGCAGCCCGGTCCTCCGCTCCGCGACTCGGAGCGAGGAATGCCCTTCGAGGTGCCTGAGCTGCTCGAACGAAGCTCGCCGCGCCTCGGCGGGCTCGCGCGCGCCTACGCGTGGGGACCAAAGGGCGGCGACTGGGACACGCAAGGCAAGTGGCAGGTGAAGTGGCTCTCGCCGTTCGCCGGCTGGTCGGAGGCCCACGCGTCCGTCCCCACGCTTCCGCCGCAGGTCCTGATCGATTTCACGAAGCAGTCGTCCGCATTCGGCAGTTACTACCAGGCCTACTCGAGCTTCTTCTCGATCGCCGCCGGTGACGATCCGTCGCATGCGATGCTCGTCATACGGCGCTCGACGAGGACCGACATGACGCCGATCGAGCTCGAGGCTGATCGCGCGCCCGTCGAGATCCGTCGCGCCGACGGCGAGCCGTTCCTCGAGATCGACGCCGTCACGCGCGCCGCCGGTCGCTGGTTCATCGTCACGCCGCCTCCCGCGGGTGCGAGCTCGCCCGTCACGACCATCTGGCAGGTCGATGGTGCGGTCGCGCGTGAGCTCGTGCACATCCCGCGCGCCGCCGTCGAGTCGGGGAGGCCCGCGGGGGCGCGGCTTGCGCGTCGCTCCGACGGCCGCGCGATCGGTCTCGTCGTCGACGGCCAACCCACGGCAGAGCGCACGACGGCGACGCGCTGGGTGCTCCCGATCGATCTCGAGACCGGACAGCTCGGCGAGCCGGAGTCGCTCGGGTACACGGACCTCGCGGGCCGCACGCTCGAGGCGTGCACCGACGACGTCGGCGGCTGGGGCTTCGACACGACGCTCCCGGGCACGGCGCGCGTTCGTCTGACGCAGGGCTCGGGGTCGATGCACGCGCTCTACGTTCGGCTACGCCTCACGACCACGCACGCATGCGTGGAGCGCATCGCGGGGATGTACGACGGTCAATCCGCGGATCGCGCCGCGCAGCTGACGCGCGCCGGAGCCCGCGCCGGCGGCGCCCTTTCCCTCAAGCCCGGCGAGCTCATCGCGACTGCCTTCGCCTCGCAGGGGCGCTACGCGCTCCGCTGCACCCTCGCGAAATAGCGTCCCGAGCGCACCGGGGCCTCGCGGGCCCGACTCATGTGCGTCTCGGCATCATCCGCTAAAGCGCGCGGAGCAGGTCGTGCAGATCCGTATTTCCGGCTTTCACAAGTGAACGAGCGCGCGTCCATTGTCGCATCGACGCCGCTGATATCATTGGCGTTTCATGATGGCACAGCAAATGCTTAGCGGGTTTCGCCTGCGCGGAGTGTGGCTGCCCCCCCGGCCCCTTCGCGTGGGTTTTTCTTCTTTCGGGGCTCCAACGGGGCGAGCTCGAGCCTGTTTTGGGTGCACGGAGCCGCGGTCGACGCGATCGAGGCTATCCTCCCGCGCCGTGAAGTCCCGTACTCGCCTCTTGCCGCCTTTCGCGCGTGTCGCTCATGCGTCCGCGCTGCTCGCCGTCACCCTCGTCGCCTCGTGCTCCGAGACGCCCGCCGCCGTGTCGGTGGTCGAGTCGCCGAAGGTGCGGCCAGGCGAGCTCTGCGATCCGGACAACAGGCCGGAGCTCCGGCTCTCGTTCGACCCACCGAGCGTCGCGGTCGCGCCGGGCGAGTCGCGCCCCGTGCGCCTCACCGTCGAGCCCGACGTTTGCGCGCCGAACAGCGCGACGTTCACCTCGGACGCGGCGACGATCGCCGAAGCACCACCCAAGGCAGATTTCGACCTGCGCCACGCGACGCACGACTTCATCGTGAAGGGCGGCGTCGCCGGCCGGACCTCCATCAAAGCGACGATGGCCTCGAAGAACGCGAACGGCGACATCGTCTCGACGACCGTCGAGCTCAAGGTCGACGTTCGCGATCGCTCGGCTCCGTCCTGCAGCACGGGCGACGTTGCGCAGGGATCGCTGGCCGCCGGCACGCCACAGCTTCGCGGCACGGGAACGCTGGCGTCGGCCTACCTCTCCTCTCCCGCTCAGGCGTTCACGCGCGACGACGAGTTCGGCCTTCCTGCGTTCCCGGCATCGATCACATGCGCGGAGAGCGACCTCACGGTGAACGCCGGCGCGTCGCTTCGCAAGCTCACGCCGCCGGTCACCTTCACCGCGGGCGCGCCGCTCTCGATGGGCAAGTCGCTGCGTCGCGAGGTCGAGGTCGCACTGCCGGTGAACCCTGCCGCGTTCCCTCCGGGCGCGCGCATGCGTCACCTCATCGTTCTCTACAAGGGTCCTCGCACCGCGAAGGCGCGCGCGATTCCCGTCGCGAACCCGCACATCGACGCCGACGGCGACGGCTACGTCCTGAAGTTCCAGACGCCGTGGTTTGGCACGTTCCAGGCGGTGATCGCCGAGGACGCCGGCCTGAAGACCCACAAGCGCAAGCTCACGCATCGGGCCGTCATCGGCTTCTCGATGGGGGGCGGCGGCGCGGCGATCTTCGGCATGCGCCATCACGACAAGTTCGACGTCGTCGCGCCGCTCGGCGGCCCGAGCGATTGGACCTGGTTGCTCTGGTACATCGAGCAGAACGCGCTCGGCGGCTTCTGTCCGGCCGGCCAGACCTGCCCGAAGGTGGCGCCGAATCGCTACCCGATGCAGGAGACGTACGCGCACACGATGGACTTCGAGCACTGGTTCTACGAGACCGGCAACGGTAACGGCGGCCACTTCCCGCGCTCGGAATACGTGCAGATCTTCGAGGACCTCGCCCTCTCGATGGGCAACCCGAACGGCTCGGGCGCAGATCCCGCGCTCCTCCACGTCGCGCTCGGTCCCAAGCGGGACGATCTCTGGATCAAGGGTGACCCTTCGCTCGGCCTCCCGCCCGGCACCGACTGCTCGTTCACGATCGATCCGATCGGCGACGACCCTGGTGAGCCGCGGCAGAAGGAGATCGAGGCAAAGTGCAAGGCGTGGCGTTGCGATCCGAAGAACCAGTACAAGGCGGAGACCAACTACTTCGACGACGAGTACAACCCGGACGGAACGCTCCCGGTCATCAGCTTCTGTGACGGCAACCAGGAGCCCAACGCGGCGAGCCCGTACGTGAACACGTGGGCGCCCGGCGGTGACAAGCCGGTCAACCTCGGCCTCGCGGTCGACCTCAACAAGAACGGCGTTCGCGATCAGGGCGAGCCCGTCATCCGCGCCGGGCACGAGCCCTACGACGACTGCGGTCCCGATCAGCTCTGTGACGTGAACGAACCCGGCTACAACGCCGAGACCAACCCGGACCCGAACCAGGACGACTACGACTACCAGCTCAACCCGACGGGCACCGAGGGCAACCATCGGTTCGACGAGGGCGAGAAATTCAGCGACTTCGGCCTCGACGGCGTGCCGAACACCGCGGGCCGTCACGTCGCGGGCGACCCGGGCGAGGGCGACGGCAAGTACACGGAGTCGATCGGCCTCGCGAACTTTTACGCGAACGACGCGCACAACATCGTCTCGCAGCGCGTGAAGAACATCCCCGGCGGCGCGATGACGGACGAGGCGTTCAAGCGCATCGACATCCTCACCGACGGCGGCGTGCGCGACCTCTTCAACTTTGCTGCGGTGGCGAACCACTTCACAGGCCAGCTCTTCGCGCGGCGCGGGCCCGACGGGCTGCCGCTCCGGTCGGTTGCATTCTACAACGGCTTCCACAACCTCCCCGGCGAGCCGTCGGACAAGCCGACCTTCTTCAGCCCGTTCGACATCCGCTGGGCCGACACCGCCGACATGCCGAGCGTCCGCTACGGCGACCTCGACGCGCCGAAGTCGATCGTCGAGCGCGACGGCGACGGACAGCACGTCGGAACGGCGGCGCAGCTGCTGTACCGCCTCGAGACGGCCTTCTTCCTCGCCGGTCACCGCTGGGTGGACGCCGATCGACGCCTCACCCTCGAGACGCGGGACAACCCGGCCGCGACGTCGATCAGCGAGCTCGGCGTCGAGTGCGAGATCGCGGGTCACTGCGAGAAGATCTTCACGGGCAAGCTCACGGGGCGCACGGGACCGATCGCGATCTCGCTGCCGCCGGGCTACGCGCTGAAGGAGAGCGTCGAGCAGAACGTTCGCTACCCCGTGCTCTACGTCCTGCACGGATACGGCCAGGACCCTCGTGACCTCGAGGCGGTCGCGGCGATCATGAACAACTTCATGAACGGGCCCGAACGCTCCTATGCGACGCGACTGCCGAAGATGCTCATCGTGTATGTCGACGGGCGCTGCCGCGTGCGGGCGGACGGCAAGCCGGAGTGCATCCGCGGCACGTTCTACATGGACTCGGCGCGGCCGGACGGCGCGAAGCTCGATGCGTGGTTCGACGAGGTCACCGACTACATCGACCAGAACTACCGCACGATGCCGGCCACCGAAGTCGAAGTCGCCGACTGATCAGGTCGTCGCCGACCATTTTTTACACGGAGGCTCGGTCAGAGGACGGTGAGGGTGAAGTCGTCGTAGACGACGACGTCGGTGCCTTCGATGGCGGCGCGGAAGCGGCGTTGGTCGCCGCAGAGGCCCTTGGGGCGGAGCAGCTTGCCGTTCGCGAGATCGAAGACGTAGCCGTGCATCGGGCACACGATGCATTTGTCCTCGAGCCAGCCCTCTGCCAGGCTCGCGCCTGCGTGGTTGCACGCGTCCTCGATCGCGAAGACCTCGCCGTCGACCCACGCTACCAGGACGTCGAACGGAGGGAATTCCAGGCGCACGGTGCCCTTCGCCTTCACGTCCTCGAGCCCGACGCGACCGACGACCTTACCGTCGCTGATCGCCACGCTCAATTCAGCACCAGCACCCGGTTCTTGTCGCTGTTGATCATCGCGCCGTGCTGCAGCGCCAGCTGACCGAGCACCATCTCGACGCGAACTCGAGGGTCGAGCTCGTCCAGGACTGCCTGCCGGACGGCGGCGTCGACCACCAGCTGGAAGGCACACAGATCTGCCACGCGCGACGCATCGAGCGAGGCCGGAAGCCTGAACGTGAAGCTCGGATCGTGCTTCTTCACCTCGGACGCGAACATCGTCGCGGCGGCGACCAGCGCCGTGCGGTCGTTCTGGCGAACGGAGACGGACATGTCCTCCAGCACCGTCGCTCGCGCCATCCGGAACGGACGTGAGTCCTCCGGGTCGAGCTCCTCGAGGCGGAGCCGCGCGCGACCGCGGAGCACGATGTTCGCGCGCCCATCCGCGAGCGGCTGGTGCTCGATCACGATCGCGCCGCCGGCGACGGGAGAGATCCGCGGCCGGCCGTGCTCATCCTCACCGGGGATGACCTGGGCGATGACCATCGCGCCGTGCGTCGCCATGCAGTGCTGCACCATCGCTCGATAGCGAGGCTCGAACACGTGAAGCGGCAGGATCGCCTCAGGGAAGAGCACGACCTGAGGCAACGGGAAGATCGGGATGGCGGTGAGCGCCTTCTCGAAATCCACGTCCTCGTTTTGATGACTCTCGCTCATGGGCCGAACACTTCCACGGAGCTCGCGTTCATCGCGTCCGGAGCATCGAGCGCGAGGAAGGCGACCGTTCTCGCGACGTCCTCGGGCTTCATTGCCGGCGCGAAGCCGCTTCCCTTCAGCATATCCGTGTCGACGGAGCCGGGCATCACGCACATCGCCTGGAGCCCCGTTCCCCGAAGCTCTTCCGCGAGCGACTTGATGAAGCCGACAGTTCCCCACTTCGCGGCGCAATACGCGCTCTGACGCGGTGTGCCCATCGTGGAGGAGATGCTCCCGATGGCCACGAAGCGACCTCGACCGAGGTGACGCATACGCGGCAAGAACGCGCGGGTCACCAGGAACGTCCCCTTGAGGTTCACGTCGAGGACGTCGTCCCATTCGCTCTCGGTCATCGCCTCGACCGGCGCGCGGTGGACGACGCCCGCGTTGGCAACGACGACGTTCGGAACGCCGAGGTCGGCGAGCACCCGTGCGGCGGCTTGCTCGACCGCCTCGGCCTTCGAGACATCGCATGGGATCGCGACCGCACGGCGGCCCGCAGCGACGACGTCGTCGGCCACGAGCGCGAGCGACTCGATCGTCTTTCCGAGCAGCGCGAGATCGCAGCCGCGCCGCGCGAGCTCGACGGCGATCGCGCGACCGATCCCGCGGCCCGCACCGGTGACGACGGCGATCACTGGCCGACTCCGAGCGCGGCGTAAGCGCGTGCAACGGCGTCGCCGGTGGCGCCGCGGAGAGCGATCGTCTCGACGCGCGTGCCGATCGCCCGCTCGCCGCGCGCGACCATGCAGCCGTGGACGAGCACGAGGCGACACCCGACCCATTCGGGCTCGAGCACGGCGATGACGTCCGCGACGACGCCTTCGCCGATGCGCTCCTGCAGGGTGAGCCGCCGCGCGTGGGCCTCCACGAGCGATGCGAGAGTGCCCAGCCCCACCAGCCGTTCGCGCGTCTGCATGGCGATCGTCGCGGTGCCGCTCGCCGGGAGGAGATGATGAGGACACATCGTCGTGACGGGAACGTCGCGGACGATCACGACGCCGTCGGTTGCACCGACGATCGCGCTCTGCGCGAGGAGCGCGCGCGTGTCGACCGAGTAGCCCGAGCAGAGCTCGTCCGCGAAGGCATCGGCGACGCGTGCCCCGGTCCCGACGAGGTCGGGCTCGGTGCTCGGGTCTCTCCCGATCGCGCGCAAGAAGGCGTCGATCGCGTTCGCGGCGGCCTTGCGGTCGATGGGCATCGGGGCACCGAGCTTACCAGGCTCCGGGTCGGGGCTGCGGCCCCCGACGACGTGGGAGTGACGCAACCCGGCGCACCTCGCGTCAATTCGCTTACGGCGGGGGGTGTGCGAGCGCGAGACGATGGCCGGGCGACCTCCCGTGGGTGGGGTTCCGCGAGCCCGCCGTCGGCTCGTGGAGCCGAACAAACCACACGAAATCCCGCTGGAACCGCCCGGCCCCGGCGCTCACGCGGACCACCACTGCGGAGGACGACGACGCCGGGAGCGAGGCACGACGATTGCTCGAAGGGCCGGCACGTGCGCCCCCTCTCTCTCCTTCTCGGTCTCGGCGTGCTCGCCGCGCCGCTCTCGACCGTCGGAATGGCCGCCGCACAGCTCGCCGCGGTCCCGGGTCAGGTCATGGAGCTCTCCGGGTCGAAGGCGCATCCGCTCGCGCGGCTCGTCGACCGTGAGCGTGGCCCTGGACGCTTCCTCCAGAAGGCCCTCCAGGCCGGGGTCCTCCGTGACCTCCCGTACCCGCGCTCGCTTGGAGAGGCTCGCCCGGCGCTCGACTGTGTCCACGCGCAGCACGACATCAAGCTCGACCCACGAACCGGCGAGACGGTCGCACATCTCGATCTCGAGATCCGCGCCGTCGGTCATCCGCTCGCGTCGATCGGGCTGTCGCTCGACGAAGGGCTTCACGTCGGCAACGTCACGGTGGACGGGCGCGTCGCTCGCGTGACGGACTCGGTCTACTCGCCGACCCGCATCATCGACATCGCGCTCTCGCCTGCGCTCGAGCCTGGCGAGTCGACAGTCGTGCACGTCCCCTACGACGGGACGCTCGCATGCGGCACGTATCCCGAGGGAGGAGGGATCGTCTGCTCGAAGGGCGACGACTTTTCGTACTTCGCGCACCAATCGATCATCCCGTACATCTTCGACCCCGCCGACCCGGAGGGCACCCAGCTCGACGCGATGACCCGCGACATCGTCGTCCGCGTCCCCGCCGGGGTCGATGTCGTCGCGACGGGTGAGAAGGTCGGCGAGCAGACCAACGGCGACACCACCGTCTCGACGTGGACGATCGAT
>JANXVA010000511.1 GCA_025351875.1 Myxococcales bacterium | reverse complement strand
CGAGCGCGATGCCGCTCGTGACGGCGACCGACGTCGGCGTGAGCGCATTCAGCGCCGGGCTCGCCGGCAGGGCGCTGCTGAGCGCGGAAGCATTGCCCGGAAGTAGAGCGATCGGCACCTTCGCGGGGCTGTAGTCCGCGAGCACGCACTCGCTCCCCTCGCACGTGTTCGAAGTGATGGCCTTGCAGCTGCCACCACCGAAGCCGCACGCGCCGTAGGTGGGGTCGCCGACGAGGCAAGTGTTGCCGCCGAGGATACCGCTGCACACGCCGAGCGGGTAGCACGCGGCGTTGCCGGGACAGTCAGCCGACGAGTCGCAGCTCTCGATCGGCGACGACGCCGTGGGCGGGTGGCAGGCCTTGAGCACGCAGCGGCCGAGGCTGGTGCCGCCGACGATGCACTGCGCGTTGGACGTGCACGTCGCGGGAGCGCCGGGGTGCTCGATCGGGAAGATCTGGAGACCGACGCCGAGCCCTGCTGACTTGGGGTCGGCGAAGAAGCCGTTGAGCGCAGTCTTCACGGCGTCCCACTTCGACGGGCCGCTCCCGCTGGCGCCCGTCTTCTCCGTCATCGAGCCCGACGCATCGAGCATCACGAGGATGTCGACCGGGAGCTGCTTGGCCGTCTGCGTGGTGGCTCCGCACGCGCCGAGCTCTCCGCTCGCGCCGCTGGTGCCGCTCGACGAGGTGCCGAGATTGCCGCTCGCGCCCGACGTTCCCGACGTTCCGTCGCCCGAGGTGCCGGAGGAGCTGGCGCCGCCGCTCGTGCCGTCGGTGAAGCCGTTGTCGGAGCTCGAGCCACAGGCGGAGCCCACGACGAGCGCCAGCGCCCCACCAGCAACCAGCGTGACGAGCTTCTTCGACATGACCAAACCTCCACGAACGGGGCAAATGCTAGCGCTTACCCGGGTCCCCACGCGAGTGATGTGGAACGCAACGGTGGAGAAAGACAGAGGGCCCGCTGCCATCCGCGAAGATGTGCAGCGAGCCCTCTGGGTCGTTCTGGAGTGCGAAGGAGGGGACTTGAACCCCTACGCCTTGCGGCGCTAGCACCTCAAGCTAGTGCGTCTGCCAATTCCGCCACCTTCGCGTGGGGCATGGGAAGTAGTCAAGGTCGCGAACCGAGTCAAGTACGCGTTGCGATTGGAGGTCCGTTAGCCAGATCGCGGAGCTCGCTACGAAGGACGAAGTCAGCTCGGAGATTTCGCGCGCCGGATGGCGCGTGCGAGGACGGCGACCACCTCGCGCACCTCGAAGGGCTTGCGGACGAGCTCGATCGTGAGCCCCGCGACCATGTCGGGCGTCGCGTCGGCGTTTCCGGTGACGAGCACGACCGCAGCGTGGGGGCTGCCCGCGCGAAGGGCCGCCAGAGCCCCCGCCGTGTCGGCGGCGATGGGCGAGAGGTCGACGAGCGCGGCGTCGTAAGGACCGTGCGCGAGCGCCTGGGTCAGCTCCGTCGCCGTCGTCGTCGTGGTGACGGTCGCGCCGCGTGCCTCGAGGGCTGTCTCCAGGAGCTGCGTCACCGCGACGTCGTCCTCGACGACGAGCAGGCGCATCCCCGACAGATCGCCGATCCCAGCGCGTGCCGACTCCGAGACCGGCGGACGCGGGACCGCGTCGATCCGGGGCCACCTCACGAGGAGGCAGGCTCCCCTCCCCTCCTGATCCACCAGCTCGACATCGCCTCCCCACGCGCGAGCGAGCGCGCGCGAGTGACGGAGGCCGACACCCGTTCCGCCGGGACGGAGCGAGCTGCCTTCGAAGATGCTCTCGCGACGCTCGGGCGCAACGCCTGGTCCGTCGTCGGCGACGACGATGGTGCAGCGCTCGTCATCGGCGGTGACCGTCATGTCGACGGAGCTACCGCGCGGCGCATAGGCGAGCGCGTTGAGGACGAGGTTCGTGAGGACCTGCGCGACATCGAGCGCCCCGCCTACCTTCGCGCCCCCGTCCGGTACCTTCACGACGAGCTGGACGTGTGCGCGCTGAGCCTCGACAGCGAGCGCCTTGCAGGTCTCGTGGACGATGACCGACACCTCGCGCTGCTCGTCGATTCGCGCGCTACCGATGGCGTGTCGAGCAAGGTCGCGGGCGATGCGCGCGCGCTGCTCCACGATCGTCAGCGCGTACGCGACGTCCTCGGCGGTCGCGCCCGGCGCGCGTGCCTCACCGACCCAGCCGAGGAGCACCGTGAGCGCGTTCGACACGTCGTGGAGGACGCCCGCGAGATCGCGATGGGGATCCGACGGGGCCGTCACAAGGCGGAACGCTACGACAACTCCTCGGCCACGTCACCACGGGCCTTCATTCCGCTGCCGCAGAGGCCTCCGCGCTCACGACGCCCTCGGCCTCGAGGCGCGCGAGCGTCTCCGAGAAGATGCGAGAGTGATCCTTGTCGTTCGGGTGGAAGCCGGGGCGGAGGTACTCACGGATGCCGCGGAGAAAGACGCGGGCGAAGATGGGTTTGGACGTGGGCAGGCCCTGTCGCTCTGCGACGTCGCGCATCGTGCTCAGCTCGCGCGCCGCCTCGCGCAGCGTCATGCCATCCTGGGCGAGCAGCGCGCGCGTGGCCTGGACCCAGAAACCGCCGAGGAGGAGCGCGGCGAGCGCCATCCCGCTCATGCGGAGCCCGTAGCTCGGGTTCACTGCGCGGAGCACGTCGAAGGCAACGGCCTTGTGCTCGAGCTCCTCGAGCGCATGCCACTCGAGCAGCTGCCGCATGATCGGGTGCGCTCCCTCGAGGTCCCCTCCGGCAAGCGCGTCCTCCGCCATGATCGCGGTGAAGTGCTCGCACGCGACGGTCACGGCGAGCCGCAACGCGGGCGACGAGTACCTCTCGACCCGGCCAAACGCGAAGGCCTCGTAGGGCTCGAGAATGGCGTCGATGTCGTAGCCCTGCTCGCGCAGCGTGTCGAAGAAGCGCTCGTGCGCCTGCGCGTGGCGCCCCTCTTGACCGAAGAAGCCGCGGACCTGCGCGACGAGGTGCGGGTCGTCGAGCTGGTCCATGTAGTGACGGACGCTCCGAACGAAGAAGCGCTCCCCCGCCGGGAAGAGGAGGTTCACGCCGTTGGCGATCTGCGTTGCCGCGGTGCTCCCCGCGAACCAGCGCTTCGGGACGCCGGTGAACCCGAGACGAGGCGTGCGCGGCGTCGGCGTGTGTGATTCATTCACGGACGGACCTCCATTGACTCTTGTTCAATAGAGGATAGGGCGTATTGAACAGCAGTCAATAGAGGGTTAAGCTGTTTCACGATGGCGAGTGTCGTGAAGATCAGCCGACGAAAGGCGACCGCGCGCACCCCCATGCGTGAGCCACGGGTTCGTCTCGAGGTCGAGGAGCGCCGACGCCAGCTGATCGAGCTCGGCCTCCAGCACTTCGGTGAGCGGGCGTACGACGACGTCTCGATCGACGCGATCGCCGAGGCGGCGGGGATCTCGAAGGGCCTCCTCTACCATTACTTTCCGACCAAGCGCGCCTACTACGCCGCGACGGTGAGAGAGGGCGCAGCCCGCCTCGTCGCCAGCACGGACACAGGCGAGGGAGCCGACCCGCTCGTGAGCCTCGACGCGGGACTCGACGCCTACCTCACGTACGTCAAGGCTCACGCCAAGGCGTACGCGACGCTCATGAGGAGCGGCGTGGGGGTCGACCCGGAGATCGCGCGCATCGTCGACGAGACCCGCGCCACGTTCGTGGAGCGCCTGATCGCGGGGTTCGCCGGGAGTCAGAGCAGCGGCTTCCTCGACGCGCCGGTCGTTCGGCTGGCGCTGCGCGGCTGGGTCGGCTTCGCAGAAGCGGCGAGCCTCGGATGGGTGGAGGCGATCGCCGCCGGCACGCCCACGCCCTCTCAGGACGAAGTGCGCGCTCTGCTCGGCGGCGCGATGATGGAAATCGTCCGCTCCGCGCTCCGCGGGCTCACGCGAGAGGCTGCGAGAGGCTGAGACGCTGAGAGGCTGTGAGTGTGAGAGGCTGAGAGAGGCTGAGAGAGGCTGAGCCGCGCGGACCAGGCTGCGCAGGAACGCGCTCCCGTCATGCCGCTTTTCGCGCCGCGTTCCTCACACTCCGAGCAAACGGAGGCGGTGAAGGCACCTCTCTCCAACCGGAGGTGAGACTGCGACCGATCTTCGGCGATCCACCTTGAGACTCTTGAGAGAGGGACACGGGTTGTGGTGTTGTAAAAAAATTGGAGGATCGTGGAACCGATGCTCCGCTGCCCGATAGGAGGTCTTGCGCCATGAACCGTCTCGTCTTCGCGATCGTACTTGGAGCTGGAATCAGCGTGATGGGCTGCGCGACGGGCGTCGATGACCCCGTTCCGCAAGCGCCCGCACCCGAGGCGCAGAAGGATCCGCCAGCCGTGGCGCTCAGCGGCCAGCTACGCGATCCGCAGCAGCAGCTGATCAGCGGCATCGAGATCAACAACGGCACTGGCAACGTCCCGGCGCACCAGGTTCCCCCTGGCCCGCAGCCGATCCCCGAACAGCACTGAGCGCGAGACTTCAGGGAAAAGGCGCTCCGCCTCCACCGCACGTCCAGCGCCCCGCGGCGGCCGAGCTACCCTTCGACAGCGTTCGACGACTGACGGTCTTCGACCCGCTTCGAGGACACGTCACCCTCGCCGCTCGAACGAGCGCGCGCTGACGCAGGACCGTCGGACCGCAGGACCGCGAGCGCACGACGAGCTGCCTCGACCGTGATGTCGCGAGCCTCGACGATGATCGCCGCGACACCCTCGACCTCGCCGCCCTCCGCACCCGCCGCGAGCGCGACGGAGCGCGCGTGCAAGGCCATGTGACCGCGCTGGATGCCGTCCGTCGCGAGAGCGCGGACCGCGGCGAGGTTCGACGCGTGGCCGACCGCGGCGGCGACCGCGGCGAGATCTCCCGCCGCCTCGACGCCCGCGATCTTGAGCGACAAGCGCGCGCTCGGGTGCACGCGGAGCGTTCCACCGACGGTGCCGAGCGCAAGAGGCATCTCGAGGAAGCCCGACAGCGCGTCGCCGTCGCGGCGCCAGATCGAGAGCGGCGAGTACTGACCGGAGCGGGCTGCAAACGCGTGAGCGCCTGCTTCGACCGCGCGCCAGTCGTTGCCCGTCGCGATCACGACGGCGTCGACACCGTTCATGATGCCCTTGTTGTGCGTCGCCGCCCGGTACGGGTCGAGCTCCGCGAAGCGCGACGCGTTGACGATCCCGTCGATGACGGCCTGGCCGTCCATGTCGTCGGTCGCGAGCATGTCCGCGGAGACGCGGCAGCGAATGCGCACGCAACGCTTGTCGCAGAGGTTCGAGAGGATGCGGAGACCGACGCGACCGTGCGCGAGGCTCGCGAGGCGATCGGCGACCGCCTCGGCGATCGTGTTGATCAGGTTCGCGCCCATCGCATCGCGGCAGTCCACGATGATGTGGACGACGATCATCTCGTCGGAGGCCTGACCGAGGGTCCGCACCTCGAGGTCGCGTGCGCCGCCGCCTCGTGCGCAGAGCCCAGGCACCGCGCGGTCGGCCTTGGCGAGAATCTCGTCCTTTGCGGCGAGAATCTCGCGGGTCGCGCGCGCGGCGTCCTTCACGTGCGTGACCTGAACCTGGCTGATCATCAGCGGCGCGTCGATCTCCGCGTGGAAGCCGCCGCCGGCGCGGACCATCTTCGCGGCGTTCGAGGCCGCTGCGACGACGCTCGGCTCCTCGACGACCATCGGGACGACGTGGTCCTGTCCGTTGACGCGCACGTTGAGCGTGACGCCGTACGGGAGGCCGTAGGTCCCGAGGACGTTCTCGACGAACTTGTCGGCGGTCTCCGCGTCGAGCCCGCCGCGATCGAGGGCGCGCGCGATCTCCGACGCCTCGACGCCGGTAGCGTCGGCCACGAGCTTGCGACGCTCACTGACGGTGACCTTGTAGAAGCCGGGCAGCTGCGAGGTTCGCTTGTTCATGACGTGGAGGTCGCTCCGCTGACTCCGGCGACGAATGCCAGAGGCGGCGGGGCAAGCCTCACTCCTTTCTCATCCAGTGCGACGTCGATTTCGAAGAGTCCGAGTGCGAGAGCGCGTTTTACGAACGCGGCGGAAGGCGGCACACTTCCCACATAGGCGGCGACGTCACCGCCGCCGGCGCCGGAGACGCAGAAGGCCCCATCGGTGGCCGCGGCGAGCTCCTCGAGCGCATCGAAGCCCTTGGGCACGATCGGCGCGCCGGCACCTTCGCCGAGACGAAAGAGGCTGCGCGCCGCCCGACGTATGGCGACGATGAAGCGTTCGCGACTCGCGACCTTCACCGCGGACGCGGCCTCGTAGGCGATCTCCTCGAGGTCGTCGATGCACGCACGGTGCGCGGCGGGCGACACGGCGGCGAACCGGTCGACCTGCCCCCGGAGCTGGGAGGTGCTCGCGCTCGTACCGCACGCGAAGACGTGCACGAGCGTCCCCGCAGGAAGCGACCTGCGCTTCGCGGAGCCGGGAACGTACTCGAGGACGCCGCCGTGGACGCTCGCCGCGACGTCGACGCCGCTGCCGCCCGCCTGGGCAGACGCATGGGCGGTGCGCGCGCGCTCGAAGAGCGACGCGCGGAATTTCTCGTCGGAGAGGTCGGCGTCGCGCTTGGCATCGCGCGCGGCGAGCGATGCGACCAGGATTGCAGAGCTCGCACCGAGGCCGAGCTTGCGCGAGCCGAGGAAGAGCGAGGAGGCGTCGACATGCGGTGAGTCGACGTCGCCGAGCGCCGCGCGAACCTCCGCGCTCGGAGTGGGGTTCGAGCGTGAGCCGTCCGCGTACGCGCCGCGATTCGTGGCCATGACGATCGCAGGCGCGCCCCCGAGCACCGCGTATGCGCCGGTGAGGACGAGCTTGCCGGGGGCGAAGACCTTCACGAGGGAGCTCCCTGCGGCGTCACCAGGCGAGCACCGTCGCCCGGCGTGGCCTCGATGAGGCGGAGGACGCCTGGTACGCGCTCGAGCCGCGCGCGCGCGGCGGCGAGCTCGGACGCACGAACGAGGCACTTGAGATGAGGGCCGGCGTCGATCGTCGCGTACGTGGCGAGACCGCTTGCGCGCATCGCGCGCACCTCGTCGAGCGCGGCGAGCGTCGCGCCGGTGACGTACACGATCCCGGCAGCCATCGCGCAGGCGTGCATCGCCAGCGCGCTGCGCTCGGCAAGCTCGCCGACGCGCGTGAAGTCACCGGCGAGCAGCGCGGCGCGCATCAGGCTGTGTGACTCGGGGGCGTCCGCGACCCAGGCGGCATAGTAGGGGCTGTTCGCCTGGGTCGTTCCCATGCCGTCTGTCGACGACGTGGCCTTCTCGGCTTCGGTCGTCACGCAGACGATCACGCGCAAATCCAGGCTCTTCGGGCCGGCCACCGCGCGGGCGGCGCCGTCGCTCGTCGGCCCGCCATCGAGCTCGACGAAGCCGCCGAACACGCTGCGCGCGGCGCTCGCAGAGCTGCGACGCGCAAGGTCGGCCACCTGCTCCGCGCTCCAGTCGAGGCCCGCGGCACGAACCGACGCGAGCGCGAGCGCCGCGAACCCCGACGCACTCGAGGCGAGCCCGCTGGCGGTCGGAAAGTCGTTCGTGCTGACGATGCGAGCGCGCGAGGTATGAAGCTCGGGTCCCGCAGCGGCGCGCACGCGATCGAGGAGCTGGGAAGCGCGGACCTTCGTACGCGCGTCCGGAGCCTGGACGACGCCGTTGAGGACCAGCTCGTCATCGACGAGGGTCGCGTCGAAGGAAACCTTCGTCGTGGTGCTCATTCCTGCGAGCGTGACCGAGAGGCTGGGAACGGCCGGGACGTTTCCGCCCCCTTCCCTCTTTCCCCAGTATTTCGCGAGCGCGATGTTCGGGTGCGCGATGGCGGTCGCCGAGCGGCGAGACACGAGGGGCTCGCTCATGGCGATTCCGCCGTCACGAGGGTGCTGGTGCGCTTCGCGAGGAGCTCGAGGACGTTCTCGACGTCGGCCTTCACGGTCGCCGCGAAGCCGTCGAAGCCCTCGGACTTCCAGGCCGCGAGGACGGCCTCGCCGGCGGCGGCGCTCTCGACGAGAGCGACCACGCAACCGCCGCCGCCCGCACCGGTCAGCTTGGCGCCGAGCGCGCCGTTGCTACGCGCCGTTCCGCACATCTGCTCGATCTCGGGCGTCGACACGAAGAGGCCGGAGAGGAGCATCTGGTTCAGATCGAGCAGCTGGCCGATGGCGCGCAGATCGCCGTCTGCGATCGCGAGCCGAGCGTTCTTCACGAGCGTGTGGATGGCATCGAACGTCCGCTGCGTGGTCTCGGGGCGGCGCTCCCTCATCCGGGCGACCGACTCGACCATCGACTTCGTGCTCGAGGACTGGCCGCTATGGCCGACCGCGAGGTGGAGCGACACCGGGACGCGTACACGCTCGATTTCCGGCGCTCCCTCGGCGGAACGCGTGAAGTGCACGCAGCCCCCGAGCGCGGAGACGGCGGCGTCGATCCCCGACGGATTGCCGTGAAACACGCGCTCCCACACGTCGACGCGGGCGGCGATCGCCTCGGGTAGAGCGGATGGGTCGAGGGCGCGCGCCACTGCGACGCCGAGTGCCGCGGAGCAACCGAGGCCTCCGCCGGGAGGCAAGTCCGCCTCGGCCTCGACGCTGACCGCCGCGACGGGAGCGGCGCCGGCCGCGCGCTGAGCCTCGCGGGTCGCAGCGAGGAGGTCGGTGAAGGCGCGGGCGAGCGGAGGCGCGTCGTCGTCGGGGGCATCGGTGACGGTGACGTCCCAGCCGCGGACGTGCATGACGCTGCCCGCCTGCGATCTGTCGGTCGCCTCGGCCCACGCGCCGCGGTCGATCCCGACGGCGAGCGCGGGCACGCCGTACACGACGGCGTGCTCTCCGAAGAGGATCACCTTCCCGTGCGCGGCCCGGCGACTCATGCCGACCGCTCCCCCAGCGCGCGGACTGCGCCTGCGAGCCACTGCTTGCCGCGCGAGCCCTGCGGCAGCCCCATCGTCTCGAGCGCAGCACGCGCTTCCGCGAGCAGCTCGGCGACGCGCGCCTCGACGCGCGCCTTGGCGCCCGACGTCTCCATCGCCTTCACGACCTCGGTGACCTCGGCCTCGGGGGCGTCGTGCCGGCCGAGGACCCGACCGAGGAGGGCCTCGTTCGCCGCGTGCCCGCGCATCTCGACGATCAGCGCGGTGCGCTTGCCCTGCCGAATGTCGTTCCCGACCGGCTTGCCCGTGGCGCTCGTGTCGCCGAACGCGCCGAGCAGGTCATCACGGAGCTGGAAGGCGATGCCGAGCGGGCGACCGTACCGGGCGAGCTGCGCCACGCGCGCTTCGGAGGCGCCCGCGAGGTGCGCGCCGAGCGCGAGCGGCCCCGTGACGGTGTAGCTCGCGGTCTTCAGCGCGTGGATCACCTCGACGCTCGCGGCGGAGGACATCTCTGCGAGCTGGCCGGTGACGACGTCTTCCTGGATTCGCGCGAACGCGCGTGCGGCGGCCAGCACGCGCTCCGCCGACTGCTTGGACTCGAGGAGCGCCACCTGTGCGTAGCTGCATGCAAGGTCGCCGGCGAGGATCGCCGCTGCGTCACCGAGCGCCTTCGAGCCGAGGCGCTCGCGCAAGTGCACGTGCACCGAGGGACCACCGCGACGGACATCATCATCGTCCATCCAGTCATCGTGGATGAGCAGGTAGACCTGGAGCAGCTCGATGCCGAGCATCGCGCCCTCGACGGCGGCGAACGCGGCGGCATCGCTGCTCGAGGAATCGTCGACGCATGCCACATACCCGGCGGCGACGAGCGCGGCGCGCATCCGCTTGCCACCCCGCACGGCGAGACGCTCGACGGCCTCCGCGGCCGCGCCGGTCTCGGCGCTCACGGCGCTCGCCACGGCCACTCGCGGCTCGAGCCAGACGGCGAGCGAACGGTCGACATGCCCGCGGACGTCCTCGAGCAACCTCGCGAAGGTCGCGTCGTCGGTGGTGGCGCCAAGCTCGGTCATGTGCAGCGATCCATGGACTCGATAGGTCGGGTGTGCCAGTGTCGTCGGGACGAACGGTCGAACGCGCGTACCGACCGGTTCCACGACGCGCGCGCGCGTTGCGGGGGCTGTAACCGGGATGAAAACGCCCGTCGTACGCCCTTTTCAATAGGTGCCACCCGGGCGGGCGTCAACCGACGGTTGTTTTATTTTACCCTGCGAATTCGCATGCTTTCAGTTTTCTCTGAACGTTTTCGCAAGAGTTTCAGGAGCTTCAGATGAGCGAGGCGAACCCGATCGGAAGCCGAAAGGCGGACCACCTGGCGCTGTGTGCCACGGACGAGGTGGCGTTCCGCGACAAGACGACGCTTCTCGAGCAGGTGCGCTTCATTCATGACGCCCTTCCTGACCTCGACGCGGACGCGCTCGACACCTCGTGCACGCTTCTCGGCAAGCCGCTGAAGGCGCCGCTCGTGATCGCGGCGATGACGGGCGGGACCGACCAGGCCGCGCGAATCAACCGCGAGCTCGCGTCGATCGCCGAGGAGCACGGCTTCGGTTTCGGCCTCGGCAGCCAGCGCGCGATGCACGTCCGCTCGGACGCCGGAACGAAGAGCTCGTACTCGGTACGCGACGTCGCTCCGAAGGCGCTCATTCTCGGCAATCTCGGCGTCGTCCAGGCGCGGCAGATGACGCTCGAAGAGATCGAAGCGCTGGTGCGCAGCATCGAGGCCGACGCGCTCTGCATCCACTTGAACCCCGCGATGGAGCTCGTCCAGCCCGGCGGCGACCGCGATTTCAGAGGCGGACTCGACACGATCGCTGCGGCCGTGCGCGAGCTACCGTTCCCCGTCATCGTGAAGGAGACGGGCTGCGGCCTGTCTCGGGGTGTCGGCCAGCGCCTCCTCGGAGCCGGGGTGCGTCACGTCGACACCTCGGGCGCCGGGGGCACGTCGTGGGTCGCCGTCGAGACCAAGCGGGCCGAGGCGGTGGCCGATCACGCCGCGCGCGCGCTCGGCGAGGCGCTATGGGACTGGGGGATCCCGACGGCGGCGAGCGTCGGCATGCTCGCACCGCTCGGTTTCGAGACGATCATCGCCACCGGCGGCGTTTCGAGCGGTATCGATGTCGCACGGGCCATCGCGCTCGGGGCCAGCGCCGCGGGCATCGCACGTCCCGTCCTCATGGCGCTCACGGCAGGCGGGCGCGAGGGCGCTGTCGGCTTCCTCCGGGGCGTGCTCGCGGAGCTGCGGGCGGTCATGCTGCTGACCGGGAGCCCCGACATCGCGGCGCTTCGTCGGTCCAAGCGGCTTATCGGCGCCGAGCTGCGTCTCTGGATCGAGACCGACTAGTTTCTGCGGTAAGCTAGGAGCCCGTGTCGTCGATGCCGCCCCAGGCTCCCCAGGAGTTCCACTGCCTCGTCGTCGAGGATTCGCCGATGATGCGCCAGCTGCTCGTGTTCGCGCTCTCGCGCGTGAAGCAGCTCAAGGTGACGGAGGCGGACGACGGCGTCGACGGCCTGCGAAAGCTCGCGGCCGGCAAGTTCGACATCATCCTGACCGACATCAACATGCCGATCATGGACGGCCTGAAGCTCGTGAAGCGCGTGCGCACCGACCCGGTCCACAAGGACGTGCCGATCGTCGTCATCACGACCGAGAGCGCCGAAGAGGATCGCCAGCGGGCGCTGTCGCTCGGCGCGAACGCGTACATCACCAAGCCCATCCAGGCGCCGCAGGTGATCGCGAAGGTCAAAGAGCTCCTCGGCATCGAAGGCTGACCGCGCTACGTTCCGCCCGTGCACGTGAAAATTTGCGGCGTTCGCTCGGCGGCTGACGCGCGCGAGTGCGTGCTCCTCGGCGCGAGCTCGATCGGCATCAACTTCGTGCCGTCGAGCCCTCGCTGCGTGAGCGTCAGCACGGCGGTCGAGATCGCACGTGCGGTCCACGCGACCGGCGCGAAGGCGATCGCCGTCGGCGTGGTGGCCGACATGACGCTCGACGCGATGCGCGCGCTCGTGAAGGACGCCGAGCTCGACTGCCTCCAGCTCCACGGCGACGAGAGCCACGACACGCTCGCGGCGCTCCTCCCCCACGCCTACAAGGCGACGCGCATCGCGACCGTGGACGACGTCGCGCGCGCCCGCGCCTATCCCGGCGAGTATCTGCTCGTCGACGCGAAGGTGCCCGGCGTGCTCGGCGGAAGCGGAACGACCTTCGACTGGGCGCTCGTGAAGGAGCTCGCCACCGAGCGCCGGCTGACGCTGGCCGGCGGGCTCGACCCGGAGAACGTGGCGCGCGCCGTGCGCGACGTGCGCCCCTACTGCGTGGACGTGGCGAGCGGCGTCGAGCGCGCGGGCTCGCCTGGCGAGAAGGATCTCGCGAAGGTGAGAGCGTTCATCGAGGCGGTGCGCGCCGCCTGAGTCAGCTGCCCGCGCCGAGATCGCAGCGCGCGATGATCTCGGCACGCATGTCGCGAACGTGCTCGATGCCGTCGAGCAGGCGATCCGCGGGCGTCTCGCCCTTCGCCACGAGCTCCTCGAGGCGCGTGAGGTGCGCGCGCTCGTCCTTGCCCGAGGGCGAGAGGAACGCGCGGCGCTCGAGGCCGCCCGCCGCGAGCGTGAGGACCTTCTCGGCGATCGGCTGGAGGGTCGCGCCGCGGAACCGGGCGCCCAGGCCCTTGTTCCAGACTTCCTTCCGCGTGGCGTTGACCTCGTCGTACGTCCAGTCGGCGGTGAGCGCGTCCGCCTCGGCGAGCGCCTGCTTGTCGTAGAGGATGCCGGTCCAGAGCGCGGGGAGCGCGCACGCGAGCTTCGCGCCCTGCGAATCGGCGCCGCGTACCTCGATGGTGTTCTTGAGGCGAACCTCGGGAAACAGCGTGTTGAGGTGGGTCTTCCAGTCACTCATCGTCGGCTTGTGGCCCTGGTAGCCGCTCTTCCAGAAGCTGCGGAAGCTCTGGCCGGTGTTCGCGAACTTCTTGCCGTCACGCTTGAACATGAACATCGGGACGTCGAGCGCCCACTCGACGTAGTCGACGAACTTCGAGTTCTTCTTCCACACCATCGGGACGAGGCCGGAGCGATCCGGATCGGTGTCGAGCCAGACCTTCGCACGCATGCTCTTGCCGCCGAAGGGCTTGCCCTCGACGAACGGCGAGTTCGCAAACATCGCGGTCGTGAGCGGCGAGAGCTTCAGCGCGACGCGAAGCTTGTGCATCGCGTCGTCCTCGGAGAGGTAGTCGTAATTCGCCTGCACCGTCGCGGTGCGCAGCATCATGTCGAGAGCAAGGCCGCCGCGCGTGGGCAGGTACTCGCGCATGATCGCGTAGCGCTGCTTCGGCACCATCGTGAACTCTTCGCGCGTGGCGAAGGGGTGGAAGCCGAGCCCCAGCCACTTGATGCCGTGCTTCTCCGAGAACGGCGCGAGCTCGGCGAGATGACCACGGAACTCCGCGCAGATCTCGTGGGCGTGCGTGAGGGGCGCGCCGGAGAGCTCGAACTGGCTGCCGGGCTCGAGCGTGATGCTCGCGCCGTCGCGCAGGAGGGCGAGGACGGGGCCTCCCTCGAACTCAGCCTCGGCCTTCCAGCCCTTCGTGGCGGCGAGCTCGTTCATGATGGCGAGGACGCCCGCTTCGCCCTCGTACGGGAGGGGATCGCCGCTGGCGAACACGCCGAATTTCTCCATCTCGGCGCCGACGCGAAAGCGCTCCTTCGGCTTCACGGACTCGTGGAAGAGCGAGAGAAGCTCGTCGTACGACGTGATGGGCTTGTCGCTGAGGTGATCGGCAGTCACAACGTTTGCCATTCCCGGCTGGGATGCTCCTGAGGTCGTTTCGGTTCTGACCCCTGAGAGAGAGGGCGGGCCTTTATAGCCCGGCTTTCCGGAACGGCGACCGGAAAAGACCGACCCGCGGGACTACACGCGGGCGGGGCGGACCGGGATCGTCGGCTTCGCGGTCTTCTTGCGATCGAAGATGCGGACGCGACGGATGAGGAGGTCCAGCAGGTAGACCGCGAGGGCCGCTCCGATGAACCGCGACCAGAGGTCCTGGTGGTAGCGAATCGTCTCGCCCGCCGGATCGAACACGGCCTTCGCCTCCGGGTTCATACGCCCGCCGGTGATCATCGCTGTGCGCGACAGCGTCACGAGGTCCGGCGCGAGCGCGAGGTACTCGCGCGGATACGGATTCGTGACGTGACCGAAGCTCTCGGCGACCTGCGCGCTCTTCTGGCCGCCTTTGCCGTCGTCGACGCCCTTCTCGAGCGACGCGTGGAGCAGGAACGACCCGAAGCGTTCGAGCGGGAAGTCCGACTCGTAGTGGCCCGGCGCGGTCTGTCGCATCGCGATCTTGCGCGTCTCGCCGTTCGGCTGCGGGCCTTGCACGGTGAGCTTCGCGTCGAGACCGTTCTGGAAGCGATCGTCGCCGCCGATCGCGTCGATCGACGCCTTCACGTGGCCGGTCGCGGCGTCGATCTCCGCGCGCATGTCGTACTGCTGGCGACGCTTCTGGCGCATGTGCTCGCGTACGAGCTGCCCCCAGAACTGCCCGTAACCGGGCCAGCGGAGCCACTCGACAGCCCAGAGGTTCTTCACGTCGCTCGTCCACGCGAGCGACCAGCCGAGGCCCACGTGCCAGCGGGCGAGGATCGGCTCGGCGACCTCGCTCTGGAGGATCTCCTGCGCCGGCGGAGGCTTCATCTTCGTCGCGACGTACCCGTGGAGGAACGGCGCTGACCGCATGTCGACGCCGCGCAGGAAGTCCGCCGGCGAGACGACCTTGGGCTGGAAGTACTCCTCGACCGCGGCGTTGCGCGAGACCATCTCCGTCTCGCGCGTGAACACGCGCGGGAGCGACTGCGGGTCGGCGACCTTGTAGAGACGCCCGCCGCCGCCGTCGGAGATGAGGCGGAGGAGCTGCTCGTCGATACCGCTACCGAGGCCGACGGCCGAAGCCGTGATGCCCTCCGCCGCCATCGCCTGCACGAGGTCGCGAATGCCGTTGTGTGGCGCCTGACCGTCGGTGAGGAGGATGACGTGCTTGCGGCGCGCGCGTGTGACCGTGAGCGTCTGGTACGCGGCGTCGAGCGCGCTGAAGATCTCCGTGCCGCCGCCCGCCTGGATCCTCGAGATGTCGCTCTGGATCCGCGCGCGATGCTTCGCAGGCGTCATCCGGACGACGCGCGTGGGCGCCGAGTCGAACGCGATGACCTCGATGAGGTCGTCCGCGGCGAGCGTGTCGGCAGTCGCCTTTGCGGCGGCCTTTGCCATCTCGATCGGGAGGCCGCTCATCGAGCCCGATCGGTCGAGCACCAGCACCATGGCGACCTGTGGCTCGTCGCGTCGCTTCTCGGCATCCATGCGGACCGGGAGAATTCGCTCGATCGTCGAGTGTGACCAGCCGCCGAGGCCGAAGCCCGCCTCACCGCCAGCGAACAGGAAGCCACCGCCGAGATCACGCACGTAGCTCTCGATCGCGTCCTGCTGCGTGAGCGAGACCGCCTCGGCGGGCGCGTCCGAGAGGATCACGAAGTCGTAGCGCTCGAGCTCGCGGATCGACGACGGGATCTCGCGCGGCCCGCGGATATCGACATCGAACTCCTGCGCCGAAAGGGCGGCGGCGAGATAGCTCGCGCGCGCCGGATTGCCCTCGGCATAGAGCACCGCGGGCCGACCAGGCACCGCGACGGAGACCGCGAAGCGGTTGTTCTCCTTGAAGCGGTCCTCGGGGATGTCGCTGAGATCGAGCGCGTACGTCACCTCGCCCGCAACGCGCACCACGCTCTTGAACGTGACGTCGTTGTCGCCCGGCTTGAGATCGATAATGCGAATGCCATCGAGCCCGTTGATCGCCTCGCCCTGCTTAAGCGTGGCGCGGACCTTCTGCGGGCGGCTCGAGAAGATGCTCGCGTGCAGATTGAACGGCTCGCCGACGCGCACCTTGTCGGGCACGCGCAGATCGCGGAGCGCGACCTCACCGGGCACCGGGCGGTGGTACGGGATGGTGAAGATCTTCACACCGAAGTCGCGGGCGCGGTTCGCCTCGGCGAGGATGTCG
>JANXVA010000460.1 GCA_025351875.1 Myxococcales bacterium | reverse complement strand
ATCTCGTCCCAGATGCCGAGGAACGTCGCCGGCACCGACCGAGGCGTGCGCCCGATCGGTGACTGATCGACCGCGAGCGCGCGCTTGATGGTCTTCGGGACGCGGATCGAGCCGTGCGCGCCGGGGGTGTCGGCGACGAGCGACAGGCGCTTGCGCAAGGCGGGGAAGAAGACCTTCTGCACGAGCGTGCTCTTGCCCGAGCCGCTGACGCCCGCGACGACGCACATGCGGCCGACGGGGACGCGGAACGTCACGTCCTTCAGGTTGTTCGCGCGTGCGCCGTCGAGCTCGAGCCACACGTCGGCCATGGGGCGTCTCGGGCGGACGACGCCGAGCGGCTCGCGGAGCGCGCGGCCGGTAGGGGAGGCCTCGGTGGCGAGGACGGCGGCCGGTGTTCCCTCGGCGACGATGTGACCGCCGTTGCGACCGCCGCCAGGGCCGAGATCGGTCAGGTGGTCGGCGGCCTGGATGGTCTCCGCGTCGTGCTCGACGACGACGACGGTGGAGCCGGTGTCGACGAGCGCGCGCAGGTTGGCGATGAGGCGACCGGTGTCGCGCGGGTGAAGGCCGATGGTCGGCTCGTCGAGCACGTAGAGCGCGCCGGTGAGGCCGCTGCCGAGCTGCGCGGAGAGGCGGAGCCGCTGCATCTCGCCGCCGGAGAGCGTGCCCGCGCTGCGCCCGAGCCCGAGATAGCCGAGGCCGACCTGCTCGACGAACTCGAGGCGCCGGCGGAGCTCGGCGAGCGGAGCCTTCGCGATGATCGCGTCCTTGCCGGTGAGGGCGAGCGTGCGGAGCTTGGCGAGCGCCTTCTCGACGCTCTTCTCCATGATGCGCGGGTACGTCTCGCCGCCGAGGCGAACGCTGCGCGGAATGGGCGCGAGCCGGTCGCCCTTGCAGGCGCGGCATTTCTCCTGCGGCTCGGTGGCGAGCTCCATGTCGACGGTGCCGCCGCGGATGCCCGTGCCCTCGCACGACTCGCACTGCCCTTGCTTCGTATTGAAGGAGAACCATCGCGGGTCGAGCTCGGGGATGCCGGTCCCGCAGCGCGAGCACGCACGCGACGTGGATAGAGTCTCCTCGCCGTCGGCAAGATGGTGCGTGGGCGTACCGGGGCCGACGCGCAGCGTTCCTCCTCCCCACGCGAGCGCGCGATCGAACGCGCCGCGATCCAGCTCGGCGAGCGGCCCGTAGTACACGATGAGATCGATCGTGTGCTCCTTGGTCTTCGCGAGCTTCGGCGGCGGGTCGATGGCGACGATCGCTCCGTCGACGCGCGCGGTCGTCACCCCGGCGCGCGACGCATTGGTGAACAGATCGAGATAGGTGCCCTTTCGAGCGCGAACCGCCGGCGAGTACAGCGTCCGCTTCGGCCCCTTGCTCGTCCGCAGTCGCGCGAACATGTCATCCGGTGAGCTCGGCGCCACCGGCGCATTGCAGTCAGGGCAATATAGCTCCCCGACCTTCGCGTAGAGCAGCCGCAGGTAATGCGCGATCTCCGTCACGGTCGCGACCGTCGAGTTCGCCCCAGCCCGCGACGTCCGCTGCTCGAGCGCGATGCTCGGCGGCACCCCGGACACCAGATCGACGTCGGGCCTCGGCAACGTGGGCAAGAACTGCCGCGCATACGGCGTCAGCGTCTCCATGAACCGCCGCTGCCCCTCGGCAAAAATCACATCGAAGGCCAACGAGCTCTTCCCCGATCCGCTCGGCCCCGTCACGACACACAGCTTCCCGTGGGGAATCCTGCACGACACCTCCTTGAGGTTGTGCTCCCTCGCATGCACCACCGTAATCGCGTCAGTGGCCCCATTCTCGACGTGCCCGTGCCCGTGCGCGATCTCCCTCTTGCCCTTCCCGCTACCAGGCCTCTCCATCTCGCGGAGTGCCTCCCCCGTCTTCGTCTTCCCCTTCGCGATCTCCGCCGGCGTGCCCTGGGCCACTACCTCACCGCCGTGCGGCCCTCCCCCCGGCCCGAGATCGATCACCCAGTCTGCCTCGCGCACCACCGAGAGATCGTGCTCGACCATCACGACGCTCGCGCCCTCCTCCACGAGGCTCGAAAGCGCGCGCACGACATGCTCGGCGTCCTGCGCGTGGAGCCCTGCGCTCGGCTCGTCCACCACGAAGAGCGTCCCCTTCGCGGCCTGCCCCAGCGCGCGCGCGAGCTTGAGGCGCTGCGCCTCGCCCCCTGAGAGCGTCGAGAGCGGCTGCCCAAGCGGCAAGTACCCGAGACCCACCCGCGCGAGAGGCTTCAGCGTGTTCTCGATCACGTAGTCGCGCAGCTTCGGCGTCTCCGGCGGCGAGAACGCCGCGAGCACCTGGTCGACCGTCATCGCGAGCACCTCGGCGACGCTGAAGCCGGCGTGCTTCACGGCGAGCACATCGGTGTTGAAGCGCTTGCCCTGGCAGACCGGGCAGAGCAGCATCACGTCCGCGAGGAACTGCATCTCCACCGTCTCGTAGCCCTCGCCCGAGCACGTCTCGCAGCGACCCTTGCCGGGCACGTTGAACGAGAAGTGCGCTGGCGTCAGGCCGCGGCGCAGCGACTCCGGCTCGGCCGCGAAGCGCGCGCGCACGCGGTCCCAGGCATGCGTGTAGGTTGCAGCATTTCCGCGCGCCGTCCGGCCGAGGGGCGACTGGTCGACGAGCACGGCGCTCTTGAAGCCCTCGTGCCCCTTCATCGAGGCGAAGACGCCGGGCTTCGGTACGGCCGCCCCGCAGGCGCGAGCGACCGCGCGATAGACGATGTCCTCGGCGAGCGTGCTCTTGCCCGAGCCGCTCGGCCCGGTGATCGCGCACAGCACGCCGAGGGGAATCTCGAGCCGGGAGATGCGCAGGTTGTTCTCGTGCACGCCGGTCAGCTCGAGCGCCCCAACGCCCGTCTTCGCCTTGCTGTCGGTCTTCGTGCGGACGCGCGAACGCCAGGCCTTCCCGGTCGCCGTGTCGCTCGCGGCGAGCTCCTTCGGCGTCCCCGAGAAGAGGATCCTTCCGCCGTGCGGTCCCGCGCCCGGGCCCATCTCGACCACGCGATCACATTGCTCGACGACGCCGCGGTCGTGCTCGATGACGAGCACGGTGTTGCCGGCCTTCGCCAGATCCCGCATCGCGCCGGCGAGGCGAGGCACGTCGGTCGCGTGCAGCCCGACCGTCGGCTCGTCGAGCACGAAGAGCGTGCCGGTGAGCGAGGCCCCGAGCGCCGTCGTGAGGCTGGCGCGCTGCGCCTCGCCGCCGGAGAGCGTGCGAGCCTGTCGATCGAGCGTGAGGTACGAGAGGCCGACGGCGTCGAGATAGGCGAGGCGCGACGCGAGCTCGCTCTTCACGCGCTTGCCCTGCGCGCCGCTCGGGTGAATCCCCTCGAGGCGTTTGCGCGCCTCCTCGACCGTGAGGCCGTGCCAGCCGCCGAGGTCGAGCCCGCCGACGAGGTACGTGCGTGCGGTCGCGTTCAGCCGAGCGCCCTTGCAAACGACGCAAGGAACATAGTCGCGGTAGCGCGAGAGGAAGACGCGCACGTGCATCTTGTACGTGCGGCCCTCGAGCCACTTGAACCAGGCCTTGATGCCCGGGTACTTGCCGCCCGCCCAGTCACCTTCGCCGTCGACGACCGCGGCGCGCTGCTCTTCCGTGAGCTTCTCCCACGCGACGTCGAGGGGGATTTTCCGCTTCTTCGCGAAGCGAACGAGGACCTCGCGCTCCCATTCGCTCGATTTTCCCGACCACGCCTTGATGCAGCCCTTCTCGAGCGTCTTCGTCTTGTCCGGGATGACCTTTTCCCAGTCGACGGCGATCACGCGACCGAAGCCCTTGCAGCCGGTGCACGCGCCGAGCGGCGAGTTGTACGAGAAGAGCCCCGGTCGCGGCGCGTCGAAGGTCCTCGTGCAGCTCGGACACACCAGCCCGCGCGCGATCGCGACGTGCGGTGGCTTCGCGGCGTCCGGCGCCTGGAACGGCGTGCCGGCCTCGACCGTCGTAGCGTCCACGGTTCGAAGCTCGGCGCGGCCATGGCCGCGCTCCCAGGCGATCTCGATCGCCTGCTGGAGGCGCCGAACGTCGCGCGATGCGAGCTTCAAGCGATCGACGACGACCTCGACGACGACGTCCGGTCGCCCGGCCTCGCTCGGCTTGACCTCGTCGATGTCGTGGATGTTCCCGCCGACGACGAGACGGCGATAGCCGTCGCGTACCAGCGATTCACGCACCTCGAGATAGCTCTCGGCGGAGCCGATGCTCACCGGGTAACTGACCACCGCGCGGCGCTCACCGAACTCCGAGACGGCGCGCAGCGCGGCGTCGTGGGCGGAGGTCGCCGTCGCGGGCTGGTGGCAGTCCGGGCACGTCGGCACCGCCTCGCACGCGAACAGCGCGGCAAGGTAGGGCTCCATGTCGGTCAGCGTCGCGACCGTGGAGCGGCTCGACTTGACCGGCGCGCGCCGATCGACCGCGACCGTCGCGGCGATCGGCTCGAGGCTCTTCACGGGCGGACGCTCGAGGCGCTCGAGGAACTGTCGCGCGTACGGGCTGAAGCTCTCGACGAAGCGCCGCTGGCCTTCGGCGTAGAGCGTATCGAGCGCGAGCGAAGACTTGCCCGCTCCGCTAGGACCGGTGAGCGCGACGAGACGGCCCGGCTCGAGGTCCAGGTCGACGTCTTGCAGGTTGTGCGTGCAAGCTCCGCGGAGGCGGATGGGAAGCATGAGGGACTACCTTCTTAGTGACCCTGTCCCCGCTCAGCAACGGGCGGCGCCGCAATTCCACGGTCGCGCTCTCTCTCTGTTGACTGCCGTCTGTCAGGTCACACGACCAACGACACGAGCTGCCGAAGGTCGCTCAGTCGGGCCGAGAGGTCGCCACGTCGATCGTCGTGATCTTCCACGTGCCGTCCTTTCGGAGCAGGAAGTGGACGGGCCGCTTGTCGATCCTGCGTTCACCGCCGCGCATGCCCGTGACGAGCGCGAGCGCGTCGACCTTTGCGGTGGTCTGGGAGTCGTCGACCTTGATCGTCATACCGGTCAGCTCGCAGTCTGCGGAGTTGAACATGAGCGACGCCTTCGTCGCGCTGTCGGCGAGGGCCTGCCGGCTCGCGACGCGGATGTTGAGGTCCGCGACGTCCACGTAGACGTCGTCGGCGACCGTCTCCTTCAGCTCCGACTTCACGCGCCCGGCGCGCGCGAGGATGTTGTCGTCGGCCTTCACCGCGACTGCCTTGGCGAAGCGTTCGAGCACCTGGCGGATACGCTCCTCCTCGGAGGGCCGCGTCAGGGTGATCACGAGGACGACGACCGCGATCGCGGCGCATACCCCCGCCACGGCCCACTTCTTCATGCCGTGGAACGTAGCACGCGGTCTTCTCTTCTCACCGCGTCGGCAGCTCGACGCGGAACGTCGCTCCCGTCGTGCCCGGCGCCGAGGCGACGAGCGCGATCGTGCCGGAGTGCGCGGCGACGACGCGCCTCGCGAGCGCGAGCCCGAGCCCCGTCCCGCCGGCGCGGGCCGTGACCAGGGGCTCGAAGATCGTGCTCGCGATCTCCGGAGGTACTCCGGGCCCGTCGTCGGCCACCTCGATCACGACGCGACCGTCCTCCGCCCAGGCGCGCGTCTCGATCGTGGGCGTGCGGGGCGCGGAGGCCCCGACCGCGTTCTCATAAAGGACGTGCAAGCAGCGGGACAAGAGGCCCTGATGGGCGCGCACCCGAAGCTGCGCGGGATCGACGCGATCGTTCCAGTCGGCGCACCGTTCCGGTAGGTCCTCGCGCGAGGCGACGATGATCTCGACGAAGAGCACCGGCTCCGCGTGCGCCGGCTCGCCCCGCGCGAGGGCCATGAGATCGTCGACGATCCCGTGGGCCAGCCTCGCGCTGCGCTCGATCTTGGCGAGCTGGGGCCCGCAGCTGCTCGGATCCTGCTTTGCCAGATAGGCGTTGGCGCTGATGATCTGGAGCGCATTTCGGAGCTCGTGAGCCACTTCTGCGGCGATCTCGCCGATCGCCGCCAGACGCTCGCGCTTGTCTTCCGCGCCCCCTGAGTCCACGAGGAGCAGCATAAACGGGCTCCTCTTGCGCTGCGCACGGAAGAAGCCTTTTCGTTTCGGAGCGAACGGCGTAGCATTTTCCAGGCCGTTCTCGATGTCCTCCAACGAGTCGAAGATCCCGGTCGGGACCCTCCTGGTCGGCAAATACCGTGTCGCTCGGGAGATCGGCCGCGGGGGTATGGCTGCCGTCTACGAGGCGGAGCAGCTCTCCCTCGGCAAAAAGGTCGCAGTAAAGATCCTCGCGTCCGAGCTCGCGGCCTCGACCATCGTGATCGAGCGCTTCTTTCGCGAGGCCCGCGCCGCCGCGAGCGTGAAGAGCCCCTACATCGTCGACGTCTACGACTCGGGCCGCCTCGACGACGGCCGCCCCTTCATCGCGATGGAGCTGCTCGAAGGCGAGTCGCTCTACGACCGGATGGCCCGCGTCCGCATCATCGACGTCGACACGACGATCAAGGTGATCGTCCACACGGGCCGCGGTCTCGTGAAAGCGCACGGCGCCGGGATCGTCCATCGCGATCTCAAGCCCGAGAACATCTTCCTCACCAAGGGCGAGGACGGCGACGACGTCGTCAAGATCCTCGATTTCGGCCTCGCCAAGTTCTATGCGCCGGTGAACCCCGAGGAGAAGGCCGCCAAGCGCCTCACGCGCGAGGGCGCGGTGTTCGGAACGCCCGCCTACATGTCCCCGGAGCAGGTGAAGGGGCAAGGCAACGTCGATCACCGTGCCGATCTCTGGGCGCTCGGCTGCATGGCCTACGAGTGCCTCATCGGCCGACCGGTGTGGAACATGGATCAGGGCGTCGCGATGACCTTCGCCTCGATCGCGACCGGCCCGATCCCGGTACCCTCCGCGGCGCGTGCCGATCTGCCGCCCGCGCTCGATGCGTGGTTCAAGAAGTGCCTCGAGCGCGACCCGAACAAGCGTTACCAGTCGGCGCGCGAGCTCGCCGACGCGTTCGTCGAATCGTGGGGACATCGTCCGGCGTCGAGCGCGAGCTTCCCGAACGTCAACATGGGGAGCGGCTCGGCGAAGTACCCGCCGCAGGTCTCGCCCGAGGTCCCGCACGAGCTCGGGATCGAGGCGCTCGAGAGCGTTCCGCCCGCGCCGGCACCGTCGAGGCGCAACCCTGCCTCGAACCCTGCGCTCGGACCGAACGGTCGCTCGGGCAGCAACGTCAGCGATCCCGCGCTGCCGCTCCTCCAGCGCGCATCGCAGGAGGTGCCGCCCGCCGCGGACCGCGAGACGCCTGCGCCGCGCGCTCGAGCGTCCACCTTGCGCGTGGTCGTCAGCGCAGTGTTCCTCGGCGGCTCGATCTCCGCGGCGATCTTCGTCTGGCTCCGCTTCCTGAATCCTCAGGTCTTCGCGCCCGTCGTCCTGTCCACGGCTACAGCACCGCCCAGCGCGGTTCCCTCGGGAACGACTGGCATCAGCGGGCCCACCGTCGACGAGCCGAAGTGGGCGCCGATCATCGCGGAGGCGCAGCGTCGCTTCACCGGCGGCGACCCCCAGAGCGCGATCGCGAAGCTGCAGGAAGCGAATGCGATCAGCCCGCAGGCCTCGTCCATCGCGCGGGTCTACGCCGAGCAATTCAAGTTCGTGGCGAAGGAGGCCTCGGGCCCGTGCAAGGCCGTGGCTTTCTCGAGGCCGCGGCTCGCCACGGACAAGAGGGCCGAGCGCCCGGCGATCCGGGCAACGCCGAAGGGCATGCTTGTCACGTGGACCGACGACCACGAGCAGAAGGATCACGACCACGTCTACGGAGTCGTCCTCAACGACACCGGCAAGCCGGTCGGTCCCGTCCGCGATCTCACGCCCGAGGCCGCCGACGCCCAGCGGCCGCAGCTCACCGCGCAGAGCCCCGATTCGGACCGCACCGTCCTCCTCTACTGGGACAAGTCGGGCCGCGAGCAGGGCGTTCGTGTCCGCTTCCTCGACGCCGAGGGTCGCATCGACCAGATGAACGGCCAGAGTCGCTTCATCGGCGCGGCTCGCCCGGGCGACTACTGGCCGTCGATCGACAAGGGGCCGAAGGGCTTCTTCGTCGTTTGGCAGGACGATCGCGACAAGGACAAGGACTACGATCTCTTCGTTCGCGCGCTCTCGAACGATCTCGACACCATCGGCCCCGAGACGCGCCTCACGGACTACTACGCGCCCGCCAAGTCGAAGTTCCCGCCGCCGCGCGTGCGCTATCCGAGCGTGGCGGTCGCCGCGAACACGCTCCTCGTCGCGTACCGGCTCGAGAAGGACAAGGAGAAGGAGCACCTCATCATGCGGCTCCGCGTGCCCCTCGCCGATCTCGAGAAGAACGGTCTCGAGGAGAGCAAGGATGCGAACCGCGGCTCGCGCGAGTTCGGCGACGCGCAGCCGGTGAACGAGGACAAGGCCCCGGCCGACGCACCTGCGATCGCGTGCGGTACCGAAGGTTGCTTCGTCGTCTGGCACGGAGAGGCCGGCGGCGCCTACGCCGCCGCGATCGATCCCAACGTGGGCCGCGTCCAGTGGCGCAAGAAGTTCAGCGACAAGGGCGGGCGGCCCTCGATTGCCGTCAAGGATGGCCAGGTCGCGATCTCGTTCTACGAGGCCGGCAAGCTGAAAATGGCGTTCCTCTCGCGTGACGGCGTGACCGCGCCGAGCACCCTCATGCGCATCAACGACGTGGGCACCAACATCCCGCGCCCGTCGCTCGCCGCGGGGGCCAACAAGAGCGAATGGACGATCGCGTGGCAGGACTCGGACCTCCCCAAGGGGAGTCCGGAGATCTACGCGGCTCGTATTCTCTGCCGGTGACTGCACCGCTGGACGCTGCAGCCCGCGTGAAGCTCGACACACGCGCGCTGATCGAGGCCGTGATCGCGTCGGCGATCGTGACCGGCGTCGTCACGGCGGCGTCGGCCTTCCTCCCCGATCGCTACGTCGCCACTGCGGTCGGGTTCCTCTTCCTCGGCGCGACTTGGGTGCTCGTTTGGCGTGGTGACGACGCACGCGTCGAGCGCTCGGGCCTCGCGCTCGGGGGCATCGTGCTCCCGGGGCCGCTCGACGGACGGAGGCTGGCGCGCAGCACGGCGACGTCGCTCGCCTGGGCGCTCGCGTTCGCGGCGATCACGTTCGTGCCGTTCTTCTTCGGCTGGCGCACGTTCTGGCACGCGCGCGGCACCTTCGGGCTCCACGTGCAGGCGTGGGACACGATCAACGAGGTGTTCGGCCAGCTCGTGATCATCGCGCTCCCCGAGGAGGCCTTCTATCGCGGTTACCTCCAGTCGCGACTCGACGAGGCGCTGCCGGGGCGGGTCCGGATCTTCGGAGCCACGGTGGGGCCCGCGCTCATCGTCTCCAGCGTCATCTTCGCGCTCGGGCATTTTGCGACGATTCGTGAGCCCGCGCGCCTGGCCGTGTTCTTCCCGTCGCTGGTGTTCGGCTGGCTCCGCGCCCGCACCAAGGGGATCGGCGCGAGCGTCGCGTTCCATGCATCTTGCAACATCTTCAGCGAGCTTCTCGGGAAGGGCTATCGGGTCTACTAAGGAGCGAATGCGTGCTGCGCTCTTCGACATGGACCGCACGCTCGTCCGAAGGGAGACGGGCACGCTCTACGTGCGTTACCAGCACGCGATCGGCGAAGCGACGAGGCGTGACCTCGCGCGCGTCATGTACTGGGTGGCGCAATACACGCTCGGAATCATCGACGCCCCCGTCGTCGCGGCCAAGGCCGCGCTCCAGCTCGAGGGCACCTCCGAGACTGCGATGGCCGCGCGGTGCGACGACTGGTTTCGTCGCTACGTGGAGACCCACGTCTGCGATCTCGGCCGGCGAGCCGTCGAGCGCCATCGCGAGCGAGGTGAGCTACTCGCCATCGTGACGGGTGCATCGCCCTACGCCGCTCGCCCGCTCGCGCGGCGCCTCGGCATCCCGCACGTCGTGGCGAGCGAGCTCGAGGTCGACGAGGACGGCCTCTTCACGGGGCGCTTCGTCGACCCGCTCTGCTACGGGAGCGGAAAGATCGTGCGCGCCAAGCGCCTCGCCGAGGAGCACGGCTTCGTGCTCGCGGAGTCGACCTTCTACAGCGACTCTTACACGGACCTTCCGTTGCTCGAGGCGGTTGCCGAGCCGGTCATCGTCAATCCGGATCCGCGGCTCGAGCGCGTCGCGAAGAAGCGCGGGTGGCGCATCGAGGCCTGGTGAGGCACTCGCTTCAGGTCGGTTTCACGTCCGCCGTGCTCATCATCCGTCGCACCGCCGAGCTCACGGCCTCGCGCGAGAACGGCTTCGAGAGACATTCGTTGGTGCTCTGACGCAGGAATTCCTCGGAGTGCGGAGAGAACGCTCCGCCCGTGAGGAAGACGATGCGCGTGGCCACCTGCGGTGAGCGTGCTGCCACCTCGTAGAAGAAGTCCATGCCGCTCATGTTGGGCATCATCAGATCGCAAAACACGATGTCGTACGTCTCGTTGGCGAGGCGATCGAGCGCAGCGCGCGCGTCGGATTCGAGGGTGACGTCGTGCTCGCAGTCGAGGATGCGGCGGATGGCTCTTCCGATCGCGAGCTCGTCATCGACGACGAGCACGCGGGCACGAGCCGTCGTAGCGCGCGGCGGCGACCTCGGTGAGGGGGGAGCTGGCGGGACGGACGGCGCCACCGCGAGGACCGTGAGGTCCGCGGCCGGCAGGGACACGCGGAAGGTGGTGCCGTGGCCGAGTGCGCTCTCGACGTCGATCTCCCCGCCCAGCGATTTGACGACGGTGTGGCAGACCGCGAGACCGAGCCCAGTCGCCGCGTTCTCCGGCTTGGTGGTGAAGAACGGGTCGAAGATGCGATGGATCGCCTCGGGCGCGATGCCGGCGCCGTCGTCGGTGATCTCGACCACCGCACGACCAGACGCGTCCGTCCGTGTCGTGACGACGATCGTGTGGTCGGAGGCCTGACCGTCGCCGGCGGCCTGAGCGGCGTTCAAGAGGAGGTTCGTGAAGACCCGAGCGAGCTGCCCCTCCTCGGCGCGCACACGCGGTGCGGGTCCGTATTCGCGACGCACCGTCGCGTGATGACGAACGGTGTGCGCCGTCATCCGCACGGCGTCGTCGATGGCTGTCGTGAGGTCGATCGGAGCGTCGAAGGTGTCCGCGGGGCGACTGAAGTGGCGAAGGTCCTCGACGCTGCGCCTCACACGCTCGGCGCCCTCACTGGCCTCCTCGAGGGCAAGGAGCAGCTCGGCGACCTGCTCCTTCGATGCGCCCGTCGGGCTCGCCCTGAGCGCGTCGAGGGCGAACTGGACGTTCGCGACCACGGAGGCCAAGGGGTTGTTGAGCTCGTGCTGCATGCCGGCGGCATCGTACCGATGGCCGCGAGCCGATCGCTCACGCCGACGCTGCGCTCCAGTCGGCGGCGCTCTGCGACGTCCCGGAAGACCATGACGCTGCCGGCGGTCTTCCCGAGCCGGACCTCGATCGGGGCGATGCTCCCCTCGACCTCCACGGTCGCCGCGCCGACGAGCAACCGCGCGTGGGCGGGAAGGTCGACGGCGCGCTGGCCGGCGCCGATGAAGTCGAGTGCGACGGGGAGGGGAGCGCCGCGCGCGTCGACGAGGCGGACGACGTCGTCGACCGATATGTCGAGGTAATCGCCCGGGCGTACGCCCACGAGCGTCTCCGAGGCCCGGTTCATGAACGTGATGCGGCGTCCGCTGTCGGTGGTGAGCACGGCGTCGCCGATGGACTGGAGCGTCGTTGCGAAGAGCTGCTCGCGCGCCGCGAGGGCGCTCTCGAGGCTCGCCTGCTGCAACGCGATCTCGATCGCGATGCGGAGCTCTCGCGCACCAAACGGCTTCTTCAGGTACCCGAGCGGGGTCGTCTGGGTGGCGCGCCGGAGCGTCTCGTCCTCGGTGATGCCGGTGAGATACACCACACGGATCCCGTGCGTGTCACGCAGCTGCTGCGCCGCCTCGATGCCGTCCATGGGCCCGTCGAGCTGCACGTCCATCAGGACGAGCGACGGACGCAGCCGCACGGCCGCCTCGAGCGCGCTCGCGCCGGACGAGACGATCTCGGGGACCGTATAGCCGGCACTCACGAGAACATCGCGGATGCTCTCCGCGATCGTCGCGTCGTCTTCCACGACGAGGATCGTGGCGGCCATCGGGGGCAATCCTCGCCTGCTGAGGCGCTTACGGCAAGGTAAGAGGGACGCAATTTCGACGCTATTTTAACCGGGCTTTCGAGCCGCCCGCGAGGCAGGGAACGGATGAGGGCTTCTCCCCGCCTCACCCTGCCGCTAGCTTCGTCTTGCCGTGACGAACTTCGAGCTTCCGCTTCCGCTCATCGACGAGACTCTCACCCGGGCTCTCTCCGAGGACCTCGGCGCCGGCGACGTGACCACCGAGTCGTGCGTCCCCGAAGATCGGCTTGCGACGGCGCACGGCGTCGCGCGCAAGGCCATGGTCGCCTGCGGGATTCCCGTTGCAGAGCGTGTCTTTAGCCTGATCGACATCGCGCTCCAGTTCACCTCGAAGGTGGCCGAGGGCTCGAGCGTCGAACCCGGGACGATCCTCTGGACGGTCGCAGGACGCGCGCGGAGCATCCTCATGGCCGAGCGGGTCGCCCTCAACTTCACGCAGCGCATGTGCGGGATCTCCACGGCGACGCGACGATATGTCGCTGCCGTGCCGGAGGGCTGCGTGACCCGCATCACGGATACCCGCAAGACGACACCTGGGCTTCGCCTGCTCGAGCGCTACGCGGTGCGTCGCGGTGGCGGACACAACCACCGCAACGATCTGGGCTCGGCCGTCCTCATCAAGGACAACCACATCGTCGCGGCGGGCGGCGTCCGCGCGGCGATCGAGGCGGCGCGCGCGCGCGCTCCTCACACGAGCCGCATCGAGTGCGAGGTCGATTCGCTCGACCAGCTCGAGGAGGCGCTCGCCGCTCGCGCCGACATCGTCCTGCTCGACAACATGGATACGCCGACCGTCGAAGAGGCGGTTCGACGCACGCGAGGGCGCGCGCTCCTCGAGGCCTCTGGCGGCATCACCTTCGAGCGCGTCGCCGAGCTCGCGCGCGCGGGGGTCGATGCGATCAGCGTCGGCGCTCTCACTCACTCGACGCCCGCGGCGGACATCGGCCTCGACTTCGTCGGATGACCGAGGACGGGCGTGGCGCGCAGGATCTCGCGCGCGCTGCCGAGGTGATCGCCGCGCGCGGCGGCACGCTCGGGTCGCCGCTCGTGATCGCGGCGGAGACGGGCTCGACGAACGACGACGCCAAGTCGGGCGCCCGCGAGGGCGCGCCGCACGGCGCGGTGTGGCTCGCGGAGTCGCAACGTGCCGGGCGAGGCCGGCAGGGAAGGGCGTGGCTCTCGGCGCCTGGTGAGAATCTGCTCTTCACGGTGCTCCTCCGCCTCCGCTGCATCCCGGCGCGCGTGCCGCCGATCTCGCTCGTCGCGGGCCTCGCGGTGCGTGATGCCGTCGCGCGTGCGCTCGGGCGCGAGGCCGACGGTGACGTCGTCGTGAAGTGGCCCAACGACGTGATGGTGCGCGGTCCGGGTGGAGCGCTGCGGAAGATCGCCGGCGTTCTCGTCGAGTCGGCGCTCGCGGGAGCCAAGGTCGAGTACGTCGTCGTGGGGATCGGCATCAACGTGCACGCCCGGGCCCTCCCGGCCGACGTCGCCGCGATCGCCACGTCGATCGCGATCGAGCGCGATGCGCGCGCGGCGCTGCCGGCCACGGGCCGCGCAGAACTTCTCGCTGACGTGCTCGGCGGTCTCGAACGCGACGTGGAGCTCGTCGCCCACAAGGGCCTCGAGCTCGTGCATGCGCGACTCACGCGTCACGATGCGCTGAGGGGAAGCGCCGTCGAGAGCGTCGGCGACGGCGGCAGAGGAGGCGAGCTACACGGCGTCGCCGAGGGCATCGACCTGGATGGTCGCCTGCTCGTCCGTCGCGAGGACGGCACCCTCGTGCACGTCACCTCGGGCGAGATGCGCCTCCGCCTGGCGTGAACGGCAACGCTCAGTCGGTTGTCGGGCCATCGCAAGATCACCTACGATGGTCGTGAATGGCCACGTCGATGTCGAACGTCTCCGCGGCCGTCCTCGCGGGCGTGATCGTGGCCGTCGTCGCAGCCGCATGCGGACGCGCGCAGCAGGGCGAAGACGCGGGCCCGGCGCCCGCGGCCTCGAAGGAGATCGGCGCGGCCAGGGTCCCCGTGCGCCCGCGCGCTGCGCCGCCGGTCCCACCCTTGCCCGACCTGCCGGTCCTCGAGAAGCAGGAGCCGGTCACCAAGCTCCCCTTCGGCATCGTGCTCCCCTCGCGAACGGGCTCGTCGCCGTGCGGCGGCAGCATCTGGACCGGAAATCAGATGGTCGCCGCGCCATGCGCCGAGAACGGGCTGCTCTTCGGGCGCGACGATTCCGGGGCTCGTGAGCTGGTGAGCACGAAGCTCCTCAAGGCCAACACGACCGCGCTGCCCGCGGTCGTGGACCACCGCTTCGTCGGGCTCGAAGGCCCCGTCCGGGATCAGCGCACGTCGCCGGCATGCACGGCGTTCTCGCTCGCCACGGCGATCGATCATGCCGTCGCGCGTTGGACGGGCAAACCGTCGAACGTCTCGGCGATGGATATCTGGTCGCGCTACCGCGCGCCGTACGCCCGCGAAGGCGATCGGTGCGAACCTCGGCCAGGAGCTCTCGGCCGAATCGACCTGGCCATTCGACGAGCGCACCGCGAAGGGATGGGTCGCGTGCGAGCTAGGAGGGAAGCCCCCCAGGGAGGGCTGCGGCCTCTTGCCTGATGCGAAGCGCGTCGCTGCGGCGCGTGCCGAGGCGGCCGTCATCCTCACGGACGTCACCTACCTCACCGACCCCGACGTCGACGATCTACGCGAGCACCTCGCGGCGGGGCAGGACATCGTCGTGTCGCTCGACCTTCCGCAGGTCTTCGCGCCCGTCGGACGCGCCGGTGCTCGCTACGTTCCTCACTGGACCGCGGAGAAGGCCGAAGGTGGTCACGCGCTCGTGGTCGCGGGCTACGTGACGTTCGCAAAGAGCGTCTATTTCCTGCTCCACAACAGCTGGGGCGGCGCATGGGGCGACGCGGGCTACGCGTGGATCCATGCGGAGACCCTGGTGCGGCATCTCCGCGAGGCGCTCATCATCGACGCCGAGCCCGTGCTGCGCGACGCGGCGAAGCAACGTCGGGTACGCGGCGCCTTCACGTGCGAGGCGCCGCTCATCCCCGACAGCATTCGTGGCACCTGCGGCCCTGTCTGCCCCGACGGCAGCCCGCGCAGCGACGGCGTATGTGCGGTTCCCGGGCAGTGCGGTCCAGGGCTCGTGAATCTCACCGGTGTGTGTGTGGTCGCAGCGCCGACGACGCGAGGTAGCGATCCCAAGACGGGCATCGCGTGGGCGTGCGGTCCGGGTGGGTGCACCTACGATCTGCCGCGCCGCTCCGATTCGGACTGCAAGGGCAACGCGTGCAAGGCCTCGTGTCCGGCGCCCATTTTCCGTATCGCCACGGTGAAGGACGACCTCACCTGCATCGAGTGATCAGCGCGCGTGCTGGAGGCCTCGTGGCACCACGAAGCGTTCGACGAGCAGGAAGCTGGCCTCGACGAGCAGGGCCATCGCCGCGGACGGGATGGCGCCCTCGAGGATGGTCGTGACGTCGTTCAGCGAGAGGCCCGTGCTGATCGGCTCTCCGAAGCCGCCGGCCCCGATGAAGGCAGCGATCGTGGCGCTGCCGACGGCGACGACCGCGCTCGTCTTGATGCCCGCGAGGATGGTGCGTGACGCGAGCGGCAGCTCGACGTGCCGCAGGCGCTCGGTGGGGGAGAGCCCGATCGCTACCGCGGCCTCGCGCAGGTCCGCGGGGATCGAGACGAGCCCCGCGTAGGTGTTCCGGATGATCGGAAGCAGCCCATAGAGGAAGAGCGCGGCGAGCGCCGGAACTGGCCCGATCCCCAGAAGCGGGATGAAGAAGCAGAACAGCGCGAGGGAGGGAATGGTCTGCACGACGCCGGCGATGCCGAGCACGGCGACGCCGATGCGCCGCCGCGAGTATGCGAGAACGCCGAGCGGGAGGCCGACGAGGATCGACATCGCGAGCGACACGACGACGAGCATGAGGTGCCTGGGTCCGTGCCGTCGGACGACCTCGAGCGTCCCCGCGAGCAAGCCGACGGGCGCGCTCGGTCGCGTGCTCGCGCCGGCGCCGGCGAGAAAGTCCTCGGCGACGCGCGCGAACGGCACGCCGTCGAGATCGGCTCGCGCGTTCATCCTCTGCATCGCGCTCGCGTCGATCGCGCCGCGCATCCGGTCGAGGACGCGCGCGAAGCTCGGGACGCGCCGCGGGAGGTCCGCGCGGTAGACGAGCACGGCCTCGTAGGGCGGGAAGAAGTGAAGATCGTCGGCGAGGACGACGAGGTCGAAGCGCACTATTTTCGCGTCGGTCGTGTAGACGTCGACGACATCCGTTTCACCGCGCGAGATAGCCTCGTAGGCGAGCGCATGATCGATGGCCTTCGGCGAGGGGAATCGAAGACCGTACCGCTCGACGAGGCCGGGCCAGCCGTCGCGACGGCCGACGAACTCGTTGCTCAGCGCGACCCGGAGCTCTGGATGGGCGACGAGGTCGGAGATCTTCGTGAGGCCGAGCCTCGTCGCGACGGCGCGGCTCACCGCGAGCGCGTAGGTGTTCTCGAAGCCGAGCGGCTCCGAGAGCGCGAGCCCTCTTGGCGCGAGCGCCGCACGAAGGGCGGTGAGGTCCGAGGCGCCGCTCTTCACGGCGGTCTCGGCGAGCGTCCCCGTGTACTCGGGATACACGTCGATCGCCCCGTCCTCGAGCGCGCGGAAGACCACCGCCGTGCCACCGAGTCCCTGGTCGTGCTGCGCGGTCACTCCTTGTTGCCGCACGAGCTGCGTGACCATCTCGGCGAGGACGTACGACTCCACGAATCGCTTCGAGCCGACGCGCATCGGCTTTGCATCGTCGGCGGAAGCCGGCGTGGTGAACGTCCATCCTGCAATTGCGAGGAGGGTGAGCGCGACGAGCCAGGCGGCGCGCTTCACTCGAGCGCCTCGGCCAGGGTTCGCTGGGCCCCGAGGAACTCGGCGACGAAGGGATGCGCGGGAGACGTCGAGAGCTCCTTCATCGTGCCGCGCTGGAGGAGCGCCCCGTCGCGCATCACGACGATCGCGTTGGCGAGGTACGCCGCCTCCGCCATGTCGTGCGTCACGATGAGCACGGATTTGCCGAGCTTGCCGAACGCGTCGCGGAGATCCTCCTGGAGGCGCGCGCGGACGATGGGGTCGAGCGCACCGAGGGGCTCGTCGAGGAGGAGGAGCTCGGGATCGAGCATGAGCGCGCGCATCAGCCCGACGCGCTGGCGCTCGCCGCCCGAGAGGGCGAGGGGGTGGCGCGAGAGTAGGCCCTCGGGCAGGCGCACGAGCTCGGCGAGCTCGCGCACGCGTTCCCGCATGCGCGTGGGGTTGGCGTCGTCGCTCAGGCGCGCGACGAGCGTGACGTTCTGTTCGGCCGTCAGGTGAGGGAAGAGGCCGCCGTCCTGGATGACGTAGCCGACGCGGCGCCTCACTGCGCGTGAGCTCTGCTCGTTCACCTCGGTCTTGCCGACCCGCACGATGCCCGCGTCCGGCAGCACCAGGCCGAGGATCATGCGAAGCAACGTCGACTTGCCGCACCCGCTGGGGCCGATGAGCGCAACCCGCTCGCCCGCTGCGACTTCGAGGGAGGTCTCATGGATGACCGCGCGTGAGCCGTAAGCCTTCGTCACGCGCTCGAGCGCCAGAGCCGTCATCGCGGGGCATGGTAGCTTTGTCGCCGTGACGCCGCTCGAAGAGCTCGCTCTCCTTCTCAGGCCCGCTGCCGGCGGCCTCTACCTCGTATCGACGGGCCGCGAGGAGCAGCTCGCGCTCCAGCGGAAGCTGTACGGCGCAAGGACTGATGCCGAGGTCGACGAGCGCTTTCGCGCGTCGCTCGCGGGGCTCGCCGGCGCGCGTGCCTTCGTGCTCGGCATCCCTTCGGACGTCGGCGCCGGCTTCCGTCGCGGCGCGAACCTCGGCCCCCAGGCGATGCGCACGCGGCTCCTCGAGGAGCTCCCCGACTGGCCCACGCGGAGCGCGTCGCTCGGCGTCGTCGACATCGGCGACGTGTTCGTCGTCCCGCAGCTCCTCCATGACGACATGCTCTCCGCGGGGCAGAAGGAAGCATCGCGCCTCGCGCTCTACCCGAGCGTCCCGGACGACGTGCGCAGCCGGCTGCCGGTGTCGCCACTCTCGATCGCGGAGCGCGCTCTCGATCTCGTCTTCGCGATCAACCCGGCTATCGCGCCGATCGTGCTCGGCGGCGACCACTCGACGGCGTGGCCCGTTGCGGCGGCGCTCTCTCGCGCGCGCAAGGATCGCTGGGGGATCGTCCAGCCCGACGCGCACACCGATCTGCTCGCGGAGCGACTCGGCATCAAGTACTGCTTCGCAACGTGGTCGTTCCACGCGAACGAGCTCCTCGGGCGCGACGGACGCATGGTGCAGGTCGGTACGCGTGCGTCGCGTCGCGATCGGGAGCACTGGGAGGGCACCCTCGGCGTGCGCCAGTTCTGGGCCGCCGACTGCCTGCGGGATCCAGAGGGCGCCCTCGACGCGCTCATCGCGCACCTGAAGGAGCGCAAGGTCGCGTCCGTCTACTTCTCGAACGACATCGACGGCACCGACAGCAAGTACGCGGACGCCACCGGCACGCCGGAGCCCGACGGCCTGGAGCCGGACTTCGTCGTCGCGTTGATCCGCCGCCTCGGCGCCGAGGTCGGGATGCTCGGTGGCGACCTCATGGAGGTCGCTCCTCCGCTGCGTGACAAGCCGGACTCGAGCGAACGTACGGTCGCGCTTGCGGTGCGTTACCTCCGCGAGACGCTCGGTGCAGTGCTACGGACTCCAGTCTGAAGAGGTCGTGAAACGATGAAAACGTGCATCATGCATGCGGTAGTAGTCCTGGCCGTCGTGGGGTGTAGCAAGAGCGAGGGCGGGACAAGTGGCGCGCCGAGCGCGAGTGCCATCGCGGTTCCAGGGGAGGCGCCGAGCGTCATTGCGATCACGGGGACGCCGCCGGTGGCGCCGTCAACGTCGGTCGCGCCGTCCACGTCGCCGTCTACGAGTACGACTACGACCACGTCGCCGTCGCCGTCGCCGTCTACGAGTACGACCACGACTACGTCCACGACGGCTTCTGCGAAGGCCGTCGGGTCTGCGAAGGCCGTGACGGCTGCGGCGTCGGCCAAGGATGCTCCTCCGGCGACGCCGCTCAAGGCCGCCTCGACGAGGATGACCGGGAAGAATTTTACGCTCGACGCGGCTTCTCCGGGTTGTCGCGTGGACCTGCCGTGCACGATGACGCTGCGGCTCGCGGCGTCGGGCGAGTACCACGTGAACAAGGAGTACCCATACAAGTTCCTCGCCGCCGCCGCGCCCGGCGTGCAGTTCCTCGGCAACGGAGAAGCGAACACCTTTTCGCGCGCCGCCGGTGACTTCCACGAGGACGGCGAGAAGGCCGCCACGATGACCGTCCGCTTCAAGCCGACGGGCGCCGGCGAGGCCCGTGTGTCCGGGACGTACAAGATGAGCGTGTGCTCCGCCGAGAACTGTCAGGTCGAGACGCAGGCGGTCACCCTCGTGGTTCCTGTGATGTGAAGGTCGAGCCGACAATCGCCGATCCGACGGCCTCGCCGCTCGGGTAGGATGCGCGCACATCGTGAAGCGCACGCGCCCGTCGTCTCTCTCCTTCTTCGCTCCTCTCTCCAACATCCTCGTCCTGGTCCTCGCGCTCGTCGCTCCGGCGATCGCCTGCGCGCCGGCCGCCGACGGAGTCCACCCAGTGGCGCCGCCAGGGCCCACGAACAAGACCGTCGAGCCGGCATCGTCGCTCACGAAGGTCGAGGAGCCGAAGGATCCCGACGACGCAGCCGTGCAGAAGGCAGGGCAGGAGTACCTCGACCTCCTCGTCGCGATCTCCCCGGAGACGGCGACGTCGCTCGGCCTCCACAAGAACGATGCCGACCTCGACGACCGCACCACCGCGGGGTTCGACAAGGCCGTCGAGCGCGAGAAGGCGATGCTCGACTCGCTGAAGGAGCGCTTCAAGGCGCCACGCCTGAGCGCCTCGGGGCGCACCGATCTGACGATGCTGCTCGGCGCCCTCGAGGTCGACATCCGCACGAAGCGCGTGCAGCGCCCGCTCCAGCGTCAGCCGGACATCTACGCGTCGCCGCTCAATGCCATCTTCTTCATGACGGCCCGCGACTACGCGCCCGCCGCCGAGCGCGCGAAGAACGTCGTCGCCCGGCTCGAGAAGATCCCGAAGGTCGTCGAGGCTGCGAAGGCGAACCTCCTCAACCCGCCGCGGGTGTGGACGGAGGTCGGCATCGACCGCGCCTCTTCCGCCAAGTCATTCCTCGAAGCGCAGCGCCCGTTCCTCATGGCGTCGCTCCCCGCGGAGGCGTCGCGCGTCGACGCGGCGCTCAAGTCGTCCGAGGCGGCCTACGAGGACTACAAGAGGTTCCTCCAGAAGGAGGTGCTCCCCCGGTCGAACGGTCGCTTCTCCGCGGGGCGAGAGCTCTTCGGCTTCCTCCTCCAGAACGACTACTTCCTCGAGGAGAGCCCCGAGGACCTCCTCGCGATGGGCAAGAAGCTCTTCACCGAGACCGGCGCGCAGATGACCGAGGTCGCGAAGCGCGTCGACCCGAAGGCCAAGGGCTGGCCCGAGGTGGTCGCTCGCCTCAAGGGCAATCACCCGACGGTCGACGGTCTGCTCGACGCCTACAGGCAAGAGGTGTCGCGTGCGCGCACGTTCCTTCAGCAGAAGGACGCCGTCGAGTTCCCGCCCGGCGACGACCTCGAGGTCATCGACACCCCGCCGTTCCTGCGGAGCACCGTGACCGCCGCCTACGATCAGCCTCCGCCGTTCGACGCGACCACGAAGGGGTTCTTCTTCGTCACGCCGGTCGACAAGACGCTGTCGAAGGCGAAGCAGGAGGAGATGCTGCGCGAGAACGATCACGGCGATCTCGTCGACACCGCGGTTCACGAGGCCTACCCGGGTCACCACCTGCAGCTGTCGTTCGCGCGGCGGAATCCATCCCTGCTTCGCAAGGTGCTCGACCACGCGATCTTCTCCGAGGGCTGGGCGCTCTACTCCGAGGAGCTCATGGCGGAGCTCGGCTACTACACCGACGAGGAGCGCCTCATGCAGCTCGAATGGACGCTCGTGCGGGCCGCGCGCATCGTCATCGACGTCGGGCTGCACGTCTCCGACATGACGTTCGACCAGGCGGTGAAGATGCTCACCGACGACGTGCACCTCGAGCGTCAGCTCGCCCTGTCCGAGGTGAAGCGCTACACGATGAGCCCGACGCAGCCGCTCGCGTACCTCACCGGCCGGCAGATGATTTTCAAGTTGCGCGAGCGCTACAAGCAGCGCGAAGGTGCAAAATTTTCGCTGAAGAGGTTCCACACCGACGTCCTCCAGCGGGCGACGGTCCCGCCGAGCCTCATGGCGAAGGAGATTTTCGGCGGCTGAAGCGCGCGGAGGGAGCGTCGCACCGGCGCGGCGCGCCGCTTGCACTCGCTCGTGTCGATGCTGGGCATTTCCCGCACGGTTGAGGTCGCGCTCGGCGTCGGGAGCGCCGCCATGTTCCTGGGAACGCTCGCGGCCATCCCGCTGATCCTGGTGCGTGTGCCCGATGACTGGTTCGTGCGTCCCCGCTCCGCGCGCTCGCTGCCGCTGCGCATCGCACGTGCCGCGCTCGGCCTCGGGCTCGTCGTGCTCGGCGTCGCGATGCTCGTGCTTCCCGGTCAAGGCGTGCTGACGATCCTCGTCGGCCTCGGCGTCCTCGACATCCCGTTCAAGCACCGCGTGGTGACGAGGCTCCTCTCGAATCCAAAGGTGCGCGGCGCCATCGACCGGCTGAGGCACAAGGCGGGAAGAGGCTCACTCGAGCTTCCGATCTCGTCCACCTCGCTGACGGCGTAGGATCGCCCGATGCCGAGCTCGCTCCCGCCGAACCCCACGGTCGCCCTTCCCGAGTGGAAGGTCGCGACGCTCGGAGAGCGCTCCGTGCTGTCACCGCTAGGCCTCTCGAAGGTCGCGAACGACGAGATCCCCGACTACGTCCGCGACGGAATGCGCGTGCTCCACGACGCGGAGCTCTCGCCTGGCGAGGTCCCCGAGGTCGCGCGCTCGTTCGAGAAGGCCGGCCCGCGCGAGCACCTGTACTTCGACCCGAAGGCGACGCGTGCGGCGATCGTGACCGCGGGCGGGCTCTGTCCCGGCACCAACAACGTCATTCGCTCGCTCGTGCTGCACCTGATCCACAAGTACAGGATCGCCGGAGTGCTCGGGTTCCGCTACGGGTTCGCGGGGCTCGACCCGGCGTCGAAGGTACCCCCGGTCTCTCTGTCGACCGACGACGTCCGCCATATTCACGCGCGTGGCGGCACCATGCTGGGGACATCGCGCGGCGGCCACGACGCCGCGGTGATGTGCGACACGCTCGCCTCACACCGGATCAATTGCCTCTTCATCATCGGCGGCGACGGGTCGATGCGCGGCGCGCACAGCATCGCGCTCGAGGCCAAAAAGCGCGGAATGCAGCTCGCCGTCGTCGGCATCCCGAAGACCATCGACAACGACATCGCGTTCGTCGACAAGACGTTCGGGTTCGAGACGGCTGTTTCTATGGCGAAGGTGGCGATCGACGCCGCTCATACCGAGGCCCTCTCCGTGCTCAACGGTATCGGCCTCGTGAAGCTGATGGGACGCAACGCGGGCTTCATCGCCGCGCATGCAGCGCTCGCGAGCCACGACGTGAACGTGTGCCTCGTGCCCGAGGTTCACTTCGAGCTCGACGGCCCGAACGGGCTCCTTCCGTTCCTCCAGGGCCGCCTCGAGGCGCGCGGACACGCGGTCGTCGTCGTGGCCGAGGGCTGCGGCGTCCGCCTCACGCAAGGCGGAACGCGCGACGCGTCCGGCAACCTCCGCTTCGCGAGCGCCGACCTCGACATCGGCATGCACCTGAAGAGCCGGATCGACCACCACTTCCGCGAGGCGGGGATCCCGATCACGCTCAAGTACATCGACCCCAGCTACATGTTGCGAGGTGTGCCGGCGAACGCCATGGACGCCGTATTCTGCGACGAGCTGGCTCGCTACGCGGCACACGCCGCGATGGCCGGCAAGACGGACGTGATGGTCGGCCGCTGGCACCGCTCGTTCACGCACGTTCCCTTGCCGCTGACGCTGTCGCAGAACAAACGCATCGATCCGCACAAGGAGCTCTGGCTCGCGGTCACGGAGACGACGGGGCAGCCACGCTTCGTCGGCTGAGGAGCTAGCATGGGCATCATGACCACGAAGACGGTCCGCGAGATCATGAACGCCAAGCTCCTCTACATCAGCCAGGGGGATCGCCTCTCCTTGGCGAGGCGCCACATCCTGAAATTCGGGGTGACCGCCGTTCCCGTGCTGGACGAGACACACCGGCCCGTCGGCGTCGTCTCCCTGCGCGATCTGCAGCGCGGCGACGACGAGATCAGCCTCACCAGCGTGGTCATGACGGTGAAGGAGACCGACGGCGTCGAGGACGCCGCGAAGGCGCTCGCCGCGACCGACTTTCATCACCTCGTCGTCGTCGATTCCAAGGGCGTTGCGGTGGGGATGGTGTCGTCGGTCGATTTTTTGCGCGCGCTCCTCGGCCTCGAGGCGCGGCACCCCAAGGCCTTCGAAGAGGCCTGATCGAGGAGGGTAGGGCGCGGCGCGGGAGCGTGCTAATCGTGGCCGCGATCTCATGCTCTATTCCCGCGCACTCATTCCCACCGTCAAGGAAGCCCCGGCCGACGCCGCGAACGCGAGCCACAAGTTGCTCGTGCGTGGCGGGTACATCCGCAAGGTCGGCGCAGGCATGTACGATTTTCTTCCGCTCGGGCTCCGAGCCCTCCGGAAGATCGAAGGCATCGTCCGCGACGAGATGAACCGAGCCGGCGCTCAGGAGATCCTGATGCCCGCGCTCCTTCCCGCCGAGTACTTCAAGGAGACGGGGCGCTGGGACGTCTACGGCGACACGCTGTTCCGCCTGAAGGACCGCAAGGGCGGCGAGTTCCACCTCGGCCCGACGCACGAGGAGATCGTCACCGACATCGCGCGCCGCGAGATCAACAGCTGGCGCGACATGCCGATGAACCTCTACCAGGTGCAGTCGAAGTATCGCGACGAGCCCCGCCCGCGCGGCGGCTTGCTCCGCTGCCGCGAGTTCCTCATGAAGGACGCGTACTCGTTCGACGTGACCGAGGAGGCCGCGCGCTCGAGCTACGAGATCATGCGCAAGGCGTACTGCGCCGTGTTCGACCGCATGGGCCTCACGTACCGCATGGTCGCCGCCGACCCGGGCGCGATCGGCGGCTCGACCAGCGCGGAGTTCCAGGTGCTCGCCGACTCGGGCGAGGACGCCATCGTGGCCTGCAACACCTGTCAATATGCCGCCAACCTCGAGCAGGCCGAGGTGCGGCGCCAGCCCGCCACCGCGGCCGTCGGCGCCGAGGCCGCGCCGGTGCGGGTCGCGACCCCCGACAAGAAGACCATCGCCGAGGTCTCGGCCTTCCTGAACAAG
>JANXVA010000429.1 GCA_025351875.1 Myxococcales bacterium | reverse complement strand
CATCTTCGTTTTCATGCAGCGGCTCGCGCTCCGCTACTTCGATCGAACCCCGGTGGGGCGCCTCGTGACCCGCGCCACCAACGACGTCGACGCCGTGAACGAGCTCTTTGCGTCCAACGTGCTGAACGCGATCGGGGACCTCGTCGCCCTCATCGGCATCGTCGTGATGATGCTCATCCTCGACTGGCGCATGTCGCTCATCGCGTTCGCCACGCTCCCGCTGGTCGGGATGATCGTGGCGTTCGTGCGCAAGCGCTCGCGGGAGGCCTACCGCGACATTCGCGTGAAGACGGCGCGGCTGAACGCGTTCCTGAACGAGCAGGTCTCGGGCATGAGCGTCGTGCAGGCCTACGCGCGCGAGACCAGCATGGCCGCGGAGTTCGACGGCATCAATGTCGAGTATCGCGAGGCGAACAAGTCGTCCGTCTTCTACGAGGCCGTCCTCGATGCCACGGTCGAGATGGTCGGCACCGTGTGCATCGCGAGCATCCTCTGGTGGGCAGGGCTGAAGCGCATCACCGACGGCAGCATCACGTTCCCGCTGGTGGTCGTGTTCACGCAGTACATCAAGCAGTTCTTCGAGCCGGTGAGCCTCCTCGCGACGCGCTTCACAGTCCTGCAGTCTGCGATGAGTGGAGCCGAGCGAATTTTCCAGCTGCTCGATGAGAAGAGCCTCGAGAGCGAAGCTGTGCCCACGGCTGACGCCGCGCCCATCATCGACGGCGAAGCCGTCGCCCTCGACAACGTGACCTTCGCCTACAAGAAGGGCTCGCCCGTCCTCCGCGACGTCTCCCTGCACGTGAAGAAGGGCGAGCGCGTCGCGCTCGTCGGTGCAACGGGCGCCGGCAAGACGACCGTGACGAGCCTGCTCCTCCGTCTCTACGAGCTCGATCACAATCAAGCGCGCGTCCTCGGCAAGGACATCGCGGCGTACGACCGCCGTGAGCTGCGCGACCTCTTCTCCGTGGTGCCGCAGGACGTCTTCCTGTTCGCGGGAACCGTCGCGTCGAACGTGGCGATGAGCGACGACACTCCCGACCTGAAGCGGGTCGAGCAAGCGCTCTCGCGCATCGGTGCGCTCGATCTCTTCCTGCGTCGACCGGGCGGGCTCGAGGCACGCGTCGACGAGCGCGGCGCCAACTTCAGCGCCGGTGAGAGGCAGCTCATCGCCTTCGCCCGCGCGCTCTACAAGGACACGCCGCTGCTCATCCTCGACGAAGCGACCGCAAGCATCGACTCCGACACCGAGTCACGCCTCCAGTCCGCGCTCGAGGTCGTGATGGAGGGACGCACCGCGCTCGTGATCGCGCACCGCCTCTCCACGATCCGTGCGGTTGATCGCATCATCGTCTTTCATCGCGGGCGCGTGGTCGAGTCGGGCTCGCACGACGAGCTGCTCGCGAAGGGCGGCGTCTATGCGCGGCTCTACCGCCTTCAATTCGCCGTCGAAGAGCTCGCCAAGGAGGAGGCGAAGGTCGCGACCGGAGCCGAATAGCCGAGAGATATCGCTGCTTTCTTTCCCGTCTTGACGCCTTCGTGCGATGGGGAGAATAGCTCGAAGGCTCACGAGCGTTGCTCCACCGAGGATCGCGCACATGAACGTACGCACTGTTGTGACGCCCGCCGTGAACGACAACGAAGTCCCGCCGTCGCCCCCCTCGAGCCCGAGCCGTCGTCAGGCCGACGTCGCGGGCGCGGCCGACAGCGTTCGCGTGCTCAAGCCGCGCCGTGCGGCGCCCGCGGATGCCGTGCGCCCGACGCGTGCGGAGGTGAACCTGGCGGCACTGCGGCACAACCTCAAGGTCGTCACGCGCCACGCGAAGGCAGCCGGCGCCTCGCGTGTCTGGCCGGTCCTGAAGGCCGATGGCTACGGGCACGGCGCTCCGGCCGTCGCACGGACGCTCGAGCGCGCAGGTGCGGAGGGCTTCTGCGTCGCGCTCCTCGAGGAGGCTGTCGAGCTCCGCGATGCCGGCATCTCCGCGCCTATCCTGGTGATGGGCGGCTTCAACGGCGACTCGCGCGGAGCGTACGACGAGATCGCCACGCGCGACGTCATCCCCGTCGTCTACGACCTCTCGCAGGTCGAGGGCCTCGCTCGCTCCGCTCGGACGATGGGCCGTCCGATCCTCGCGCACCTCAAGGTCGACACGGGCATGGCGCGTCTCGGCGTTCGCATGCCGGATCTCGAGACGTTCGCGGCTCGCCTCGCAGAGCACCCCGAGGTTCGCATCACTGGCCTGATGACGCACCTCGCCTGCGCCGACGCCGAGGAGGCCCAGGCCGAGGCAGGCTTCACGGCCGAGCAGGTCGCTCGCTTCGAGGAGGCGACCACGCGTCTTCGCCGTGCCGGCGTCATCGACGACAGCACGATCCGCCATGCGGCGAACAGCGCGGCGCTGCTCCGCGGCGATGCGATCTTCGACGCGGTCCGCCCCGGCATCGCCCTCTTCGGCGTCTCGCCGGTTCTCGCCGGCAAGAGCGACCTTCGTGCGGCCATGCGCGTGCGCAGCGAGATCGTCGACGTTCGCACCGTCGAGGTAGGCGAGAGCGTCGGCTACGGCGCGCTCTTCCGCGCGACGCGCACGACGCGCATCGCGACCGTCCCGATGGGCTACGCGGACGGCCTGTCGCGGCAGCTCTCGAACCGAGGCCACGTGCTCGTGCGCGGTCGTCGTGCCCCGCTGGTCGGCGCCGTATCGATGGACATGTCGATGATCGACGTGACGGACATCCCGGGAACGTCGCTTCGCGACGAGGTCGTGGTGCTGGGCGCCCAGGAAGGCGCGCTCGGCAAGGATGCGATCACGGCGGACGAGATCGCCGCACACGGCGGGACGATCGCCTGGGAAGTGCTGACGTCGATCTCGCGCCGCGTCCCGCGCTTCTACCGCGAACCGTAGGGCGGCACGGGCGTATTCGCGCTAAGCTCGCCGCGCTTTGGCGAACACGACCACGGACGAAACGGCCACGCCGAAGGGGCGATCGCTGCGCTCGGCGATGCGCGTCGTCGACTTCGTGGCGGACCCGATCCTCGACCTGCTCGACGATCTCGGGGCGACGATCCTGCTGTTCGGGCAGGCGGTGAGCTGGCTCGTCCGGCCGCCGTATCGCGTGGCCCAGCTGATGCTCGCGATCGAGTTCATCGGCGCAGGCTCGATGTTCATCGCCGCGCTGGTCGGGATGTTCACCGGTATGGCCTTCACGGTCAGCGTCATCGTCGGCTTCCGTCAGTTCTCGGCGGAGGGAATGGTCGGCGGCGTCGTTGCGCTCGCGCTTGCACGTGAGCTGGCGCCCGTCCTCGCCGCGGTCGTCGTCACGGCGCGCGCGGGAAGCACGATGGCAAGCGAGCTCGGCAACATGCGAGTGACCGAGCAGATCGACGCGATCACGACGATGGGCGTGAGCCCGGTGCAGTACCTGGTGGTCCCTCGGGTGCTCGCGACGACGATCGTGCTTCCGCTGCTGGCGCTGCTGTTCGCGATCGCCGGCATGTTCGGAGCGTGGGTCGTCGCCGTCGTGTGGCAGTCGATCGACCCGGGCATCTTCTTCGATCGCATCCAGACGTTCGTGAAGTGGTCCGACGTCCGGATGCTCGTCGTCAAGAGCCTGATCTTCGGCGTGATCGTCAGCACGATCTGCTGCAAGAAGGGCTTCCACGCCTCGGGCGGCGCGCGCGGCGTCGGCGAGGCGACGGCGAAGGCAGTCGTGTCGAGCATCGTCGCTATCTTCGCGGCGGACTACGCGATCACGACGATCATGACGGACATCTAGCCGGGTCGCGGCTCGACGCGCGCGGGGTCACTTCGAGAGCGAGAGCATCCGATCGATCGGCACCCTGGCTGCCGTCAGGAGCGCCGGGTCCATCTCGAGCCGCGGGGCGAGGTCGCGGAGGGCGAGGTACACCTTCTCGAGGGTGTTCTTCTTCATGTGCGGGCACTCGTTGCACGCGCAGTTCGCCTCGGGGGGCGCCGGGATGAAGACCTTGTCAGGCGAAGCCTTCGTCATCGCGTGCAGGATGCCGGGCTCGGTTGCGACGTGGAACTCGCGCTTGTCGCTGGCATGCTTATTCAGCGATGTCTTCGCCCACTCGGGCAGTACGCAATCGAGCGTGCCCCCTGTTCGCGGCGAGAAGTCCATCGTCTCGAAGTTAAAACTCGGCGCTTCGCCGGCGACGGCCCAACTCTGGTTCTTGCCCTTCGCGTTCGCCACTTCCAGATTGCGGCAATGGTGCCAGTGGAAGCCGATGTCGCGCCACGTGATCGCTTCGTCGAGAAAGCCGTTGACGTTGTCGTCGCGGCAGAAAAAATCGTCCTTGTTGCGCGTCTTCAGGTTCAGCATCTCCGACGTCCATTTGCCGTTCGCGTTCAGTGTGCCATCGATGACTTCGTCGACCGACAGTTGCCCGTAATGCAAGTACACGCTCAGCCCGCTCGACGAGTTTCGCGTCGGAGAATCGGGCTGGCTGCGTTCGGTCGAGTAGCGCGACAGCTTGTTTTTAAGGAAATTCGCGAGTACCGCCTTCCCCGCCACCGTGCCACCCGCTTGGCCCGGCACGATCGGCACGGCGCGATCGAGTGGCAGTTCGTTCATGAATGCGG
>JANXVA010000391.1 GCA_025351875.1 Myxococcales bacterium | reverse complement strand
TCTCTGTCGCGCGCGCACAGCTCCTCGAAGAGCGCGCGCGCTTCATGCGGTGCAGGCCCACGCGCTCCGAAGAGTGGCTCTGGCGCAGGCTCTCGGGGTCCAAGACCGGGTTTGCGTTTCGGCGGCAGCTCGTCATCGGCGAGCACATCGTCGACTTCGCGTGCACCAAGGTGCGGCTCGTCGTCGAGGTCGACGGGGAGTACCACGACGCGCGCGCTCGGCATGATGGCGCGCGCGACCGCGCGCTGAGCTCGCTGGAGTGGCACGTGCTGCGGGTTGCCGCGCAGGAGGTCTTCGGCGATCTCGGCGCTGTCGTCGCGCGTATCGCCGAGACGGCACGGCTTGCCGGCGAGGCTCGCCTCACGCGGTAGTCCCGGGCGCTGCGTAGCGCGCCAGGCGCGCCAAACATTAACGCCTTTGCCGAGCGCTTCGTCGGGACGCTTCGTGGCGACCTGCTCGAACACATCCTCCTCGTGGTCGAGTGGCGGAAGTAGATCGCGGTGCGAAGGGCCATGCCGGTGCTACAATCCGGGACACGTTCGAATCAACGCCAGCGTGTGCCGATTTCGTGGGATTTCGTGTCGGACAATCTCGCTCACGAGCACCCTGGAATCCCGAGGCGCCAGGACGCGCGACGGAAGGCGATTGCGGCACACGTCGGATGGTCATCACGTTCTCGAAAACGCGCCCACGCTCCGGCTACGCTCTCCGTTGTGGCACGACGACGAGATCGACACCGACGTGAAGCTCGGCGAGCCCGCGAGGACGCCGGGCTTCACGCCCGCGACACCGAGCCCTTCGACCGCGCGAAGGCGATCTCGCATTGGAAGCAGAAGCTCGCGACGATGATCGGCAGAGGCTTCACCGCGCCGCCGTTCTCGGCGCTCGTCCTCGATCCCGAAGCTCCAGGCTCGCGATGATGACGGCGAGGGCCTTCACGTCTTGATCGGAAATTTTCGACAGAGTCCGTCCAGGTCAGCGAGGGTCCGTACCAGGAAGGTCTGATCGCTCTCGAACGAGAACTCCACGGTCGCGCGTATGTGCTCCGCGATCCGGAGGACGCCAGAAACCGTTCCGGTGCCTCGTCCTCCGAGTTCGACTTTGATGGACAGCGCATCCTCGTCTGTCACGAAAAGCGCGGCGCCCTTCATGGTGTCCATGACGCTTCTCAGTTGCCCAAGAAAGCGGGCAAAATCATTCGTCGTGAAGCTGGTCTTGTGCGTTGCGGCGACGCCGCCAAGGGTCAACTGAACTCCGCAGGACAGCCAGTTGGCGTCCCCACGGTCCCGAGCATCGGGATTTTCATAGCCGTCCGCCGACAGCACGACGCAGCCGCCGTGGCCCGCGATCTTCACCTCGGATGACATCTCGCTCACTGTGGAATGACCGTCTTGATGCTGCCATCAGGGGTTACCACGACCCGAGCCTGCTCAGTCGTGTACACGGTCGCTCCATCGTACCCCGAGCTACGGGCTCCCCGAGCAAGCGTGTCCTCAACGACTGACGGCGTGAGCCCGCGCCCCTGCATCTGGTCCAATCCGTGCCCGCTGTACTGAGTGCCCCGCCGCACGAGCTGCTACGCGGCGGCGTTTGACGGTTGGACCAGGCTCGGGTAGTACAAAAGTATGAACTCGGCGAAGGTCGCATTGAGCATGCCTGCTGAGGTGCTTCGTCTGGCAAAGAAGGAGGTTGCTGCCGGGCGCGCAAAGTCGCTGAGCTCGTTCGTGAGCGAGGCCGTCGACGAGAAGCTTCGTAGGGAAGAGCTCAGCGAGATCCTCGACGCGATGGATGTCGAGCATGGCAAACCGAGCAAGGCGGCAACGGCATGGGCAAAGCGCGTCCTCAAGCGGTCGTCTTAGACACCGGCGCTCTGATCGCATTCGAGCGGGGCGATGCACGAATGCGTGCGCTCGTTCGCGAGGCCCTCAAGGCGGGGGTGCGGCTGGTCATCCCGGCAGGCGTGCTCGCGCAGGCCTGGCGAGGGGCCGCACGCCAGGCGCCGCTGCGCGCCCTCGTCAAGGGCCCGACGACGGTCGTGCCCGCGCTCGACCAGGTGCTCGCCGAGGCGGCGGGCGTCCTCTGCGGGCGTGCCAGCACCTCCGACGTCGTCGACGCGTCCGTCGTTCTCGTTGCCCGACGCGAGCACGCGATGGTCGTCACCACCGATATCGGCGACCTGCATCACCTCGATCCGCGATTGTCGCTCGAGCGGATTTAGAGTGTCGGCTCTCCCGAGAAGGGATGTGCCGCTCGCCGGAGACCGATGCCACGGCCAACGGAAGCGTTCCGCGCGCGTCAGGTGTCGGAGCCGCCGCCGAGCTTCCACTGCTTCGCCTTGCCGACGTACTCGAGCATGCGCTGGCTCCCGTAGCCGAGACGCGACACGTCCGAGACGGGCAGGTGCGCCTCGTCACGCAGGCCTCCCCACGCGAAGCCGAGATCGAAGGTCTCCGGGCGCGCGGCGATGAGATCGAACAGGAGCGCGACCGCATCGCAATCGCAGTCGCCTTCCTGAACGTAGAAGCCCACCTGAAGCTGGTGCTTTTTTCGGTACTCCTCGAGCTCCGCGACGACGCGTAGCTTCGTGCTGTACGTCGCACGCCCTGCGTCGGTCTCGATCGTGTCGAGGAGGCTCGCTCCGTTGAAGAGCACGCTCTGCCCCGGGACGACGCGCCCCTCGTCGCACGCGGCCTGGAGATCGCCCGCGAAGTGAAAGAACTGGATCTCACGCGGCGCGCCGTACGCATGTCCGTCGATCGATTGCTCCACGCTCGAGACGCCGCGGACCTCCTCGCGCAAGAACGACGCGACCGACGCGACGTGCACACCGTGCGCGTTCAGTGCTCGCACGAGGTCGCAGAGGAACTCGGGCGTGCTGCGCAGCGATTTGATCTCCACGATGACCGAGACGCACGGCTTTCCCGTCACTGCGCGGTGAACCTCCACGGTTCGGCGCACCGTCCATGGCGGCGCGAACGTGTGGCGCATGCACTCCTCGTCGGAGTCCGAGCGAGGCTCCTTCGCCATCTCGGAGACCGCCGTGGTCAGGTCCTCGGCGCGCGCGAGGAAGAGCGCGCGGCCGAAGAGATCGAGCCACGAGTCGATCTCGACGCCGCCGAGGCCGGTCTTCGGCGTCTTGCGGACGTCCGGGTACTGGCAAATCCCCATGGCCTCCTGGACCGTATCCGCCGCCGTCGCGTGCGCAATCACGGAGGTGTCGAGGACCTTCGCCATCACGCGCGCTAGCGCCGCGGGATCGGGGTCGTCGCGAGCCTCCTCCCACTCGACGATGAGCCTCGAGTCCACGAACACGTCCCACTCGATGCCAGAGAGGTGGTGCGGGCTCTCGTCAGCCCCTGGCGCACCGCTCGCGCTGCGGGAGACACCGAACGCGGCGAGCACCGGGTTGTTCTCCATCATCGGCATGATCCTCTGGCCGTCGGCCCCCGCGTCGATCGCGGCGCGGATCTGCTCGAAGACGTCGGGCATGAGGAACGCCAGGATCCGGCGCCACTTCGCATCTGCAACGAGCGCGGGCGCCGCGCCCATGAAGGCGCCGTGCCCGTAGAACTGCGTCTTCACCGGCGACAGCTTGAACGACGCGGGGACGAACGGGAGATCGTCGATCTTGTCCCAGATCTGCACACCGATCTGGAGGACCTCCGCGCCGAGCAGCCGCGCCTCCGCCTTCAGCTGGCGCTTCCGCCTCGTCAGGCGCGAGGCGATCCGGCGCCACGCCGACTCCACCGTGGCCCACGCTCGGCCGAGCGCCGTGAGGATGCGAACCTGCAGCGGATCTTGGTGGTGCTTCAAGGGAGACGTGGGCAGTGGGGGCGAAGCGCGAAGAGTGGCTCCATCCTACTCCTTCAGTCGCGCGACCGCGGTCACCGCTTCGCTCGTTGGTCGCAGGTCCACGATTGCGTAGAATTATGCTATTATCTACGCACGATGAAGAGGTCCTACTCGATCGCTGCCGGTCAGAAGAACTTTCCCGAGGTCGTCTCGGCCAGTGAGAAGGGTGAGCCAATCGCCATCGAACGTCACGGCGAGACGGTCGCGTACGTGATCTCGAAGGAGCGGTTCGACGCCGTGCTCGAGACGATGGAGCTCCTCTCCAATCGCGAGTTCGTCCGGACGTTGCGGACGTACGAGGCAGGCAAGACGAAGTGGACGAAGCTCGAAGAAGTACCGGAGTGAAGGTCGTCGTCTCCGAGCAAGTCCTGGCCTTCCTCGGGAAGCTCCACCCCGATCATCGACGAGACGTACGGCGTGCTCTTCGTGACCTCGCCAAGGGCAGCGGGGACACCAAGGAGCTCGCCGGCGCGCTCGCCGGCTTCTATCGCTTGCGCGTCGGGAGGTACCGCCTCGTTTACCGCTACGGAGAGCGACAAATCGAAGCGATCTTCTTCGAACACCGCAGCGTGGTGTACGAGCTATTTCGACCGTGATCATGCGCGGACGTGGGGCCTGAGGCCGGTCACACACAGCGTGGGCACATGCCGCCAACACCCCAGAACCTCACACAGAACGGTCGCTCGAGTGACCAGGATGGCGGCAATCCATCCGCTCGCCTTGTAATATTCCACCATGCGCTTGACCCTCGGACTGCTGGTGGCGATTGGCTCGGCTGCACTCTTTCCGCTCGCGTGCGGGAGCGGAGGTGATGGAAGCGCGTTCGTTGCCCCGGGCACCGACGACAAGACGACGAGCGGTGGAACGAGCGGGACGATCGGAGGAACGAGCGGCGGCACGAGCGGAGGCACGACCGGCTCCGCGCAGGACATCGACGTCGCGTCGATGAGGATCGACCCTCCCGATGCCACGCTCGCCGTGCTCGGCGGCCAGAAGGCAACGAAGCCATACCGGGTGCTCGCGAAGCTGAAGGGCTCGCCCACCGAGATCGACATCACCGCGCGCTCGGTCTTCTACGTGCCCGACAACTATCTCGTCGGCGGCTTTCCCACCGACGGCAGCGCGACCTTCTCGACGCGTCTGCCGGCGATCGCCACCGATCCTGCGCAGCGCGGGGGCAAGCTCACCGTGCAAGCGACGGCTTCGAACTCCGACGGGCCGGTCATCGCGAAGACCTCGCTGACGGTGAAGCTCACGGCGATCCTCCAGTCGCCGGCGGTGACGCCCGCGCTGCCCGCGAACCCAGAGCCTCTGTTCACCGGCGCCGTTGTGGCCGGTCGCAATCCCGCGCTCGCGTATCCGAACAACAACACGATGCTGCCGCCGAACCTGCGACGGCTCGAGGTGCACTGGACGCCGACCGGCGGCACCGATCTCTATCAGGTGAGCTTCATCAGCGCGGTCGCCGAGATCACGTACTACTCGCGCTGCGGAGGCGCGACCACCAAGCCCGCCGAGTTCAAGGCCGGCGCGTGTGCGTTCGAGCTCGATGAAACCGGCTACGCGTATGTCGCCGAGAGCAATCGCGGCGCCGGCGCCGTGAAGCTGCGCGTGCGCGGCGCTGCCGATGCCGGCGGCGGGTTCGGTGAGTCGGCCTCGTTCGACATCGAGTTCGCGGAGAACCGCGTCGACGGCGGCCTCTACTACTGGACCGTCTCGAACCCGCCTCGCATCATGCGCGTCGACTTCGGCAATCCGAACTCGGTGCTCGAGTCGTTCCTCGAGCCGAACAAGAACGGCATGGGCGGCACCTGCGTGGGGTGTCACAGCATCTCGCGCGACGGTACGAAGCTCGTCGGCTCGCTCGGCGGACAGAACGACGGACGCCTCGTCTACCTCAACGATCTCAGCAAGGTGAACACGGACCCCACGTGGCTCACGCTGTCGGGCACGACGGCCCCGTCGTCGGCGAACCGGATTCAATTCGCCTCGTTCAATCCGAAGGGGGACCAGTTCGTCGCCGTCTACGGCGACAACCCCGATCCGGCGACGCTCCACACGCTCAACTTCCACGACGGCACCACGGGGCTGCGTGTCAGCAGCAAGGCGCTCACCTACAAGGCGAACCACCCCGACTGGTCGCCGGACGGAAAGCTGATCGCGGTCACGCACGTCGGCAACGAAGCCACGACCACGCAGCGACCCACCCAAAGCAACATCGATCTTCTCGGTTTCACGGGGGCGGCACTCGGCGATCCTCAGGTGCTCGTTCCGAAGGTCACGAACAAGAATCGATACAACCCGAACTTCGTACCCGACTCGTCGTTCCTCCTCTACAGCGAGTCGACGTGCACGTCGGGTAACTGGAACGGCGACGAATGCGATGCGGACGCGGACCCGACCGCAACGACGTGGGCGGTGAAGCCCGCTGTCGGAGCCACTCCGGTCCTCCTCGCGCGCGCAGGGACGGGCGGCGTAGCCGACGGCGCCGCCACCGCGCTCGGCGATACGTTCCCGCGCTCGACGCCGTTCCAGACGGTGCATCGGAGCGGCAAGCTGTTCTGGTACACGACCGCGTCGACGCGAAAGGTCGGCCTCCGCACCGTCGGCGGCCTTCAGCACCTGTGGATGTTCGCCGTCGATCCGTCGAAGGTCGTCGCTGGGACGGACGGCAGCTACCCCGGCTTCTATCTCCCCTTCCAGGATCTCACGACGTCGAACCACATCGGTCAGTGGACGGAGAAGATCGTCGGCTCGGGCGCGCCGCCCCCGCCGCCTCCGCCTCCGCCTCCGCCGCCTCCGCCTCCTCCGCCGCCGCCGCGCTGAGCGAGCTGCAACGAATGCTGGCGGCTTCCACGAGCCGCCAGCACCGAGGAGGACACGGACTCACTGCATCGCGAGCACGGCGATCAGCACCGCCGTCATCAGGCACATCGTGAGCGCCGTCATGACCGTCAGTGCCCAGCGCGCATCGCTCGAGTAGCGCTTGCTCGACCACACCGCGGCGAGGCCGATCGGCGGGACGAGGATGAGGAGCGAGCCGAGGGCGACGGGGTCTTCCCACCAGGCTTGCGGGGGTTGCGAGGCTGCAACGACGGCGGCCTTCTGTGCATTCTGCAACTGAATCGCGCGCGCCTGCTTCGCGGCCGCCTGCGGATCGGCCTGTCCCGGCACGTAGGCGGCGAACTGGCGCACGTCCTTCCGCGGATCACGGCGAGAAGGAACGATCTCGGGCTCGGGGCGCCTCGGCGAAGGAGGAAGGAGCGCGGCCTGTGAGATCTGCGGGGCGAGCCTGCGGATCTCCTCGGGGACGGGCATGAACATGCACTTGCGGAGGAACGACTTGCTGCGCGCCTGCCACTTCTGGGCTTCGACCACGCGCTCACGAGGAGACTCCCGCAGCCACCCATTGCCGATGAGCGTCCCGATTCCGCCGCGAGAGCTCGAACGCATGGGCCGGGGCGTGGTTCGCATTCGTCCTCTCAGGATGATACGCCTCAGCCGTTGCGCAAGCCCCTTGGCGCCCGGTCATCCCTTCAGGTGACACGCTTTGCGGGCCGAGCTGCGCGACGACGCACCGCGGCACGGCCGATCAACCAGAAGATGGGTGGGAGGTGTCGGAGTCGTAGCTTGCTGATCTCTGCCCCGTAAATGGCGCGAACGGGGACCTCCTGGACACGCAGGCGACGTGCCGCGAGCTGTCCGAGCAGATCGTTGGGGTATCCGAAGCTCGGCCAGAGCCCGGCGAGATCGAGCTCCGTCGCGGCCCCACGGCTGAGCGCGGTGAAGCCGCACTGGCTGTCCGAGATCGGCTGGCCGATCGCCGCGGAGGTGAGCCGCGTGAAGATCTGACCGCCGACCCAGCGAGGCATCCCCATCGACGCCCGGACCGCGGGGTCGGTGAAGCGGTCGCCCTTCACGTAGTCGGCGAGCCCGCGGACGATCGGGAGCGTGACCGACTCGAGCTCGCTCGGGTCCATCTGTCCGTCGGCAGCCATGACGCAGAGGGCGTCAGTCGGGCGCTGCGTGAGCATGAGCGCTCGCGCGTAACCGGTCGTGAGGGCGGCCCCGACGCCGCGGCGCCGCTCGTGGCGTTCGATCACGAGCCGCGGGTCGCCGATCGACCGCGCCCGCTCGGAGGTGCGGTCCGGGCTGCCGTCATCGACGAGGACGATGGAATCGACGAACGCAGGCATCGTGGCCACGACGCCAGCGACGTGCGCCTCCTCGCGAAAGGCAGGGACGACGACCACGACACGTGAGCCAGACAGCACTTTCAGGGCCTCGAGAGTGAGAAGACGCGTCCATGACACCCGGTCGTCACACGGCTAGAGTATCGCCGGATCATGGCGAGAATCTTGGTCATCGAGGACGAGCCCGACATCCAGCAGATCCTCGACTACAACCTCCGGGAGAAGGGGCACAAGGTCTTCATTGCCGGCAAGGGCGAAGAGGGCCTGCGGCTCGCGCGCGAGAAGCGCCCGGACCTCGTGCTCCTCGACCTCATGCTTCCCGACATTCCGGGCACCGAGGTCTGCAAGACACTCAAGAGCGACCCGCTCACCCGGAACGCCCAGGTCGTGATGCTCACCGCGAAGGGGGAGGAGATCGATCGCGTGGTCGGGTTCGAGCTCGGGGCCGACGACTACGTGGTCAAGCCCTTCAGTGTCCGTGAGCTCCTCCTCCGCGTGCAGGCGATCCTCCGTCGCTCGCAAGGGGAGCAGGAGGCGGCCCCCGGGATCAATTTCGGCAGCCTGCGCGTCGACCGCGAGGCGCATCGCGTCTGGGCGAACGAGACGGAGCTCGAGCTGACGGCGCTCGAGTTCAAGCTCCTCGTCACCCTCTACGACCGGAAGAACCGCGTGCAGACGCGCGCGGCCCTCCTGAGCGATGTCTGGGGCATCGACGCCGACATCACCACGCGCACCGTCGACACGCACGTGAAGCGGCTGCGCGAGAAGCTCGGCGACGCCGGCGCATACATCGAGACCGTGCGCGGTGTCGGGTATCGCTTCGCGGACAACCCCGAAGAGGCCACAGGGGCCGCAGGGTGAGAGGCAGGATCCGCGTCCGACTCCTCGTCGCGACCTGGATCCTCGTCTCGTCGTTTGTCTACGCCTCGCTCGCGGCGCTCGGCGGACGCGACGGGGCGAGCGCAGTCCTTGCGGCGATCGTCGCCGGCGGCATCGTCGGCTTCATCGTGAGCGAGCTCTCGGTGCGCTGGTTCGACGAGGCGGTTCGCCCGCTCACCGACGCCGCGCGGCGAATGCACGAGGGTGACCTCACCGTGCGCGCGCGCGTCGAGCGCGAGCAAGACGTGGGTCAGCTCGGCGCCGCCTTCGACCAGCTCGCGGCAAGCCTCTCGCAGACCGTCGGCGAGCTGCGCTCCGAGCGCGACCTCGTCAGCCGGATCCTCGACGGGATGCAGGAAGGTGTCCTCCTCCTCGACAAGGACGGCAAGGTCGCGCTGATGAACCCGGCGCTTCGCGAGATGCTCCTCCTCCGCGCCGACTTCGTCGGGCAGCCGCTCCTCGAGGTGGTGCGCCATGCCGAGCTGAAGGAGCTGCTCGATCGCGCGCGCACGACCCGCAAGACATGCTCCGGTGAGGTCGAGCTCGGCGGGCTCAAGCCCCGCCGGCTCCTCGTGCGAGGAACCGCGTTCACGCAGACGCGCGAGAACGCCGGCGGTCTCCTCGCCGTCTTCTTCGACGTCACCGACATCCGGCGCCTCGAGTCCCTCCGTCGCGACTTCGTCGCCAACGTCTCGCACGAGCTTCGTACGCCCGTCACCGCGATCCTCTCCGCCGCCGAGACGATGGAGATGGCGCTCGCTCGCGATCCCGAGGGCGCGAAGCGCTTCCTCGGCATCATCGAGCGCAATGCGGCGCGGCTCCAGCGCCTGATCGAGGATCTCCTCGACCTCTCGCGCATCGAATCGCGCGAGCTCCGTCTGCGGCCCGAGCGCTTCGCCTTCGAGCCCTTCGCAACGCACCTCCTCGGCATGTTCCGCGAGCGCGCCGACAAGCGACGCATCGCGCTCCGGCTCGACGCGGCAAAGGGCCTCGAGGTGGATGCCGATCGGCGCGCGCTCGAGCAGGTGCTCACCAACCTCGTCGACAACGCAGTGAAGTACTGCCCGGAGCGCTGCTCCGTCACGCTCCACGCGGAGCGAAGCGACGGCCCCGTGCCCAGCGTGCGCCTCCGCGTCGTGGACGACGGCACCGGCATCGAAGAAAAGCACCTTCCGCGACTGTTCGAGCGCTTCTATCGCGTCGACGCCGGGCGATCACGCGAGATGGGCGGCACAGGCCTCGGCCTGTCGATCGTGAAGCACCTCGTCGAGGCCATGGCGGGCACCATCGAGGTCATCAGCGCCGTCGGCAAGGGCACGACGTTCGACATGAAAATTCCGGACGCGAGCACGCGTGGGCGCGAGAAGTCGTCGAGCGATGACGTCTCGAGAGACGCAAAAGAGGACGCGGCTTGATACGCGCGCTCCTCCTCGTCCTTCTCGCGACGGGCCTGGTGCTCGCGCCGGGTTGCTCGCGTTCGAGCCCGGCGGGCACCGAGTCGTCGCCTCGCGTCCTCGTCGGTGCCGGCGCGACGCTTCCCTACCCGCTCTACTCGAAGTGGGCCGCCGAATACGCGCGCGTCGACCCCACGGTGCGCGTGAATTACCAGTCGATCGGCTCGGGCGCCGGGATCCGCCAGGTCGAGGGCGGCGTCGTCGACTTCGGCGCAACCGACGAGCCGATGAGCGAGGAGCAAATCCGACAGTCTCCCATCAAGCTGGTCCACATACCCACGACCGTCGGCGCCGTGGTGTTCGCGTTCAATCTCCCCGGCCTGCGCGACCTCGCGCTGAGCGCCGACGTCGCCGCCGCGATCTTCCTCGGCACGGTGCAGCGGTGGGACGACGAGCGCCTGCGCGCGTTGAACCCTGGGCGAGTGCTCCCGTCCGAACCCATCATCGTCGTGCACCGAGCAGATGGCAGCGGCACGAGCGCGGCGCTCACCACCTATTTCTCGATGCATGACGAGAAGTGGAGCACGACGGTCGGCTCCGGCACGTCGCCTCGCTTTCCCGTGGGCGTCGGCACGAAGGGGAACGAGGGAGTCACCGCCTTCGTCAAGGCGACGCCGCTCTCGATCGGCTACGTCGAGCTCGTCTATGCGAAGCAGGCCGGCCTCTCGATGGCCCAGGTTCGCAACCCCGCAGGTCGTTTCGTGGCGCCGACGCTCGACGCGCTCGATGCCGCGGCGAGGAGCGTGAACGCGTCCGCCGCGACCTCGGGCGAGCGCGTGATGCTGCTCGACTCCGCGGACGAGAGCGCCTACCCGATCGCCGCGCTCTCGTACGTGGTCGTCCCGCGCAATGCGCGAGATCGCAAGAAGGGCGAGGCGCTCGCCAAGTTCCTCTGGTGGGCCGTCCACCATGGTCAGGCGTTCGCTCGCGAGCTCGACTACGCAGCGCTTCCTTCCCCCCTCGTCGGGAGGGCCGAGCGAGCGCTTCGCGAGCTTCGCGCCGACGGGCACGAGCTCCTGCCAGCGGGGAGCTGACCGATGAACGAGCCCGCCGCCCTGACGCCGTCGAGCCGCTCGACCCACGCGCCACGCCCGCTCGGCGAGCCCTCGCACGCGCTCGTCGATCGATCGCTCGTCGCGCTCGGCGGGGGCGCGGCCTGCATCCTCGTCGTCGTGCTGGCGGTCGTCGCGGCCGTCGTTCTCGATCTCGCGCTGCCGAGCGTGCGGGCGCTGGGCTTCGGGTTCGTGACCGGTCGGCAATGGGATCCCGTGCACGGCGACCTCGGAGCGCTCCCCTTCCTGTACGGCACGGTCGTCACCTCGCTCGTCGCGCTGACGCTCGCGGTGCCGGTCGCGCTCGGCGTCGCGCTCTTCCTCACGGACCTCGGCCCGCTCCCGCTGCGTCGGCCCGTGGCCGCGCTGGTGGAGCTTCTCGCGGCTGTGCCGGGCGTCGTGTACGGCCTGTGGGCGGCGATCGTCCTCGCGCCTCTGCTCCGGACAACGGTCGAGCCCGCGCTCGAGGCGCACCTAGGCTTTCTGCCGATGTTCCGAGGGCCGAAGGTCGGTGTCGGTCTCCTCTGCGCATCGCTCGTGCTCGCCGTGATGATCCTGCCGACGATCGCGTCGCTCTCGCGCGAGGTGCTGCGCGCAGTCCCCATCGAGCTGCGCGAGGGTGGCCTCGCGCTCGGCGCGACGCGCTGGGACGTCGTCCGACGCATCGTGTTGCCGCACGCAAAACAGGGCATTTTTGGCGCTATTTTGCTCGGGTTTGGCCGCGCGGTCGGCGAGACGATGGCCGTCGCCATGGTCGTCGGCAGCCGTGCCGACATCACCGGTTCGCTCTTCTCGCCGGGCTACACGATGTCGAGCGTCATGGCGAACGAGCTCCCCGAGGCGACGAGCACCCTGCATGTCGCCGCCCTCGCCGAGATCGGTCTCTTGCTCTTCGCGATCACGTTCGCGTTCAACGTGGCCGCGCGCTTGCTGGTCTCGCGCGTACGCGGTCCCGAGGCGGCGCTCGTGCGCGTGGTGACACCCCGCCTCGAGGAGCACACGTGAGAGCGGAGCTCGACGCGGCGTACTCGGGTCGCACGCTCGCCGCGCGCGCGGCGACGGCCGCGAGCTGCGTCGCCGTCGCGATCGCGATGGTGCCCCTCCTCGCGATCCTGCTCTACGTGGCGCAGCGCGGGCTCGGCGCGCTGTCGTGGTCCTTCTTCACCAGGCTGCCGAATCCGGTCGGCGAGAGCGGCGGAGGGATGGCGAACGCGATCGTCGGGACCCTCGAGCTCGTGGGTCTCGCGAGCTTGATGGGGATCCCCGTCGGCATCGCGGCCGGCCTCTTCCTCGCTGAATACCGGACCACGATGCTGACGCGCGTCGTGCGGTTCAGCGCGGACGTCCTCGCGGGCGTGCCCTCGATCATCGTCGGCGTGGTCGTCTACGCGACGGTCGTGGTGCGAATGCAGCACTTCTCGACGCTCGCCGGTGCGCTCGCGCTCGCGGTCCTGATGCTGCCGCTGGTCGCCCGCACCACCGACGAGCTCGCGCGCACCGTGCCTGATTCGCTCCGTGAGGCGGCGCTCGCGCTCGGGGCCTCGCGCTGGCGCATCGCCATCCACGTGGTGCTCCGCACCGCAGGCCCGGGAATACGTGCAGGTTGCATGCTTGCGGTCGCGCGCGTCTGCGGGGAGACCGCGCCGCTCCTCTTCACGGCGTTCAACAATCGCTTCTGGAACGAGAGCCTCGGAGACCCGACCTCGTCGCTGCAGGTGCAGATCTTCACGTACACGATGTCGCCCTACGACGACTGGCACGCACAGGCCTGGGCCGCAGCGCTGGTGCTCGTCGCGATCGTGGTCGTCTTGAACCTCGCGGCGCGGCGCGTGCTACGAGGACCGAAGGCCGCATGATCCCCCCGCGAAGTACACCTCCGCCTTCCCTGCCGCCCCCCGGCGTGGAGAAGATGCGCGCCGAGGGCCTCTCGGCGTGGTTCGGCCAGAAGCGTGCGCTCAAGGACATCACGCTGCCGCTCGTCGAGCACAAGGTCACGGCAGTGATCGGCCCGTCGGGTTGCGGCAAATCGACGTTCATCCGTTGCCTGAACCGCATGCACGAGGTGGTGCCGGGCGCGCGCTCGGAGGGCCAGGTCCTCCTCGACGGCGCGAGCATCTTCGGCCGTGAGGTCGATCCCGTGCGCGTGCGACGGCGCGTCGGGATGGTGTTCCAGAAGCCGAACCCGTTCCCGGCCATGAGCGTTCGCGACAACGTGCTCGCGGGGCTGCGGCTCAGCGGGATCACACCTCCGGACCCGAACCGTCTCGCCGAGGAGGTCCTCCGCCAGGCGGCCCTCTGGGACGACGTGAAGGACGCGCTCGACCTGCCTGGCGGCGCGCTCTCGGGCGGCCAGCAGCAGCGGCTGTGCATCGCGCGGTGCCTGGCGCTCGAGCCCGAGGTCGTCCTCATGGATGAGCCTTGTTCGTCGCTCGATCCCGTCGCCACGGCGAAGATCGAGGACCTCATCCACGAGCTGCGAGAGCGGTACACGATCGTGATCGTGACCCACAGCATGCAGCAGGCGGCGCGCGTCTCGGACTACACGGCGTTCTTCTATGTCGGGGAGCTGGTGGAGTACGATGAGGCAGACGTCATCTTCACGAAGCCTTCCGATCCGCGGACCGAGGACTACATCACCGGCCGCTTTGGATGACCCGCCATGCCGCCCCGCCTACACACTGACCTGGCCTACGAGGGGGAGCTGCGCCGCATCCGCGAGATGCTGCTGATGATGGGCGCGAAGGTCGAGGAGATGCTCGGCCAGGCGATGAAGGCCCTCGTCGAGCGCGACAGCGAGCTCGCGGATCGGACGCTCTACATCGATCGCCAGATCAACCGGCTCGAGCTCGAGGTCGACGATCTATGCCTGCGGGTGCTCGCTCGACGGCAACCGGTCGCGAGCGACCTCCGCTTCATCACGACGGCGCTCAAGGTCGTCACCGATCTCGAGCGCATGGGCGACATGGGCGTCAACATCTGCGAGCGCGTGATGGAGCTCAACGAGGAGCCGCCGCTCAAGCCGTACGTCGAGGTCGTGCACATGGCGGAGGCCGCGCAGGAAATGCTCCGCGAGGCGCTCGACGCGTTCGTCGCCGGAGACGCCGATCGCGCAGCCGCGATCGTCGAGCGCGACTCCAAGGTCGACGCCTACTACGCGGCGATTTTTCGCGAGCTCCTCACCTACATGATGGAGAACCCGCGCAACATCTACCGCGCTACGCGCGAGCAATCGATCGCGAAGTACATCGAGCGCATCGCCGACCACGCGACGAACCTCGCCGAGATGGTCGTGTTCATGGTGCGCGGTAAGGACATCCGCCACGTGGGCAAGCTCGAACGCCGCGCCTCGACGCGAGCCGCGCCCGCTGCCGCCGCCGTCACCGACGACAGCGATGCGTCGCTCCGCGATCTCGCCGAGACCGGCCGCCTCAAGCCCTGATCGCCGCACACGACGATGGAGGAGCTCCCAACGATCTCGCGCGACCACCGGCTTCTTCGCGTCCTGGGGCGCGGCGGACTGGGCGTGGTCTACGAGGCGGAGCACCTCAAGCTAGGTCGCCGCGTGGCGCTGAAGGTGCTCTCCGAGGAGCGCAGTGACGACGCCACGGCCCTCGCTCGGCTCCGTCGCGAGGCGCTCTCCATGGGCGCGTTGCACCACCCGCACATCGTGCAGGTCTCCGACTTCGACGAGGGGCCGCCGCCGTTCCTCGAAATGGAGCTCCTCGCCGGTCAATCGCTCCGTGATCGGCTCGCGGAGCGCGGGGCGATGAGTGCAGCCGACGCGTGCAGCGTCGCGCTCCAGCTCCTCTCGGCGCTGGGCGCGGCGCATCGCGCGGGCATCGTCCACCGCGACGTGAAGCCGGCCAACGTGTTCGTCGTCGAGACGCCGCTCACGAACGTGTTCGTGAAGCTCCTCGACTTCGGCGTCGCCA
>JANXVA010000367.1 GCA_025351875.1 Myxococcales bacterium | reverse complement strand
TCTCGTCCGGCCCGATCTACGTCCGCGTCCTCGTCACGCCCGATGGCCTCTTCCTCGAGCAGAACGGCACGGCGGCGTGCCCGGCCGACCGCTGCACCGGCTCGCGCAGCTTCATCTCGAAGACGCTTCCGAACCACTGGTACAACGTCGTCGTCGGCTTCGAGGTCAACAACCGCAGCGCCGCTCCGTACGGCCTCGTCGAGACGTCGGTCAACGGCGGCGACTTCGTCACCAGCGACCTGACGGTCCCGCTGTCGGCGGGTACGGTCTTCCTCAAGGCCGGCATCACGCAGGGCGACCCGGGCAACTACGCGACGCTCGACCTCGACAACGTCTCGCTGCTCGTGCGCTGAAGGCTCAGGTCCTGGCGCCCGGCACCAGGATGGAGAGGCACGTCACGCAGCCCTCGGCCTTCGCGAACTCCGAGAGGTCGATCACGTCGACCTCGAAGCCGCGCGCGCGAATGAGGTCGGTCGTTCGAGGATGCGCGGCTCCCATCAGGACGCGTGCGCCCACGAGCGCGACGTTCGCGGCATCGGGCTCTCCCTCCGCGACGTGAAGCACCTCGAAGCCCGCGAGATCGCGCGCATCGACCCAGCGCGGGTTGATGAGCAGCGTGCCGTCGGGGAGCGCGGTGCACGCCGTCTTCAGGTGAAGGCAACCGTCGACGGGCACCGCCCGCACTGTGTAGCCGAGCGGGGCCGCGATCGTGCGCAGCGCGGTGACACCGGCGGCGTTCGTGCGCGCGGTCGCGCCGACCAACAGCGTGCGGCCGACGCGGAGCACGTCGCCACCTTCGAGGGTGGCGGGCGCCTCGATGCGCGCGAGGGTGCCGCGATGGCGTGCGAGCTCGGGCTCGATCGCGCGCGGCTCGTCACGACGTGAGGGCGCGCCCATCGACGTCATGATCGCGACCTCGTCGAGAACGACAGCCGTATCCTCGACGAACACCGCGTCGGCGTGGTCCAGGTTCCCGTCGAGCAAGACGACCTCGGCTCCGGCGCGTTCGAGCACCCGCCGGTACTCCTCGTGCTGGAGCGCGGCGAGATCGAGATCGATCGCGTGGACGTCGATGAACGTCCGCACGGCGTCGTTCATGCGCGGAGAGGGCACGTGCGTGATCGCCACGATGGGCATGTCGTCCATCTTCGCAGGTGACGCTTCCACGCGATACGCTCGCGGACAACATGGGAAGCGTTGATCGAGAGCTCGTGTCGCGTCAGCCACACGAGCACAAGGACAGCCGCTCCATCCAGCGCGCGCTCGAGGACGAGCAGCTGTCACCCGCCGACGCGCTCGCCCCCCTCGAGGCCTACGCACACGACGCGCCGACGCTCGTTCTACGCCTCGACGCGTGTCGCGTGCTCGGCGCGCTCTCGGGGCGCGCCTTCGACGCGAAGTGGGAGGTCGCCGAGCGCGCGGCCTTCGCGCTCCTCGCGATCGCACGCGAGGCGGACGCGCCCGCGGAGCGCATCGGCCTCCTCCACGCGATGGGCCGAGGTTTCCGCAACCTCTGGCTGATGCCGTACGTGCACCGCAGGCTGTTCGACACCGACGACGCGGTCGCCGCGGCGGCGATCTCGGCGGCCGGCGGTCTGGGCTTCCCGGCGCTCGAGGAGGCCATCACCTCGGGTTTCCTCTCGGAGGACACGAGCGCTCCGCTAAGACTCGCGGCGATTGCTGCGCTCGGGCGCATGGGCGCCGAGAGCGCCGCCACGCGCCTCGTCGCGTTCGTCGGCGACGAGCCCGTGCACGCGGCGGCGGCGCTCGCCGCGCTCACCGAGATCCGATCGCGGGCCGGAGTGGCGGCCGCGCTCGAGGTGCTCGCGCACGATCCGCCTCGCGAGGTGCTCGAGGCTGCCGTGCGCTACCTCGCGGAGATCGGTCACCCCGATGTCCTCCGCACGCTGCGCCGCCTCGCGCGCGACGAGGACGCCGAGCTGCGGCTCGCGGCGGGTCTCGCGACACGCGCGTTCACGGCGGAGCGCAGCAAGGACGTCGACGAGCGGATCCTGACAGCGCTCACCGAGCAGGATCGCACCGTCCGCGCCTCGCTCGCGCGGCGGCTCCGTACGCTTCCCCCCGAGGACGTGGTCACGCACGCGGGCCTGCTCTTTCGTGACGACCCGCGCGGCGTCATCCAGGTCGTCGCCGAGGTGCGTGCGGCTTACACCACCGATTTCCTGCTCAAGATCGCGGAGGACGAGACCATCGAGGTGGCCACCCGCGCGCGCGCGGTCGGTTCGATCGAGGCTGATGAGGCGTGGGAGCGCGACGAGCTCGTGAAGATCGTGCGTACCTCGCGCGAGGCGGAGCTCCGGGTCGCGGCCGCACAGACGCTCGGTGCCTTCGCCCCCCTGCCCTTCGTGCTCGAGCATCTTGCGTTCCTCGCCGATGACCCCTCGCCGGCAACGCGCGCAGCGCTTCTCTGGGCGCTCCAGCTCGCGGCTCGGCCCGACGCGACGGAGCCGGCTGCTCATGCGCGCGCGGAGGCGCTCGTGCGGCGCGCGCTCGCCGATCCTGATCCCTCGGTGCGAAGGCGTGCGGCGTATGTCGCGGGCAACCTGGATGCCGCGTCGCTCGTCCCCGATCTCGTCGAGCTGGCCCGAAACGAGCCTGAACGTGTCGACCTGCGCGTCGCCGCGTTCGTCGGTCTCTCCGAGATCGGATCGCCGGCACGCTTCACCGATCTCGTCTTCTTGTGGAACCGCGAGGAAGACCCCCAGGCGCTCGCGGCGGCGAGCCGAGCGATCGAGCGATCGCTGGTCCACGGCGACGGGCCGGACTCCGATCCGGCCTCCGCACCGCCTTCGCTCGCGCGTGTCCACGATCGGCTGCGCAAGCTCCTCGGCTCCGGCGACGCCACGCTCCGCGCCGCGGCCGCGCGCGTCGCAGGGCTCTCGCGAGGTGCCGTGCCGGTGAGCTCGCTCGTGGCGCTCACGGACGATCCGGCACCACGCGTGCGCGAGCAAGCGGCCGTCGCGCTCGGGCGCCTCGGCGGCGCGGAGGCGGCGACGGCCCTCACCCATGCGCTCGCCGACAATGATCCGGCCGTGCAAGAGCGCGCCGCCCAGGCGCTCCTGTCGCTCGGGATCGGGGCGTCCACGGCGCGCGTCCTCGACTTCGTCGCGCGCGCGTTCGATCGCGCTGCGGCGCTGCGCGTCGCGCTCCACATCGAGCTCCCACGCGACGACCGCGACGCGTTCCTCACGGCGCTCGACGCCGCGCTCGAGCGCGTCGGTCCGGATCACCCGGTCTACGAGCCGCTCCTCGGGCTCAAGGTCGATGCGCTCGAGGCGACGCGCACCGTCAAGGCGAGCGGCGTGTCGATCGACGCGGCGATCACCGCGCTCTTTCCGACGTGGCCCAAGCTCTCGGCGGCACGAGGTTTCGAGCCGCTCGCGAAGAGCCTGCGCACTGCGGAGATGCTCTACGGCGCGACGGCGCAGGGCGGCGACACCGATCTCTCGGCATCCATCGTCCTCTGGATGAAGTCCCTCGAGGGCTACATGCACGCGTGGCTCGGACCGCGCCTCCGCATCCTGCAGGCGAAGCCGAGCATCGTATGGGACCTGACGGATCGCGTCCTCGGCAGCTCCTGGCCGACGTACCAGCGGTATCTGAGCGAGCGCTGGAGCGATCCCGTCGAGGTCGGCGCGATCGTCGTGGAGGTACCGCTGCGCTCGGTGGTGAACGTGCTCCGCGAGTTCCAGGAGCGACGTCTGAAGAGGCTCGACTCCCCCGCGTCGGTGACCGAGTGGTCGCGCCTGATGCTCTTCTTCGCCGTCGATCATCCGAGCGGGCCGAAGAACCTGCTCGAGGTGAAGTGTCGCGACGCCGACCGCGGCGTCCGGCTCGCCCACAAGCTGCAGGTGCTCGCGCAGGTACGCAACGCGGTGACCCATCGCTCGGTGGCCGGCGCAGCGACGCTCGAGGCGTTTCGACGCACCTACTACGAGGCTTTCGAGGAGCTCACGGCGATGGCGTGAGCGTGAGCGTCAGCGCGAGCGTCAGCGTCAGCGCTTGCGACGGCGCAGCGTGAACGCGAGCGCGGCGATCGCGAGCGCGGCGGTCGTGAGATCTCCCGGTGTCGTGGGTGTGGTCGCGCAACCGGCGCAGCCGCCACGCTTCGACTCGGACTGCGGAGCGGGCGCCGCAACGGTCGCCGTGTCGGCGCTCGGATGGCTTCCGCCCTTGGTCATCGCCCGCTCCTCGCGCTCGGGTGCCGGCATCGGCGGCGCGATCGCGATCGCGCATTCGGGGCAGGCCTCGCGGACACGCCTGGTCGCGTCGTCGGCCTTGGCGCGTCCGGCCGCGCAGCGCTCACCGGGATCGAGCGCGCAAATCTTGTCGGCGGCCCGCCGTATGGAGGCGAGGGCGCGACAGGCCGTCGCGCAGTCGGAGGTCGAGAGCGCGGCGGCCTCGGAGGCGAGGCTCTTCTCGAGCGTCGTCAGGTCGTCCTTCGGGCCAGGCGAGCCCTGGGCGAGAGCCTCGGTCGACGAGAGGAGCACGAGGCCGAGGACGAGCGCGCGATGAGCCATCGGCGCCGAGCATCGCAAGTTTTTCGAGCTGCCGACACGGTAGGAGGAAAAAAGTTGCAGATCCTCCTGGCTCCACGGGCGCCGGATCCAGCGAAATATGCGTAAGCACATGGCGGCGCGGGTCTTGCTCGAAAGGGGGGGCCATCATGGTGTCTTCAACTTCGGCTTCGGCCTCGTCGCCCACGATCTCGCCCACCGTCTCGCCCACCATCCTCCAGAACGTGAGTGACCGACGGCGTGCGCAGCGGGCGCGGCTCGGTGTGACCGTCACCCTCACGGTGGCCGGCAAGCTCGTGGACGCCCTCGGAGCCGATGTCTCCCCGGGCGGCATGCGCGTCGTCGCCGCGGCACACGCGAGGGTCGGTGACGCCGTGTCGCTCGTCTTCTTCGTGAACGGCGACATCGTCTCCGCGTCGGGCACCGTGCAGTGGTGTGTGCCCAAGCGGAACGGCCTCGCGACGTTCGGCGTGCGCTTCACGATGCTCGAGGAAGACGGCTCCGCCGTCGTCTCGAGCTACTGTCGCGACTCGGTGTCCTGAGCGACGCGGCGCGCGACCATGTCGACGAGGTCGCCCTGCGCGAGCTGCATGTCGAGGATGTGGAGCCCGAGATTGCCGATGCGAAAGCGGCGATCGTGGAGGTCGACCGGGCGGGTGTCGTTCCCCGCGGCGACCGGCGACACCTCGAGCCACGCGTAGCCCCCTGGTCCGCGGACGCAGCGCGCCGCGTAGAAGTCGCGCACGAGGACGAACGGCGTGGTGACGTCATCGACGCCGTGCATGAAGCGGCGGAGCTCGGGCCACACGGCGAAGTAGGTGCGGGAGAGGGAGTGAGGCTCGGTCGAGAGGGTGACCGGGTGCACGCAGACCGTCTCGTGGCCAGGAGGCGGAGCCCAGCGATCGGGCTCGACACGCTCGCCCGCCGCGTAGCTGCGGTACGCCACGATGCAGCCGATCTCGTCGGGCCTCGTGCACACGGGGATGTTCTTCGCCGTGCCGCCGCGAGCACTGCCCGCGAGCGCGTCCACGTCGCCTCCGATGGGCATCGCGAGAAGGAGGCGTGCGCGTAGCGACGCGTCGTCGTCGAAGAACCGTCGGAGGAGGCGATTGACCATCTCGGCGCCTTGCGAATGACCGATGAGCACGATCTTGCGGGAGCGATCGGCATGCGCGAGGTACTCGGCGAACGCGCGCTCGATGTCGGTGAACGCAAGGGCGAGACCGCGGTCGAGGACGCTCCTGGGCTGGAGATACGTACCGAGCGTGACCTGGTGATAGAGCGGGACCCACAGCGCGCATGCCTCGGTGAAGCGAGCGGCCTGCGCGACGGTCGTGGCGCTCATCCGGCGGGTGTCGGTGAGGTCCTGGTGGTTGCCGGGGACGAGCTCCAGATCGACCGTGGGGTAGACGTAGAAGCAGTCGACCCGCGGTCTGTCCGCGGCGTGGTGCGCGACGATCGTGCGCGAGCCGTCCGCGTGGAGCTCGGTCGCGGTCAGGTCGGCGGAGCGGCAGGCGTCGTCGGCGAGCGGAAGATCGGGCCGGCAGAGCCAGCGCCCAGTGGGGTTGCCGGCGGACGAGGGGGTCACCGCAGGAGGTGTGCTCTCGCCCTGGGCACACGCCGCGAGCGAGAGAGCGACGACGAGGCGCAGGCGCAGGCGCATGAGTCGATCAGCGCGGAGGTACGGGCGCGACGAAGACAGGAGGCACGAGCGCGCTCTTGCCCGAGGCGAGAGCGGCCGCGCGAGCCGGCGCCTCCACCTGTCGCAGGAACCCCACGATGCCCTCGGGCTCGTTGCCGTTGCCATGCACGAGCACGACCGCGCCCGGCCGGATGGGCTGCCCCTTGGCGATCCAGCCGTCGGCATCGAGCGGCATGAGCGAGAGGCGCTGGAGCTGGTGAAGCCGGTTCGCGTCGTGCACGAGCCCCGGGAACCGGAAGAGCGTCGAGGGGATCATGCCGCGCGCGATCACGACGCGCTCCTCGCCCAGGACCTCCTCGTCGAAGTCGACGGACGCAGCCGTGAGGAACTCCGCGTGGCGGCACGAGGCATCGAGGCAGTGCAGAGGGTGCGTGCTCGAGTGATTGACCCACGTGATCGCGAGCTTTCCGCCGCGCTCCCAGGTGAGGAGCTGATCGAGCTCGGCAGGATGCGCCTTGGCCCACACGCCCGTCATCGCGATCCCGAGGGGAACCGCCTCGTGCAGCCTGTCCGAGAGTGCGACCGCCCAGTCGAAGAGCCGCTTCTCCCACGGCTTGTGCGACTGGCACATGTCGATGGTCAGCGCGAAGGGCTCCTCGGCTCCGAGGTGCGGCGCTGCCGAGGAGAGGTGCTCGAGCGCGGTGCCTCGCTCGGCGACGCTGGCGAGGCTGCGCGCGTAAGGTGTATCCTGCACGTGATCGTCGGCGCTCGACGCACGCGTCGACTGCGCGAGGGCCGTTGCGCTGACGAGAGCGGTCGCGAACGAGTCCTCGTCGACGACGAGCTTGGTGGTCTCGCCCTGGTAGGTCGCCGTGCGGATCACGGCGAGCCTTCGCCCGGCCCCCACCGATGCTCCGACGCGCGCCGCGACGCTCGTGGTGGTGACGCGATGCTCGGGAGGGGTCACGGGGGCGTAGGAGGTGACGTCGCGTGCGGTCAGCGCGTCTTGCGACGATGCGGCCTCGCCGCCCGCGACCTCGCCTTCGAGAGCGTCGTCGCTCTCCCCGCTCTCGGCCGCGCAACCAGGCACGGCCAGCGCGATGCAGGAGGTCGCGAGGACGATGCCGATCGACAGGCCGCGGAAGAACGTCATCACCTGGACGAGAGTGCATTTATCGCACCATGTAGGTATATTCGCTAAGACCACGTAATTATTATCGTGTTGGCCGCCAGATGGACCGCCGAGGATCCCCTCCTGTCGACCATGCTCCTCTCGAGCGCGCTCCTGGAGTACGGACGGGGGAATGGCGAGAGACGCGACCGACGTGGCCAAGCGATGCCTCTGCATCGAGCTCCTCCTCCAGCGCTTGGGTCTGGAGATCGACGAGGACGATCCTGTCGCGGAGCGCGACGCCGTGCGCAACGCGTGGATCTCGCGGCTCGGTCAGCTCGGCATCGACCAAACGCTCGTCGCCGACGAACGCGCGCTCCTCGAGCGCAAGGTCGGCGAGCTCACGGAGGCCGAGTGCGACGACATCGAGGGTCGCGTCATTCACGGGCTCGCCCTCCTCTGGGCGCTCGGCCGCATCCCCGCGCCGCCCGCCGCAGAGATGCTCGGCGAAGCGACCGCCATCGTCGCGGAGCACGGCATCCTCGGCGACGGCTCCATCCCCGGAGCGAAGGCCGCTCTCGCAAGTGCGAAGCTCAGGCAGGACGCCGAGCTCGCCGCGGCGCTCGCGGACGCTGCGAAGACGAAGGACGACAGCTTCCTCGGCGGACCGAAGTACATGGTCGCCTCGATCGTCGTCCAGGCTCTCGCATGGACGACTGACGCTGCGGCTTGACGGGCATCATCCGAGCCTCACGTTGACCCTGCGAGGCCCTTCATGATCGTCCAGTGTACGAAGTGCAACACGCCCAATCGTGTCCCTGCCGCTCGCATGCGCGACAAGGCAAATTGCGCCGCTTGCAAGGCGTCGCTCTTGCCACTCACGCATCCCGTCGCCATCACGAGCAAGGAGGACTTCGACGAGCTCGTCCGCGACGCGCCCGCGCCGGTGCTCGTGGACTTCTGGGCAGTCTGGTGCGGTCCCTGCCGGACCGTCGCTCCTGAGCTCGAGAAGCTCGCTGCCAAGCTCGCCTGATGTTCGACTTCCTCAAGCGCCACCGACGCGAGGCGCTCCGCGCTCAGCCGTTTCCGGCGGCATGGCGCGAGATCCTCGACCGCGACGTGACCTACGTCGGCAAGCTCGGCGAGGCCGATCGCGCCGAGCTCGAGGGGCTCGTGCAGGTCTTCTTGTCCGAGAAGAACCTCGAGGGTTGCGGCGGCCTCGAGCTGACGGACGAGATCCGCGTCACGATCGCCGCCCAGGCGTGCCTCCTCCTTCTCCATCGCGAGACGGACATTTACCCCGAGCTCGAGACGGTGCTCGTGTATCCGCACGCGTACCGGGCAAGGTCGACGAAGCGCGACGGAGGCGTCGTCATCGAGTCGGAGGACGCGCGCCTCGGCGAATCGTGGACGCGCGGCGTGGTCGTCCTCGCGTGGGACCACGTCGCGTCGTCGGCGCGGCATCTCGGCGGCGACAACGTCGTGCTTCATGAGTTCGCCCATCAGCTCGACGCGGAGGACGGGAGCATGGATGGCGCTCCCGACCTCGGCTCGCGCGCGCGTTTCGCGTCCTGGGCGCGCGTGCTCGGCGAGGAGCTCGCCGAGCTCTCGGCCCGGCTGCATGCGGGTCGCGGGAGCGACATCGACGCGTACGGCGCGACCAGCCCGCCCGAGTTCTTCGCCGTGGTTACTTCGATGTTCTTCGAGAAGCCGGCGCAGCTGCGCAAGCGCCATCCCGAGCTCTATGCGGAGCTCGCGGCGTTCTACCGCCAGGACCCGGCGGCAGGCTGAATCAAGTGACGAGGCCGTGCATCCGGTCTTCCTCGAGGAAGTACTTGCGCACGAACGCGACGATCTGTTTGTCGGTCGGGTGATCGACGGTCTCGACGCCGATGATCTTGTCGACGAGCAAGTGGTGGTGCTTGTGCACGTGCTTCACGAGCTCGAGCTTCGCGGAGCCCGGACCGAGCACGATGATCTCGCCCGCCTTGGAGAGCGCCTCCGAGACCTTGTGGTAGTACTGCTCCGCGGCGCCCGTGTCGCGGTGCACCTGGTTGTGCGGCGCGTGGATGAGCGACTCGTCGAAACGCTTCTCTTCGATGTGGAAGATCTTCGCAACCTTGTGATCGATCCAGACCGCGGCATGAAAGGGTGTCATCACGGCATCTGATCGCAACGTGTGTGCCGGCGGCAATTCGCGTCATTGTGGCCGCTCTCTCACGCCCAGGACGCAGGACGTGCGCGACGCGCAAAGCGCGCGCCGGATCAGCGCGTCCCGCGGCCGCTGCCGGCACCGACTGCGCCCTTGTCCGGGGAGGGGGCCGTGGGATGCCAGAACGCGCCGCCGACGAGCACCGGGGGTGCCTTCTCGTCGAGGCCGCTGTTCGCGTTCGTCGGCGCGCCGCGGAGCTCGTCGGTCACGTGGTACTCGGCCTTGTAGTTTCTCGCGAGCCACACCTCGCAGCTGCGCGAGAAGCCGTCGAAGTACTGATACTTCGTCGACAGGCGGAGACACTTCTCGAGCGCCGGGCGCGCGTGGTCCCGCTTGTAGGGCTCCGACACGCGATCGATCTCGCCCGTGTACACCTGCTCGAGCTCCGTCCCGTGCCAGGCCTTCGGGATCGGCGCGCGCCGGAAGTCGTCGACGAAGTCGCCCCACATCAGGCCCGAGCGCGATCCCGCGGCGATGACCCACTTCGGCGGCGGCGTCGGCTTGAGATCGAGGATCTTGGCGTACTCCGGCTCGACCTTCTGGATGGCCGCCATCTTCTTCAGGTACCAGTCCTTCACCTTCGTATCGACGTGCGCCTTCACCGAGGCCTTGTCGCCCGGTCCGCGGTACTCGGGGAACCTGAGCGAATCGACCTCGGCGATGCGCCGCTCCTCGGCGGCGAAGAAGATCGCCTCGCCCACCGCGCCGAGCGATTTCCCCAGGCGGCGGTCACGTTGCGTGTCGTCGTCCGCGGGATAGGCCGCGCGGATCTTCGCCTCGGCCGCGACCGGATCCGACCACAGGTGCTTCACCTTCGCGTACTCGGCGCGCGCGAGGCTGCCGCTTCCGAGCTTCGCCAGCGCGCGACCGAGCGTCGCATGGGCCTGCAGCTGCACGTCGGGCGGCGCGCGATCGATGATGCTCATCTGCGACGTGAGCGCGGCTCGCGATTTATCCCACTCCTCCTTCTCCGCGTAGTGCGCGCCGATGGCGAACGCGATCGCGGCGCTCTGCGTCGGCTTGGCGGCGCCGTAGGCCTTGCCGAAGTCCTGCGCGTCCTTGATCGCGTCCTGCTCCTGGCCGAGCCCGAGGCGAAGGAGGACGGCGTCGGCGAGCGCCTGGTCCGCGTGCTCGGCGCGAGGATTTGCACGCGCGAATTTCTCGTACCACTCGGCCGCTAGATCGTAGACGGCGATCGCCTGATAGTTCGCGCCGATCTCGTACGCAGCCTTCTTTGCGAGCGACGAATTCATGCGCGTGCGCTCGTCGAAGGCGAGCAGCGCGCGGCGCACGGTGATCGATTTGGCGAGCAGCCGCGCCGCCTGCAGGGCCTTCGCGGCGTTGTAGGCGATCTCGTCGCAACGCTCGGCCTCCGGCGCCTTGCCGGCCGCGACCGCGTCCTGACAGTACTTCCGGAAGAGCTCGAAATAGGCCTGCCCGCCGCGCTCGTAGTCCAGCGTCGCCTCCATGCCCCCCTCGCGATCGGCCTTCGCGACGAGACGCTCGGCAGAGAGACGCAGGAGGTCGACCTGGACGAATTTGAGGGAGACGCATTGCTCGCCGTTCTTCGCCGCTCTGTCGCCAGCGCAGTAGAGGTCGAGGAAGCGCGGAACGTCGGCGCTCATGTCAGCCTCGCAGCTCGTCTTGCCGAGGTGCTGCTTCATCACGTTCGCGCTCTCGAGGTAGAGCTGCGCGGCGTAGACGCCGACGTCTCGGTCGGAATGCTGGAGCGCGATCTCGCGGAAGGCGTAGGCGGCCTCCTCCCAGTGCTGGGCCTCGAAGTACGTGCGCGCGCGTGCATACTTCACCTCGACGAGCTGCTCCTGCGCGGCAGCATCACCGGCCGGCGGCAGGATCGTGCAGATGTACCGGTCGAACGACCTCACCATCGCGAGCTGCTCGGGCTTCAGCTCCTTCGGGCGGAGTCGCGTCGCGTCGTCGGGAACGGCCTCGCGATGGGCCCGGCCCGGGAAATTCCCGGCGCTCCGGCGGCCGGCCTCGTTCTTGTGCGATTCCTCGTAGACGTTCTGGTAGCAGAGGCCCGAGGCATACGCGGCGGTGGGCGCGTCCGGGCCGCTCGGATCCTCGGCGACGACGCTGTCGAAGGCCGGTCCGCAGCGAGCCCAGTCCTTCTGGAAGTAGAGCAGATCGGCCATCGCGTACTTGATCTTGATGAGCGTCGGCCAGTCCTCCTTCACGACGTGCGGGAACTCGAACGACGCGAGCTCGGCGGCGCTCCACGAGTCGACGACGCGCTTGTAGAGCGCCGCGGCGAGCGTCATCGCGCGAGCGTCACCGGTGCCACGCTGGCCCTGCGAGCCCACGGCCTCGAGGTGCCACGCCATCGCCGTCTCGGTGACGAGCGCCGCGGTTCGACTCGCGCAGGCCTGCTTCTGCTCCTTGTCGTAGCCCCCGGACTCGAACGACGCGGCGAGCTCGAGCTGCTTGTCGAGCTCGGCCTTGATGGCGAGCTTGTCGGAGGACTTCATCGCCATCGTCGCGTCGGTGATACGCGCCTGGTAACCGCACACGCGTCCGCCCTTGTCGCGCGAGATCAGGTCTCGATAGACCGTGATGCCTTCCGGGTAGTGCCCGGTGTCGATGTAGCTGTTGCCGAGATCGTCGAGCATCTTGAAGGTCTTGTCGTTCGACCCGGCAGAATCGCCCGACATGCCGTGCAGGAAGGCGTACGCCTTTGCGGGATCGCCGCTCAGCGCGTACACGGGAATGAGATCGCGCCGTGCGCTGTCGGCGAGCTTGGCTGCTCCGGGGAGCGTCGGATTGCCGACGCCGAAGTCGATCGTCCGCTTGAACGCGCTGAGCGCCTTGTCGAGCTCGCCCTTGTTCCAGAAGACGTACGCCATCTTGTACCAGGCGTAGCCAAACGCCTTGTTGGCAGGCGCGGGGTATTTCACGACCTCCTGGTATGCCTGCGCGGCGAGATCCCACTTCGACGGGTCGCCCTGCGCCTCGTTGTAGAAGAGCTCGCCGAACGCGAGGTACGCGTTGGGGACGTACTTCGATGTCGGCGCGTTCTGGATGAGATCGTAGTAGACGACGCGCGCGTTCTTGGCGTCGCCGGCCTGCTCGTACTCGTAGGCGAGGTAGTAGAGCACCTCGTCGAGCGACGAATGCGTCCGGTAGTCCGCGGCGAGGAGCGTGTAGAGCTCGATCGCTCGCCGGCGAGCGCCCTTCATCACGCGCTCGGCCTCGTTGGCTTGCGTCTGCTCGGCGCCAGCCGCGGTGGCGTTCTTCACCTTGAGCGCGTCGCGCCGCATCTCGGCCTCGGTCTTGTCGCGAAACGCCGCAGACTCGAGCTCGACGTAGCCGTCAGCGAGGCGTCGTGCGATCTGATGACGGTCGGCAGCGTTCCGCTTCGTGCCTGCAAACAGGCTCTCGATGCGCTGCACCTCGACCGCGAGGAGCGCGCGCTGGCGTGCCTCGAGGCGGATCTTGCGATCGTCTGCGATCCTCGCCCCGTCGGTCGCGCTCGGGGCCGGCACCCGCGCGGGCGCCGAGGTCCGCGCCGGCGGCTGCACCGTATGCAGGTCGACGCCCGCGCGCTTGCGCAAGCTTACGGGCTTTGCGGGGCCACCCGGGCACGACAGCGACTGCTTCGCCTTGTCGTCGATGCACACGCCCTGGGCCGATGCCGTCGCCGCGCCGAAGCTCGCGGTCGCGAGGACCACTGCTGCAAGGAGCCTTCTCATGTCGCCTTTGATGGCGGAGACGGCCGAGCCTTGGACTCGAGATGCGGCTCGCACGATTTACGTGTGTGGCGGTCGATCGCGAGCCAAGGCGAGCTCGCTCTGCGGGTTCATGTGGATGGCGCTCCCGAGCGACGAGAGCTAGCTTTCGATCGATCTCGTGAGCGCGCCAGCAGAGACACCGAAGAAGCCGCCGAAGTCGCGCCGGTTCTTCTTCATCCGCGTCGGAGTGCTGCTGACGGTCCTCGCCGGAGTGCTCCTCTGGGCATGGCGCGACGTTCGCCAGCGTCGCGCCCGCAACGAGTGGGACCACACGTTGGTCGTCGCCATCGCGCTCGTACGGACCGAACGCGTCGACGATGTCGCGATAGCCGCGCTCCGCGCGCAGGTTCCCGCGCTCGAGGACCGCCTCTCCGCCGAGCTGAATCGCTACCGCCCGGGCGCGCCTCACCCGTTCCGCTTCGAGCTCGTCGGACCGGTCGACGGTCTCTCGCCGCCAGCTGCACCGAGCAGCGACGGTCCGGTCGACCTCGCGAAGTACACCTTCGCGCTCTCCGGCTACGTGAAGGACATCGACGCGCGCGCGGGGATAGACGAGGCGCGCTATGACGTGCGCATCTACCTCGCGCTCCGAAAGCCCCGTCAGGCGCTGCGAACGCTGGCCGAGGGCCGGAGCGAGCAGGGTGGCCGCATCGGCGTCGTCGAGGTGGAGATCGACGACCAGGCTGACGGCGCGCACCTCCCGCTCGTGGTCGTGGCGCACGAGCTCATGCACACGCTCGGCGCGACCGACAAGTACGACGCCTCGGGTCGAACCGCGATCCCGCTCGGCCTCGCCGAGCCCGAGCGCGTACCGCGCTTTCCGCAGCGCTTCGCCGAGATCATGGCGCGCAATCGGCCGGTGTCCGAGAGCGAGGAGAAGGTACCCGACGGGTTCGCGCAAATTGCCGTCGGTGCCGAGACGGCGCGCGAGATCGGCTGGCTTCGCTGATCCTCCGCTATCCTGCGGGGGTGAAGCGCACGCCCTTGGTCCTCGCTGTGTTGGTGGTCGCCGCGCTCTTCGGCCTCGCGTGCGAGCCCGCTGCGCCCATCAAGACCGCGTCGGGCGAGCGCATCGGCGGCGTGTCCTTCGAGGAGCGCTTTCCGCTCTCGAACGACGGCCACGAGACGACGCTCCGCGGTGACAAGCTCCGCAAGGCCGTCGAACAGATGGACCGCGCGGGAGTCATTGCGATGACCGGCAACTACGAGGCGAAGGGCGTCCTCGACAAGAGCACCCTCGTCCTCACCGTCACGACCGACGACAAACGCGAACGCACGCTCGTCGTGAAGAACTGCGCCGAGCCCCACCTGTGCGCGTTCTTCGCAGAAGCCGTGAAGAGCGGAATCGTCGAGCGCCTTCCGGTCGTCTGCCGTGACGGGCTCGCCTGCGTGAAGAAGTGAGACCTGCGCTCGCGATCGCGTTCGCCACGGCGCTCGCGGGCTGCGATCGCTGCGGAGGAGGAAGAGGAGGAGGAGGAGGGACGGCGCCCGTCGACGCCTCCCTCGCGCTCCCGGCGAGCGCGAGCGCGACTGCCGAGCTCGTCGTCAAGAAGCGCAAGGGCGGCACGGACCTCACGTTCCTCGTCGTCTCCGACACGCACTTCGGCTTCGGTGGGATCCCAGCGGCGCACGAGACGCTCATCCCCAAGCTCAACACCATCGGCGGGCGCGAGTACCCGGCGATGATCGGCGGGGTCGTCGCGCTTCCCCGCGGGCTGCTCATCACGGGAGACCTCACGGAGTGGGGCAAGCCCGACGAGTGGGAGCCGTTCGCGGCCACGTACGGCCTCACGGGCAGGGAGGGAAAGCTGCGCCTCCCCGTGTTCGAGGTGGTCGGCAATCACGACAAGGTGAGCGCACATTTCATCGAGGAGCAGGTCGCGAAGCGCCACGGCGGAGGCCGCTTCTACGCGTGGGACTGGGACGACCTCCACTTCGTCGCGCTCGGCGAGGCCCCGGACGACGAGGGGCTCGCGTTCCTCACGCACGATCTCGAGCACCTCGCCGCCGACGTGCCGCTCGTCCTCTACTTCCATCTCGCGCTCGCGGGCCCATGGTCGACGGGGAACTGGTTCAGCGACGGCACCTTCAAGGAGCGCCTCGCGGGTCTCCTCGAGAAGCGCTCGGTCGCCGCCATCTTCCACGGGCACCATCACGCGACCGACCACTACACGTGGCACGGCTTCGACGTGTTCAAGCCGGGCGCGGTCAAGGACGGCGCCCATACCTTCGCGGTCGTCCACGTCACGGACGAGCGCATGACCGTCGCGTCCTTCGACTGGGACCACGACACGTGGGCCGGCGCCTTCGAGAAGCGCATGCCCCTCGCCCGGTGATTCGTCTCAGATCCAAGCTCGAGGTCGCACGTCGAACAGGCAACACAATGGCGCTCAGGAACCTCGTCTACTCGAGACTCATCGTAGTATTTCCCCTCCTCGTCGCCTGCAAGACGAGCGACGCCCCCGACGCGGCGGCCATGAAGCCGGAGCCCGTCCCGGTCGTCGCCACGCCGATCGCGACGCCGAAGGTCGGCACCGACGCCGACCGCAACCGCGTCGCCGAAGGCGAGCAGGCGTTCGCGACGCGTCTCTACGCGAAGCTCCCGCACGACGGAAACCTCGTATCTTCGCCGACGAGCATTCGCATCGCGCTCGCCATGACGAGCGCGGGCGCGAGGGGCGACACCGCCACGCAGATGGAGACGTCGCTCGCGCTCCAGGGTTCGCCTCTCTCGATCCACGACGGCTTCGCCGCTGAGCTCCGCGATCTCGGTTCGACGAGCTCGAGGCAGACGCTGCGAGTCGTCAATCACCTGTGGGCGCAGAAGGGCCGGCCGTTCAACGCCGACTTCGTCTCGCTCCTGCAGCGCAACTATGCCGCGCCGCTCGGCGAGCTCGATTTCAATTCTGACATCGACAAGAGCAGGCTCACCATCAACTCGTTCATCGAGCAAAGCACCGAGCACAAGATCAAGGATCTCCTCGCGCCGGGCGCGATCGCCAAGGAGACGAAGATGGTCCTCACCAATGCCGTCTACTTCAAGGCTGACTGGCAGCAGTCCTTCGAGCCGTCAGCGACGGTCGACGCGCCGTTCTTCGTCTCGAAAGCGAGGACGACCCAGTCCAAGCTGATGACGACGACGCACTCCTTCCGCTACGCAAAGACGGCCGACGCGCAGGTCGTCGAGCTCCCCTACGCGTCAGGCCAGACGTCGATGATGATCGTGCTACCTAACGACAAGGACGGCCTCACGAAGGTCGAGAACGCGATCAAGGACACGTCGATCGCTACGTGGGCAAGCGCCCTCTCGAGCACCGAGGTCAACGTGAAGCTGCCGCGCTTCACGTCGACGCATCACGTTTCGCTCGCCGAAGCGCTGGGCGCGATGGGAATGCCGCTCGCCTTCGACCCCACGAAGGCCGACTTCTCCGGCATCGACGGTAAGAAGGAGCTCTACCTCGGCGACGTCGTCCACCAAGCGTTCGTCACAGTCGACGAGAAGGGCACCGAAGCCGCCGCCGCCACGGCGGTCGTCGCGGTCCCCCCCACGGCGATGCCCGTCGCCCCGCCCATCGATTTCCGAGCCGATCATCCGTTCGTCTTCTTCATCCGCGATACGCGCGGCGCCGTCCTCTTCATGGGTCGCGTGGCGGATCCCGGCGCGACCCTCTGAGGCTCGCCGAGGTCGAGGAGTGTTGTAGGCTCGTCGACCTCATGCGTTCCGCCTCGAAGCTCTCCGTCCCTGCGCTCCTCGGTCTCTGTCTCGTCGTCGCGTGTGCCGGCGCGCCTGCGCCTGGGCCGCCGCCGCCGCCGCCGCCGCCGCCGCCGCCAACGGCCAGCGCGGCTCCACTCGCCGACGCGATGGCCGATGCGGGAGCCGACGCGAGCGTGCGCGCGCCTTGGCCCTACGCAACGCCCGTGACGGTGCGCTCCGAGAAGGGAATGGTCGTGACCGACAACTCGGTCGCCTCGAATGTCGGGCGTGACGTCCTCGCCGCCGGCGGAAACGCCGCCGATGCCGCGGTCGCGACCGCGTTCGCGCTCGCCGTCGCGTACCCCACCGCCGGCAACGTCGGCGGCGGGGGCTTCGCCGTCACGCGCATGAAGGGCCAGGTCCGCGCGCTCGACTTCCGCGAGACCGCGCCCGCCGCAGCGACGCGTGACATGTACCTGAACGCCGACGGCAAGCCGAAGCCCGAGGCGCGCGAGGGGATCAAGTCGGTCGGCGTGCCGGGAAGCGTCGCGGGCCTCTGGGAGCTCCACCAGAAGCTCGGGTCGAAGAAGAAGACGTGGGCCGAGCTGCTCGCGCCCGCGATCGCGCTCGCGGAGAGCGGCTTCCCCGTCGACGACGCATTCCTCTCGACCCTCGAGGTCGCGGGCAAGCGCATGCTGAAGCACCCGGTCTCGGCCGCGCTCTTCTTCCCGAACGGCGCGCCGCCCGCAAAGGGGTCCACGTTCAGGAACCCCGAGCTCGCTGCCGTCCTCCGGCGCATCGAGAAGGGCTCGAAGGGCTTCTACGAAGGCCCGACCGCCGACGCGATCGTCGCGCAGATGAAGGCTGACGGCGGGATCATCACCCTCGCAGACCTCAAGAAGTACCAGGCGAAGTGGCGCACCCCGATCGAGTTCACGTACCGCGGCCACAAGATCGTCTCGATGCCGCCGCCGTCGTCGGGCGGCGTCACGCTCGCGATGATCTGTCACATCCTCGAGGGCTACGACCTCGGCAAGATGGGCTTCCAGTCGCCCGAGGAGCTCCACTTCGTCTTCGAGGCGATGCGCCGCGCCTATGCCGCGCGCAACGCGAAGCTCGGGGATCCCGACACGGTGAAGATGCCCATCGAGCAGCTGCTCTCCGATGCGTGGGCCAAGGAGCAGCGCGCCACCATCAAGGAGGACCGCGCGACGCCCTCCTCGGAGATCGCGGCCGCTGGCCCTGCGAGCGCAAGCGGGCCGCACACCACGCATTTTTCGGTCGTCGACGCGGCCGGCGACACCGTCGCGATGACGACGACGATCAACTGGTGGTACGGGTCCGGCGTGACCGTGAAGGGCGCCGGCTTCGTCCTCAACAACGAGATGGACGACTTCGCCGCCGTACCGGGTACGGCCAACGGCTTCGGTCTCGTCCAGGGCGAGGCGAACGCCATCGCCCCAGGCAAGCGCATGCTCTCGTCGATGGCGCCCACGATCGTCTCCGCGCCCGACGGCAAGGTCACGCTCGTCGCCGGAGCAGCGGGTGGTCCGACCATCATCACGTCGGTCTTCCTCGAGCTCTCGAACGTCGTCGACTTCCAGCTCGACGTCGGCGCAGCCGTCGCCGCGCCCCGCTTCCACATGCAGCACCTCCCGGACGAGGTGGCCTACGAGAAGGACGGGCTGTCCGAGGCGACCCTGAAGCGGCTCGAGGCCATGGGCTACAAGATGAAGGAGCGAGGTCACCTCGCTGACGCCCCCGCCATCGGCCGAGCCGCCGGCCCCAACGGAATCGACAACATGTGGGTCGGCGCGGCCGAGCCGCGGAGGATCGGCGGGCTCGCCTCCGCGCCCCCGTGACGCGCGCCCCGCGGCCGTATAGGCTCCTCGCTTCGCCGCACGTCGCGTGCGTCGTTTTTCGGGGAGACGGACAGTGCAATATCTCGGGTTCTTTCTCGTGTTCATCGCGCTCGTCGCGATCGTGTTCGGGCTTCTCCAGCACCTGAAGGGGAAGAAGATCCTCGCCGCACCGTTCAAGAAGACGGGCGAGATCGCGCAGAACCCGGGGGTCGCTGACGCCAAGGGAATCGTCAGCTGCGAGGGCGCCGTCGCCGCGCAGCAGCCGGCGTTCGCCCCGTGCTCGGGCACACCGTGCGTCTACTTCGAGATCGAGGTGATCCAGGAGTGGTCGAAGCACGTCATCACCGAGGACGGCTCGAAGACCGAGAAGGGCAAGGACACGATCCAGACGGTGAAGTCCGGCGCCGTCTTCTTCGTCGACGACGGCTCGGGTCCCATGGCCGTCGACCCGCGTCAGGGCATGGACGTCGAGCTCGACAAGAGCTTCGAGCAGGAGCAGAGCGTCTCCTACGGCGACGTCGTGTTCGGCCAGTTCCACACGCACGTCCCGCACGCGAGCGGCGACAAGCACGGCCACGGCGTGAAGGTCATCGAGAAGATCGTCCCCATTCAGGGCGGCATGTTCGTCATGGGGCAGCTCGCCAACCAGACGATCACGAAGCCCACGGGGATGCTCGGTTCGCTGCGCGCCTCGCGCAAGGGTCGCGCGTCGCTCCTCGGAGCGACGAAGCGCAACGCCGTGATTGGCTTCGTCGCCGGCGGCCTCTTCGTGCTCCCGGGCACTGGCCTCTCGATCTTCGCGGACGCGCCCACGCCGACCGCGGCGGGTGAGGGCGCGTGCAACATCCTCGACCAGTCGAAGTCGGGCGAGTGGTGCAGCGGCAAGATCTACAACGACGACGGCAGCAACGTGCCCTTCACGGTCACGCAGGCAGGCACCTTCGAGATCAATGGCGGACCGCCGCGCGGCAAGAAGATCCCCGTCATCGCGTCGCTCGCCGTGAAGGACGAGGCGGGCAAGTCGTTCGTCGCCGATGCGCACGAGCACGCCTCGCTCGATCTCCAGCCCGGCAAGTACACGATCAACATCAAGGACAGCATCCCGGGCGACGCCGCGCACTTCAAGGGCGGCTTCAGCTACGAGCTCAACGTGAAGCGCACGGCGCTCCTCGCCGCGGCCGATGCCGGCGCAGTCGCCTCCGCGTCCGCGTCTGCGTCTGCAGCGGCCAGCGTCGCGGCGGCTCCTGCCAAGCCCGCGGCGAAGGCTGCCGCCGCGGCCGTGAAGCCGGCGGCTGCAAAGCCCGCCGCGAAGAAGTAACTCTCAGCGCAGGCTCACTTGGGAACGCGCACGCCGACCCAAGTGAGTCGATCGATACCCGAGCCGACGTTACGCGCGACGCCCTTCGTCACGGTCACGGAGCCGACCGAGATCAACCTCCCCGGCTGACCTCCAAGGAGATCGTCGTCGAGGATGACGAGATCGAGCGTCGTGCCGTCGGGGATGGTGACGGTATCCGGCAGCGTGAGCGCGACGTCGACCTTCGTCGGGAACCGCGCGCCGGGCGGGCCGAGCGCATACATGGCGACGAGATTTGCGTCCCACATCGCGAGGTCGGGGACGGTGCCCGACCGAAGCTCGCGCGCATTCTCGTGGGCCGGCGCTACGAGGGTCTGAGCCTCCGGGGGGAGCATGATCTCGACGGGCCCTGCGCGAAAGACGCCGCCGTTTGCCGTCGTCGGAGGGAGCACGTCACCCACGTTCTCGAAGCGCGGAACGCGCGGTAGCTTGTTGAGCGTGACGTCGCTCGACGTCGCACGCTCGAGCGGCACGATCATGTCGGCGTGATTCGGAAACGCATGGACCCAGAAGACGAACGTGGAGAGGTCCACGAAGCGGTTCACGGGCACCTTGAAGATCCCCTCGTTCGCGGCGCTTCCGACGCAGAGGATGCCGCCTCCGCAGACCGTGACAGGCGAGGTCACAGGCGCGTTCTCGCTGTCGATGAGCTGACCGTGGACGACCGCCACGCACGACGAGTTCGGCGGACGCGAGCTCGTGGTGCCCGCGCACGGCGCGCTGTTCGGGTCGGCCACCGGACCCACGATCGGCGCGCTCCCTGCCACGGCGGGCGGCGGCGCATCGCTCGAGCATGCGAGGAGCCCGAGCGCACAGACGGCGAGGATGGTGTGTGACGGAGACAGGACTCCTCAACGATAGCAGCGCCGTGGCGATCTGAAGGACGACCGCGACGCGCAAGCGCTCATCGTGCGGGCAAGGTAGGAGGACCGGCGGCCCTGTCGCTACTTGACCGTGTGCACCTCGCACGTGACGGTGCAGCCGCCCGTGAGCGAGCCGTTCGCCGCGCCCTCGTCGCAGGCCTCCTTGGGATCGACGTGCCCGTCGCCGCAGAATGGGCCGCGAGCCTTGCAGCCCGCCTGGCAGCCGCCGTAAGAGCCGTCGTTCTTGCCGTCATCGCACACTTCGTCGCTCGCCACGACGCCGTCGCCGCACGTCGAGACGCAGGAGGACTTGGGGCGGTTGAAGTCCTTCAAGGTCACTCGAAAATTGGAGCCGCACTCGTTGCGCTCGGCCTGGAACATCACGACCTCGTACGTGCCGCCCTTCATCAGGCCGAGGTTGACCGTGCCGCTCTGCGGCATGTCGGACGAGAACGTGGCGATACCGTTCGCCGCGCCGAGGATGAAGTTTCCCGTGCGCGGCGTGTGCAAACCGCCGAGATCGATGGCGAGCTTGCGATTGACGAAGACCCACGTGTCGTCATCGCCCGCGAAGTCGAAGCGCTCGCCCCCCTGGTACTCGAACCAGAAGTGCGTCTCGGACGTGAACGACACGTTGCGGTCGGGCGCATTCGACGCCCCGCACGGCGCGAGCGTCTCCTTGCCGAGGCCAACCCACCCACCAGCGTTGATCGGGTCGAAGAAAATCTTGCCGCCGTTCACGGTCGAGTCGGCGCTGTCCCAGGTGTACGTGCCGTCGAGCTGGCGCGCGAGGGGCACCGTCACCGAAGACGTGATGTTGACGCCCGCGACGTTGGTGTACCACTGCGCGAAATTCGCGGCCGTCGTGATGTTCGTGTGTCGACCAGTGCCCGCGAGGAATCCTGGGTTCATCGTGCAGTTGCCACCCGGACAGTTGAGCGCCGGCTTGCCGCCCGCGTTAAGCATGGTCTCGGTGATCCCGAGGATGCCGGAGCCGACGAGCCCGTTGAAGTCGGTATGCCCCGTCGAGCCGCCCGCCTCGCGGCCCACGCCGATGAAGTCGCGAATCAGCACCGGCTGGTTGATCACCGTCGGCGGCGTGCCGACGATGTCCGTGCACGTCCAGCCCGTCTCGATCGCGCACTTCGCCGAGCAGCCGTCGCCGTCGCGCGTGTTCCCGTCGTCGCAAGCCTCGGTCGCGAAGCGCTGGCCGTCACCGCACGAGGCCTGGCACACGCCGTTCGTGCAGACCGGCTCCTTCTGACACTTGAAGCAACCGTCGAACGGAAGCGTGTTGCCGTCCTCGCAGTTCTCACCGCGCTGGATCTTGCCGTCGCCGCAGACGACGGCATTGCAGGCGAGGGTCACCGGGTCGCAGTCGAAGCCGGGCTCGATCCGGCAGGTCGTGGCCGAGCAGCCGGTCACCGGTTGGCCTGGCTTGTAGTCGCACTCCTCGGCACCCGCGACGATCCCGTCGCCACACAGGGCAGCCTGGCAACGGAGGCCGGGCGTCGGGCAGACGAAGCCGGGCTCGACGGTGCAGGTTGCGCTGCACCCGTCGCCGCTCTTCGTGTTGCCGTCGTCGCAGCCCTCCGTCTTCAGGAGGAGGCCGTCACCGCACGTCACCGGGGCGATGCCCGAGTCGCCCGTGGGACAGGGCGAGCCGTCGCAGGTGCCGCCGCCGAAGCCGATCGGCCCGCCGTCCGCGGCGTCGCCGCCACCTCCCGGGCCGGGGAATTCGGACTCGGGCTCCGCCGCGCAGTGCACCGCGAGCGCCGAGAGCAAGATGCAGGCACCGGAGCTTAGGACGAGGCTGGCAAGGGACATCGGAGCAAGCGTATCGCTAGCCGTCGCAGGCGAGCGAGAGGTGGTCTCGGTTTCTGCGTTTTCATCTGCTATTCCAGTGGCCCATGGCTGAACGCCTCGTCACGCTCCGCTCGAAGCTCGCGCCCGTCTACGGCCAGCTGTTCTCGGATGTCTTCGATCGGCCCGAGGTCGTCGAGACGCGGGCGACATGTGACACATGCGCGATGTGCAACCACGGTCAGATCGCGCCGGTCGCGATGGACTACTTCCGACCCGACGCGAAGTGCTGCACGTACCACCCGGGCCTGCCCAACTACCTCGTGGGCGCCATCCTCGCCGACACGAGCGACGAGCTCGCCGAGGGCCGACGCCGCCTCCGCGCGAAGATCGCCGCCCGCATCGGCGTGACGCCGGCCTACCTGGCGCCCCCTCGCAAGTACAACGTCATCTACGCGGCGGCTCGCGGCGCGGGCTTCTTCGGTCGCTCGAAGGTCATGCTGTGCCCGTACTTCGACGAGGAGAACAACGGTCGCTGCACCGTGTGGAAGTACCGCGAGTCGGTCTGCTCGACCTACTTCTGCAAGTACACGGCGGGCAAGCCCGGCTGGCAGTTCTGGGACACGCTGAAGGGCTACCTCTGCCACGTCGAGCGGAGCCTCTCGCACTACGCTTCCACGACGGTCGACCCGACCATGAGCGAGCCGAAGGTCGAGCGCTTCGCCCTCACGGCCGAGGACGTGGAGGACGTCGCGCCGAAGGTCGCCGACTACGAATTCTGGTGGGGCAAGGGCACGTGGGTCGGTCGCGAGGAGGAGTTCTACATCGAGTGCTATCGGCGCGTGCTCGCGCTCGAGAAGCCGGAGTTCGCCAAGCACGTCGACGACTCGCCCGAGGGGCGTGCATTTCTCGCGCGGCTCGAGACGAAGTACGACGAGATCGCAGCTCCGAAGCTCCCCGCGGTCCTCATCCGCGCGCAGGGGCTGGTCAAGCGCGACGCCGGAGAGAACGTCGTCGTCACGACGTACAACCCCTTCGACGCCTTCTCGCTCGAGAAGGAGCTCTTCGACGTGCTCGAGATGTTCAGCGCGGATCAGACCGTCGAGGAGGTCCTCGCCCGCCTCGACAAGGAGAGGGACATCCAGCTCGCTCCCGAGCTGCTGCAGTACCTCTTCATCCACGGCGTCCTCGCACCTCCCGAGAAGGCGAAGGAGCAGCCTGGCGACAAGACGAAGGCCGAGGTCGCCGTCGCCGCGAAGTTCGGCCCGAGGACCGCGAACCGGCAGGACCGCCGCGCGAGCGGCAAGCCCAAGACGAAGCCGACACCGAAGAAGCGCTGACCCCCGCGCGGCACCGAAACGGCGAGCGCTACGCCGCTACGCGGCCACCTTCACCAGCAAGCCCTCCGAGGGCATCAGGGTGATCGATCTCCTCACCTCGCGGACCGGAGTCGTGCCCGCGAGTGTGAGGTTCGTGCGCTCGAGGAGCCGCGCGAGCACGATGCGCATCTCGTAGAGGGCGAAGCTCATTCCGATGCAACGCCTCACGCCGCCGCCGAACGGAAAGAGCTCCGAAGGCGCGAACTTCTTGCCGATGAACCGAGACGGGTCGAACCGCTTCGGGTCGGGGTAGACCTGGGGCCGCCGCTGGGCGAGGTAGATCGAGCACGCCACGGGAGTGCCCTCGGGGAGATCGTATCCGGCGACGCGCGTGGGGCGCTCGAGGATCCTCCCGACGAGCGGGATGACCGGATTCAAGCGCAATGCCTCGCGACAGATCGCGTCGACGAGCGGAAGCTCCGCGGCGCGCGTCGCCGAGAGCTGCGTCGTGCCGTCGGCTCGAAGCGCGGCCTTGATCTCCTCGCGCACGCCAAACACGAGACCAGGCGTGGCGAGCGTCCAGCGTACAGCCCAGGCGAGAGCCGTCGCGGTCGTCTCGTGGCCGGCGACGAGTAACGTCGTGAGCTCGTCGCGGAGCTCCTCGTCGGTCATCGGATTGCCTTCCTCGTCGCGCGCGTCGAGGAGAAGCGAGAGCACGTCGGCGCCGCGCGCTCCGGTGCTGCGGCGCTCGGCGATCTGCTCGAAGAGGTAGGCATCGCCGTGAGCCTTCGCGCGCTTGAACTTGCCCCAGGGGCTGAGCGGTCCGAGGTCGACCTGCATGAACGGGAGGAGTAGCGGCGGCCACGCGGCGAGCTCCAGGGTCCGCTTCGTGCGGCGCATCATCTCGTCGAAGCGCGGGCCCGCCTCGAACCCGAAGATGGTGCGGAGGATCACGCGCAAGGTGACGTCCTGCATGTGCGGGTGCAGGGAGATCACGCTGCCGGGTGACCATCCGTCGATCGCGTGGTCGGTCGCGTCGAGCATGGCGGCCCCGTAGCGCTGCATCCGCTCGCCGTGGAACGGCGGGAGGAGGAGCCGCCGATGGCGGAGGTGCTCGGCACCGTCGAGCATGAGAACGGACTTGTCGCCGAGGAGCGGCGCGAGCGACTTGTTGAATTTGCCGGCCGCGAACGTGGCGCCGTCGTCCGCGAAGACCTCCTTCACCACCTCCGGGGTGTACGTCATCACGATCGGGGGCAAGCCGATGAGGCGCAAGGTGAACGGCTCGCCGAAGCGCTCCGCACACGTATCCAGCATGGCGAAGGGCTTTCGCATCCACATCACCGTCGAGGCGACCTTCGGAAGGGGCAGTCCGGGCGGCAACATGAGCTTGTCACGATGGATAGGTCACGCTGCGAGGTCCGTCGAGCCCCGGAGCCCGACCTATGCTTGACTGAGCCCATGATCTCGACGCGGCTCGGCCTCGTGAGCACCCTCATCGCTGCGGGCATCGTGCTCCCCGCGGGCTGCGGCGGAGGCGACGAGACCCCTGAGCCCGCGCCGCTCGAGGCCGGCTCTGCCGACACAGCGTCGCGCCCCTCGCGAGAGGCAGGTGCCCCGCTCGTCATCGGCCCCGCCGTCGAGTGCACCATCTCCGCGGCCATCGAGAACGAGCCGAACGACACCCCGGCGACGGCCAACGCGTTCACCGAGCTCGGCTTCTGCGGTGTCCTCGATACGCCGACCGACGTCGATTACTTCACGTTCGACACGCCCGCCGGGACGAAGCTCACCGTCTTTCAGGGAGTGATCGACGGAAAGGTCGAGTTCCAGCTGATGTCGAACGGTGCGACCTTTGGTCCCTCCGAGACGTCCAAGTTCGGCTCCGGCACCTATGTGGTCAAGGCGTTCACGACCGCAGGCAAGCCTGCTTCCTACCGGATCCGCGTGCAATTCGACGCTCCGTGAGGCGTTTGATCCCACAAGGTGGTCGCTGGCTCAGGAGTGGCTATGACTAATGGCGATGACGGAGCCCAAGGCCACCACTGTCGACGACATCACGCATTACGCGCACTCGCTTCGCGCCGCGATCGCGGGCGGCGAGGCGGCGAAGTTGATCGTCTCCTCCAGGGTGCTGTTCGAGGGTGGCGGCAAGCTCGTGCTCTCCGAGGGCGCGAAGCTCGCCGTGCGTGAGGTCGCCGAGCGCGGAGCCTCCCGCGCGATCGCGATGTCGACGAGCCCCATCCTTGCCTCGGCCGGCGCGCTCGCGGCAAAGCCGGTGATCGCCCTCACCGGGAAGGCCGGCGCGGCGCTGGGTTTGAAGTCGAGCGTCGGGGGCAGCGCGGCGCGCGCCGTGGCGAAGGGAGTCGGCAAGCAGGCGATGCGCGTCGCCGGCAAGCAGGTGCTCAAGGGCGCTGGAAAGGCTGCAGGCATCGGCTTCGTGCTCGACGGCGCCGTGGCAGGCGTCGAGGCGATCGTTGCCGTGCGCAACGGTTCGGCAGACCGACGAACCGCCGCGATTCACGTCGCCAAGGAGGCGACCACCGGCGCGATCGCGACCGGCGTGGGAGTCCTCCTGGGGGCGAGCATCGTCGCACTCACCGGCGGCCTCGCGACGCCGGTGGTCTTCGCCGTCGGCGCGCTGGGGTCGATCGGGACCAAGCGACTGCTTTGCCACCTGACCGATCGCAGCGCGTTCCTGACGCCGAAGCGCGCGGTCGTCGCGTAGTTCCGCGATGGGGGGAGACGGGACGCTCAGAAGCTGCCGCGGGCGACGAGCCCGCCCGCGCTCGCCGACACGGCCGGCGCGACGCTGACGCCTCGCGGCGCCGTGAGGAAGAGCACGGTCCCGCCGACCACCGCCGCGCCTCCGATGACGAAGGCGATCGTCGAGATCGTCGCGGCGCTCTGGAAATCGGATCGGAGCTCGACGCCCTTCGCGTCGCACCGGTTGTCGGCTCGGCAGTGCCCGTCCTGGTTGGAGGCGTCGAGCTTCGACTTGGCCGAGAGCCCGAAGTAGGTGCCGCCTGCGAGGCCGAGGACGCCGATGCCGAGCACGACGACACCGATCGTCCGCTGCGTGCTGCCGCCGGCGGGGGTCGTGGGGCCCGCGTCTTGCGCCACGGGGTTCTGCGGCGCCGGCGCCGCCGTCGTAGCGGCGAGGACCTCAGCGTCGAGCTCCGGAACGAGGACCGACGTCAGGCGTGCCGGCTCGGAAACGACACGGCTCGTCCACGCCTTGCGGCCCGGCGCGGACGCCGTGATCTGGTGGGGCCCGGGATCGACGGGAACGGGCGTTCCCCAGACCGCGGCGCCGATCACGACGTCGTCGCGCCTGATCTCGAGCGACTCGCGAGGCACACCAGGCACGACCTCGACGGTGAGCATCGGGAGCGTCGGCTTGAGCTCGGCGGCCTTCTGGCGCGCGATCTTCTCGCGCGCGTCCTTCGTCTTCGTCGCGAGATCCGCCGCGTCGACGAACTCTGCCCACGCGCTCGCCGTCTTGCCGATGAGCGCGTAGCAGTCGGCCAGACGAAGCTTCGTGCCAATTCCGGGATCGAGCCGATCGCTCTCCAGGAACTTCGGGCAGGCGTCGGCGAACTTGCCCTCGGCCATGAGGGCCTTCGCGCGCTGGAAGAGGGCCTCCGCGCTCGGCTTGTCACCGTCCGCGTTCGCCGAGGTCGCGTGGAGAAACGCGAGGAGCGCGGCGGCGACGGCGGCACGGCTTGCCCTCATCGTCGACCTCCGTACGCGCTGTCGTCGTAGCCTCCGCTCGCGCGCGGCTTCGGATTCGTGACAGGTATCCGAGTCGGTCGCAACACACGCGCGGACGCCACGCTCGACGCCGTCGGCGTGGCCGAAGGTTCCGCCGAGGCGATGGGGTCGGGGATCGCCGCCGACGGTGGTGGCTCCGTCGTCGCGGGCGCCGACGGCTCCGCAGCAGCGACAGCCTGCGTCTTGTCGCTCGGCTCGTTCGGCCGCGCAGACGCACGGCTCTTCACGATGACCGCGGCCGCGCCCGCGGCGACGGCGACCAACAGCACCGAGAGCACAATCGGGAGCCCTCGCCCACGTCTGGTAGGAGGAGGGTCGGTCGGACGGCCGATGCCCTGCACGCTCGCGGATCCGGAGCCCACGGGATCGTGTGCGTCGCGCAGCCGCGCGCTCGACGGCGGCGGCGGTGCCCAGGGTCCCGGCGAGCCCGCCAGCGCGAGGCACCCGCGGAGCGCCGACATGAGCTCGTTGACGGTCGCGAACCTGGCCTCGCGGTCCTTGCGAAGGCACCGCTCGATCACCGCGTCGAGCGCTGGAGGCGCGTCGGGCCGAGAGGCGCGAAGCGAAGGAGTCGGGTTGGTGAGGATCGCTACGAAGATCTCCGCGGAGGTCTTCGCTCCGAACGCCGACCGCCCGGTGAGGAGCCGATAGAGCACGGCGCCGAGCGCCCAGATGTCG
>JANXVA010000364.1 GCA_025351875.1 Myxococcales bacterium | reverse complement strand
GTCTCGTGCGCTGGTCCGTCGAGCACCGAGATCGCGGGGTCGGAGACGGGCGTTTCCTTCAGGGCCACTGTCGCAGCGAGGTGGGCCGGCCTCGCCGCGGCGAGCTTCCCTGTGCTCTCCGCGCTCAGGCCGATCACGGGCGATGCCGTCAGGCTCGACCCTGCGCGCTGCCCGCTCTCCGTCAGCGAGTCCACCTTCGCGCCGTGCTTCGTCAGCCAGTCGACCAGCAACGCCTCCAGCTCGGCGGCGGTCTGCACGCGGAGCTCCGGGGTCTTCGTGAGTGTCAACCGCAGGATGGCCTCGAGCTCCTCGTCGATCTCCGGGCGCAGCGCGCGCGCCGAGGGCGTCGCCTCGAGAACGATCTTGAAGAGGAGCTCGTTGAAGCTGTCGGCGCTGTGCGGCGTCACACCGGTGAGGCACTCGAAGAGCACGACGCCGAGCGAATAGAGGTCGGAGCGGTGGTCGGTGGACTTCGAGCCACGCGCCTGCTCGGGCGACATGTAGACGGGGCTACCGAGGATCGTGCCCGTCTGGGTGTTGGAGGTGGGCTCCTTGGTCGCGTCGACGAGCTTCGAGATGCCGAAGTCGACGATCTTGGCGACCTCCCGGCCGGACTTCGTCTTCGCGATGACGATGTTGCTCGGCTTCATGTCGCGATGAAACACCCCCGCGGCGTGTGCCGCGCCGAGCCCGCGCGCGATCTGCATGCAGAGGTCGACCGCGGTGATGAGCGGCAGGCGGCGGTCGGGGGCGGCAGAGATGAGCGCGCTGAGATCCTCGCCGGTGAGAAACTCCATGACGAGGTAGGGACGACCATCAGGGAGGACGCCGGCGTCATAGACCTGGACGACGTGCGGCGATTCGATGTGCGTCGAGGCGAGCGCCTCGCGCTCGAACCGGCTCACCATCTGCTCGTTCGAGGTGTACTCCGCCTTCAGGATCTTGATCGCGACCTTGCGCTGGATGCGGACGTTGATGCCTTCGAGCACCTCGCCCCACGCTCCCTCGCCGACGACGCCGACGATCTTGTACTTACCCTCGAGCAGCTCCCCCGCGACCGGCAAGGCCGCGGTCATGGGTGACCTCCGGGTAGAAGCGGTTCCACGCGCACGTCTTTATCCTACCAAAGCTTCTCCCGGGCGGGGACCCCGGATCAGGGGACCCGCCGGCCTCCTGCGCTCACATCGGCCCACAGCAGCTTCAGAGATCGATCTGCTGCCCCAGCTCGACGACGCGGTTTGCCGGGAGCGCGAAGTACGACGTTGCCGGGCGCGCATTGCGCGAGATGAAGACGAAGAGCCACTTGCGCCAACGGGCCATCTTCGACGGACCGTCGGTGAGGAGGGTCTCGCGGCCGAGGTAATAGCTGGTGCGGGCCGGATCGAGCGCGAGGTTGGTCTCCGCAAGTGCGTGCGGAACGTCGGGGTGCTCCATGAAGCCGTAACGAAGCGTGACGTGGACGACGCCATGACCCTTGTCGACGATCGTGGCGCGCGCGGACGCGGCGACCTCGGGGACGGCAACGTTTTCAACCGTCAGGAGGACGATCCGCTCGTGCAGCGACTGGCTGTGCTTGAAGTGGTGCAGCAGCGCGGGAGGCGTACCGACTGCGCTGGACGCCATGAAGACGGCCGTCCCGCGCACGCGCAGTGCCGTCGACAGCGCGGGGTCCTCGAGGAAGATTTCGAGCGGGAGCATCGTCGCGCGGAACTTGTCGGAGAGCTCGCGTCGCCCCCGCTTCCACGTCGTCATCACCGCGAAGATCGCGATCCCGATCGTGATCGGGAACCAGCCGCCGTCGACGAACTTCATCGCGTTGGCGCCGAAGAACGCGAGGTCGAAGACGAGGAAGAGCCCAGCCAGCGCGCCCGCCTTGAACATCGACCAGCCCCACGTGCGCGTCACGACCACGAAGTAGACGACCGTCGTGATCGACATCGTCCCGGTGACGGCGATGCCGTACGCGGCCGCCAGGGCCGTGGACGACTTGAAGAGGAGAACGCAGCCCATGCACGCGAGCATCAGGGCGGTGTTGATCTCGGGGATGTAGATCTGCCCCTCGGTCGACTTCGAAGTGTGGACGATCGTCACGCGCGGGAAGAAGCCGAGCTGCACGGCCTGCTGCGTGAGCGAGAACGCGCCGGAGATGAGCGCCTGCGATGCGACCACGGTCGCGGCCGTAGCGATCGCGACGACGGGGTAGAGCGCCCACGACGGGACGAGCGAGTAGAACGGATTGCTTGCCGCGGCCGGGTCGTGGAGGAGCCGCGCACCCTGCCCGAAGTAGTTGAGAAGGAGAGAAGGGAAGACGACCACGTACCAGCCGAAGCGGATGGGCCGCCGACCGAAGTGCCCCATGTCGGCGTAGAGCGCCTCACCGCCGGTCACGACGAGAAAGACCGAGCCGAGGACCAGGAAGCCGTGGGAGCCGTTCTCGCCGAAGAAGCGGATCGCGTGACGCGGATCGATCGCGAAGAGCACATCCGGGCTCGCGAGGATCTGCCGCAGGCCGAGCGCCGAGATGATGGCGAACCAGACGAGCGTCGTCGGACCGAAGACGCGGCCGATGCCGGCCGTCCCCCAGCGCTGCACGATGAAGAGCGCCAGGATGATCGCTATCGTGAGCGGCAGGACGATGGGCTTCGCCGCCGAGGTCGCGACCTCGAGGCCTTCGATCGCGCTGAGCACGGAGATCGCGGGCGTGATGACGCCGTCGCCGTAGAGGAGGGCGGTCCCGAAGAGGGCGAGCATCAGCAGGAAGCCCGGGCCCTTGCCGTCCTTGCGCTGCGGGATGAGCGAGAGAAGGGCCAGGATGCCGCCCGCCCCGTTGTTGTCCGCCCGCATGATGAACGTCAGGTACTTCACGACGATGACCATCGTGAGCGACCAGAAGACCAGCGAGAGGACCCCGAGCACGTTCGCCGGGCTCGCCCCGATGTGGTGCGGGTTCTCCGGGCTGAAGCACTCCTTGATCGCGTAGAGCGGGCTCGTGCCGATGTCGCCGAAGACGACGCCAATCGCGCCGACGACGAGCGCCCACGGATTGGCGTGGTGGTGGCTACCCGTCTTGTCAGCCTTCTGCGCCTCGCCCGTCGGCGGGGGCGGGGGAGCAGCGCCCGGGGGAGGGGACGGCTGCGGCGGCTGGGCTTCCGGTTCGTTGGCGAGCATGTCGCGCGGGGCACCCCGCGAGGGGCGTCACCCTAACCGCGCCGAGGCTGAAAATGAGGGTGAAACGTCCACGCAAGAGCATTTTTTTCGGGGTGCAGCGCCCGCGCTCGCGGAGCCCCCGGACGACCGATTCACGCAAGATTGCGACTGCCCTTGCAAATCGGCAATCACGAGCTAGGGTGCGCCTCCTCACTGCCGCGCACCGCTACGACGAACGACGCCCTCTCGGATCGCACAACGCATCCCGGGTTCGCGAAAGCTCGCTGGAACGGCCACGACTCCTGAGATAGCGCGCGGAGATTCCTCCGCGCTCCTGCTTCCTCCCGAGAGATCGGGGCACGCGGCACCGGCCCGCAGGAAACATGCACTTTGCGCCGGAGATAACGGAACGAGAATACTCATGGGCAATCGTCTCTACGTCGGCAACCTCTCCTTCAACGCCAACACCGACTCCGTTCGCGAGGCCTTCTCGGCCTTCGGCGAGGTCACCGACGTTCACGTCGTCTCGGATCGCGAGACCGGTCAGTCGCGAGGCTTCGGCTTCGTCACCCTCGGCACCGCCGAGGCGGCCCAGAAGGCCATCCGCGAGATGAACGGCGCGCTCCTCGACGGTCGCGCGCTCAAGGTCAACGAGGCCGAAGAGCGTCAGAACCGCGGCGGCGGCGGCGGCGGCGGCGGCGGCGGCGGCGGTCGTGGTGGTGGCGGCGGCGGTCGCTGGTAATACCGGCGGCACTAGCTAGCTAGAGCGGAGGGGCGGGCGCCGAGAGGCCCTCGCCCCTCTTCTTTTTTGGTGCGCCCAGCATGGGCGCTGTCTTGTTGGTGAAAGTCCAGCCGAGAGGAGGTC
>JANXVA010000362.1 GCA_025351875.1 Myxococcales bacterium | reverse complement strand
CGGCGACGCCGGCGCGATCCTCTACGAGTCGGATCGACCCGGCCTCGACATCATCGGCCTCGGCGGATACCACCTCCTGCCGTTCGCGCGCGCCGGCGTTCATGGCCTCCCTGCCACGCTCGAGCTTCTGGAGCGCGTCCCCGATGCCGACAAGCCCGACGTGCTGGCGATCTTCCCGACGTGGTGGGGCGTCCTTCCCGTCTGGTTCGCGAGCGATGTGATGCGCCGCTTCCCCGTCGAAGGAAACGTCATCTGCGGCGGATACGAGCATGTCGTGTATCGCGCCGACTGGCACGTGCTCGGGACGGGTGACCGCATCCGCGCCGTTCCCCCCGGCGACGCGCGCGTCATCGCCCAGGTCGACATCGCAGATCTGGTCAGCGAGCAAGCGAACGCGTACGTGTTCGATCAGCCATCCAACGGATGGACAGACATGCGCGTTCTCCCCGACCCGACCGACTCACGACACGACATGTTCGACGCCGGGCGACGCATCGCGGTCGGCAGGAGCGAGCGCTGGGTCGCGCGCGGCCTGAACCCGGGCGCCCCGGCGCACCTCGTCATACGCATTGCCCCCGAGTCGAAGACGCACGTTCGCGTCCGCATCGACGGCGTCGATGCCGGAGCCTTCGACATCGAGCGCGCCGCCGAATGGCGCGAGCTGGCGCTCCCCGTCGCCGCCGATCGGATCAAGTCCGAGGTCCGCATCGAGCTCACGAACGACGGCCCCGGCGATTTCGTCGACTTCCACGAGTGGCTCACGCAGTGATCGCAGGCTCGTTCGCCCCCAATCTCAAGGAGCTCCTCGGCACGTGGGGCCGTCCGCCCGACGACCCCGCCAAGGTGGCGGCGGCGCTCGCCCTCGTCGGCCTGCTCCTCGTGCTCACCGGGCGCGGACGTTCGCTCTTCGGGCTCGGCCCCACACCGCTCCAGCCGCGCCTCTTTCTCTGGATCACGGGGTTCGTGGCGGCTCTCCTCTCGATCACGTACATCGCGATCTACCTCCGGGGAGGACCGCGCATCATCGATGCCACCACCTACTTCCTCCAGGGGCGCGCCCTCTCGCACGGCGACTTCTCGTGGCCGGCCGGCGATCCCTCCTCGGAGTTCCGCGGGCGCTTCCTCCTCTATCGCGAGGGCGCGGGCGGCGCTGACGGAACGATTGGCGGCATCTTCCCGCCCGGCTATCCGATGCTGCTCGCGCTCGGCTTCGGCATGGGCGCGCCGATGGTCGTCGGCCCCGCGATCGCCGCCGCGCTCGTCGTCGCGACGTATCGCCTCGCGCGCACCATCGCCGAGGACGCGCTTGGTTCCGGGCCGACGCGCTCTCGCGTTCCGCACCCGGAGGCCGTGCACGAGCTCGTCGAGCCGATCGCACGGACCGCCGCGCTGCTCTCGGTCGTCTGCGGCGCGCTTCGCTACCACACGGCCGATACGATGTCGCACGGCGCGACCGCGCTCGGGGTGGCGCTCGCGCTCGAGGCCGCGCTCCGCCGCCGAGTCGCTCTCACCGGGCTCATCGTGGGTGCAGTCGTCGCCACGCGGCCGATGTCCGCCGTCGCGCTCGGCGTCGTCGTGATCTTCCTGCTGCTCCGCGTCGGAGCCCCCGGCGAAGCGCCCACGCCTCGCACCCCGACGGTCCTCCGGAGGTTCCTCGTCGGGACGCTACCGGGCGTCCTGCTCTTCGTGCTCGCGCAGCACGCCGTCACCGGCGCGTGGCTCGCCTCGTCGCAAAGCATGTACTATGCAATGAGCGACGGGCCTCCCGGCTGCTGGGGCCTGGGCAAGGAGGCAGGGTGCCTCTACGAGCACGGCGAGTTCGTCGCCGCGCGGTTCGCGAACGGCTTCGGCATCGTCGCGGCGATGGGCACGACGCTCCGCCGCTTGCGCATGCATCTGCTCGACATCGGCAACCTCGAGCCGCTCGCGCTCCTCGTGCTCGTGCCGCTCGCACGCATGAAGGGCCGCGCGCGGCGGAGTCCGGCGGTCGTCGCGGCGTTCGCGCTCGTCGGCCTGCACATGCTCGCGTACGCGACGTTCTACTTCGACGGCAACTACCCGGGCGGCGGCGCACGCCTGTTCGCGGACGTCCTCCCGATCGAGCACGCGCTCCTCGCCCTGGCCGTCGCGCGGCTCGGCACGGTCTCCCGTTACATCCGCGGCTCCTTTGCTCTCGTCGCCGCGGCGCTGACAGGCTTCGCGGTGCACGCGTCCTTCGATCACGGGAAGCTCGCTGACCGTGACGGCGGGCGCCCGATGTTCGAGCCCGACCTCGTCGCGCGCGCAAACGTCACGACCGGGCTCCTCTGGGTCGACACCGACCACGGCTTCGGCCTCGGCCACGATCCGTCGGCGCGCGTGAAGAATGGCCTCGTCGTCGCGCACATTCACGGAGACGACTGCGATCGAATCCTCTTCGACAAGCTCGACCACCCACCGAGCTACCTCTACAGGTTCGATTTCCCGCCTCCGGGTGCGACCTCGCAGCTCGTCGCGCCGCTGGTCGGGCCGTGGGCCCCAAACGCGCTCTCCGACACGATGCGTTTCGAGGCGGAGATGGAGTGGCCGGTGATCGCCCAGAGCGCCGGCTTCGCGGTGCCCGTCTTCTGCGATGCCTGCGCCGGCCATTCGCGCGCGCTGATGCTGACGCCGACGCCGCTCTCGGGTCGGGCGACCGCGACCATCACCATCCCGGTCCCGCAGGCCGGCCGATACTCGGTCGGCATCCGCGTGGTGCAAGGCACGAAGCTCCCCCATGCGACGACGCGCGGTCCGACGGCCCCCGACGGCGCGGTCACGGTGGGCGACCAGCGCTGGGAGTGGATCGACGTCGTCGGCGGCGGCTGCTCCGACCTTCCCAACCGGGAGGTCGTTCTCACCCCGCCGCTCGCCCATTTGGTGCTCGAGGCCCACTCGGGCGCGGTGGCGCTCGACCTGGTGTCGCTGAAGCGTCTGCCTTAGGAAATGAGGTCCCGCGCTGCGTGTGCGCGTACACCTCCACCTAATGGCAGGAACTCGTTGACGATTTGCCAGAAGATAGCTTCACTACGAAATGGCGCGGGGGGGTTCCTTCGCCGAGCAAGTCGCAGCTTCACGATCCAGATCGCCGCGCGGAGTAACCGAGATGACGAAGAGTGAACTCATCGACGCGATGGCCGCGCGCAGTCAGCTGACCAAGGCGCGTGCGGAGCTCGTCGTGAACTGCGTCTTCGAGGCGATGACCGAGGCGCTGCAGCGCGGCGAGGGGATCGAGATCCGCGGCTTCGGCAGCTTCACCGTGCGTCCCTACAAGGCGTACTCCGGTCGCAACCCGCGCACCGGAGCCCCGGTCCCGGTTCCGCCGAAGCGCCTTCCGTTCTTCAAGGTCGGCAAGGAGCTCAAGGAGCTCGTCAACAACAGCCGCCTGACCCACGCGACGATCACCGGCGGCGACGACAAGGACGACTGACGACGTCAATGACGACCGTGATCGGGATGCTCTGCATCCATGACCGGTCCCGTGGGTGAGCCGAAACCAGGACTTCGAGATCCGCTCGGGGCTAACGTGGTGTCCGCACATGGCGGACCGTTTCCCTCCCGTACCCGAGCAGATGGCCGTGCTCACGCGCGGAATCGTCGACCTGCACGTCAAGACCGAGCTCGAGCAGCGCCTCGAGGAGTCACGCAAGAGCGGCAAACCGCTGCGCGTGAAGGCAGGCTTCGACCCCACCCGACCCGATCTGCACATCGGCCACTCCGTCCTGCTCGCGAAGATGCGGCAGTTTCAGGATTGCGGCCACCAGGCGATCCTCCTCGTCGGCGAGTTCACCGCGATGGTCGGCGACCCGACGGGCAAGAGCGACTCGCGACCGCGGCTCTCGCGCGAGGAGGTCGCGGCCTCGGCGAAGACGTACACCGATCAGGCGTTCAAGGTGCTCGACCGGGACAGGACCGAGATTCGCTCGAACTCGGAGTGGCTCGACAAGCTCACGACCGTCGAGATCGTCGAGCTGATGGCGAAGATGACCGTCTCGCGCATGCTCGAGCGCAACGACTTCTCCAAGCGCTTCGAGGAAGGCCGGCCCATCTACCAGCACGAGTTCCTCTACCCGCTCCTCCAAGGCTACGACTCGGTGGCGCTGGACTGCGACCTCGAGCTCGGCGGCACGGACCAGCTCTTCAACCTGCTCGTCGGTCGCGACCTGATGAGTAAATACGGCCAGCGTTCGCAGATGGTGATGACGACGCCGCTCCTCGAGGGCATCGACGCGAAGCTCGAGAACGGCATCGTGGTCGGCGCCAAGATGTCGAAGAGCGCCGACAACTACATCGGTCTGACCGAGCCGCCGCTGACGATGCATCGCAAGGTGATGCAGGTCGATGACGACGTCATCTTCCGCTATTTCGAGCTGCTCTCCCTGAAGTCGAACGAGGAGATCGCCCAGCTCAAGAGCGAGAAGGCTGCCGGGCGTCACCCGAAGGAGATCAAGGCGCTCTTCGCACGCGAGATCGTCGCCCGCTTCCACGACGACGGCGCGGCCATCGCTGCGGCTGCCGAGTTCGAGAAGATCTACTCCGGCGACGCGATCCCCGCTGACGTCCCCGAGCACACGCTCACGACGGAGGGCGCGACACTCTGGATCGCCAAGGCCCTCTCGAGCACGAACCTCGTGAAGTCGACAGGCGAGGGCAAGCGGCTCGTCGAGCAGGGTGGCGTCGAGGTCGATCAAGTTCGCGTGACCGACGCGAACTTCCAGCTCGAGAAGGGCAAGCGCTACCTCCTCCGCGTCGGCTCGAAGAACCGCCGCTTCGCCTACGTCGTGGTCACACCGTGACCGTACGCGCGAGCGCACTCGCTCTCGCGATCACCACGGCGCTCGCCGCCTCGGGCTCGGGTTGCGGCCCGAAGCCCATCCCTACCCCGCCGACGCCACCCGCGGTGCCGCTGCACCTCGGCTCGGCGTGCGAGCTCGCGCCGTCGGCCGGTGTCGAATGGGTCGTCGACGCGAAGCCGCGCGCGCTCGCAGAGATCCCGGATCTCATCCCGGTGATCGCCCTCGTCGTTCCCGAGGGACGCTTCGCGACGTTCGCCGCCTCGCACGGCGGGATCGACGTGCGACAGATCACGGATCTATGCGTCGCAAAATACCGGGATGCGGTCCTCACCGTGGCCCGCGCACCGCTCGATCCCGTGCGCGTCGAGAACGCGTTCTCCGACCGAGTGACCCATCCGGGCGGGCGCAGCGTCGACGTCGTCAATCCGCGCGTCGTGCGCGTATGGGGTGAGGTGAACGGAGAAGCGCAGCAGCTCGTCGTCTTCGCGCGCGAGGTCGTCGCCCTCGAACAGGGCCGGGCCGGGCCGGTTCGCGCGGCGGAGTCGTTCGCGCTCGGCAAGCTGCGACGCGCGTCGCCGGTGCTCCGTGGCCCGGCCGTGGCTACGGCGGTGCAGTTGATCGGCGACGCCCCCGTTCGTGCGTTCGCGGCCGGTCCTTTCGACGGCGAGCTGGGGCAAGGCCTCGGCGGTCTGATGCGCGCGAGCACCGCGGTCGGCGTCTCCGCGAGGTTCGTCGGAGCGCCCGCCCAGGTGGCGATGCGGATCGTCCTCACGGGCGCCTGGGGAAAAGACGCGCGCGCGGCGGCCGAACGCCTCGCTGCAGCGGTGAACGTCGTCGCGGAGAGCCCGTTCGGGCGCCTCCTCGGACTGAATCACCCCCTCGCAGGTCCCCAGGTCCGCGGTGAAGACGACGCGCTTTTCGTCGAGGTCACGCTGGACGCCGCGGCCGTCGCCCGGGGGCTTCATGACGCGCTGGACGCGGAGATCGGTGACATCATGAAAGGCGGACGATCTTCGGCTCCTCCCGTCCACGGAAATCCGTAAGTTCCTGACCGTCGACCGGCACCCGGTCGTAGTGCATAATTCGGAGCCAAGTGACCGACTTCACGACCCTACAGAGCTGCACCGAGCTCACGGTCGAGCACGCCACTCTCGCGGCGCGCTCGTCGGTCGGGATCCGCAATCTTCTCACGCACGTCGCAGCGATCGCGAAGCCCGGCGAAGGATGTCCGAAGGTGCTCATGGCCGTTGCCCGGCTGGTCGGCCAGGACTGGCTCGACGGCGAGCTGCGCGTCGAGCTCTCCGGCGATGACGCGTCGACGACCATGATCGTGATGTGCGACTACGGCGTGGGTATCCGCGAGCGGCTCCTCCCCACGATTCGGTTCGCCGTCCCGATCGACGAGTTCGGCCGTGCCCTCGAGCTTTCCCCGAAGCTCGTCATGCCGCTCCGGATCTCCGAGCACGAGGGCCTCATCATCCTCACGCCGCTCGGAAAGGGCGAGGCCACGGTGTCCGTGCTGGCGCCGAAGCTCACGGTCGATGACCTGAGCCTCGGAACCGATGATCGCGCGACGGCGCCGCCCCCCGCGGACGAGCTCCAGGTCGTCGACGAGGCGATGCCGTCCGACCTCGGCGTCCCGACGCCGCGCGCGCACGCGGTCCCGGCGGAAGCCACGATGCTCCCCGAGCTCGACGACCCGTTCACCGACGAGCTCCTCGGCTCGGCCGACGACGGCAGGCACGACGGAAAGATGACGTCGGGCCCCGTCGTTGCAGCGAAGCCGAACGCGGACGGCCGAGGGCCGAACGTTCACACGCGACCGACAGTACGTCGGATGGTCGCGGTCGATGCCGCCGCGATCGCCGCACTGAAGCGCCGCGATCCCCGCCGCGAAGAGGAGTGAGCCGGTCTACGGCCGAGCTCCGCGCCCGGATCCCGCGAGCGGCGTTTCCTCGTGGCCCGTTGACGCCGAATCGCTAGCAATGCTACGCGCGCGACCGTGGCACAGTCGACAGCACGCTCCTCCCGGTCCTCCTCCTCTTCTTCCCCCGCTCCTGCGTCGCGTCGCACGAGTGCCGGCGTCGCCGTGAAGGCGCGGAAGACGGCCGCTGCACCCGTCGCAGCACGCCCGAAGACAGCGAAGGCGACGCGCGCGGCGGTGCCCGCGACCACGAAGCGGCCCGCGCTCCGCACCCTCAAGGGCGGCGCACCGGTCGTCCCCTCGGCGCGTACCCAGGTGATCGCCCCCGTGGCGGCGGTCGTGGAGCCCGTGCGCGCGGCGCAGCCCGTCGCCGAGGTTCGTCGCCCCTCCGGGGTAGCGCCCCGCGGGTATGTCCCGCTCGTCGACCTCCCGAAGCCGCCGCCGCCCCCGCGTGACTTCACGCTGAGCGTCGGCGACAAGGCCGTGCACCCCTCGCACGGCCTCGCCGAGGTGACCGCGATCGAGCATCGCGAAATCGGCAGCATGAAGGGCGAGTTCTACATCCTTCGCATCATCGACAACGGCATGCGCGTGATGGTGCCGCGCGCCTCATCGAGCGCGGCCGGCATCCGTCCCGTCATGAGCTCGAAGGAGGCCGATCGCGTCCTCGAGACGATGAAGGCACGCGAGGTCGCGGTCGATCTCCAGCCATGGAGCCGCCGGTTCCGCGCCTACACGGAGATGATCAAGTGCGGCTCGCCGCAGGAGGTCGCCAAGGTCCTGCGCGACATGTATCGCCTGAAATTCGACAAGGATCTCTCGTTCGGCGAGCGCCGCCTGCTCGATCAAGCGAAGAGCCTCCTCATGAAGGAGCTCGCCGCCGCGAAGGGCGTGACCGAGCCCGTCCTGCAGGCGCAGGTCGACGACATGTTCCGCGCCTGAAGCAGAATCGCGCTCCGCTCGACCGCGCGATCTGATTCACTGTCGGGGATGATGTCGTACAGCAGCGTCGTGATCGCGGTCGGGGCCTCTGCGGTCCTCCTCCTCGTCGGGTGCGGCAGCGGTCCGTCCAAATCGCAGGCCTTCGAGGCGATCCAGAGCCAGGTCAAGGAGGAGGGCAGCTGCATCCTCCCCGTCGACATTCTCTCGCATGTGAAGATGCAGCACTCGACCAAGGGGATCTGCGTCCCGAAGGAGGGGGCTGGGAAGGCTCGCGCGTGCATCGACGCGCTCGTGGCCGCCGGGGTGACGCACCGGATGCCCGACGCGTACATGCTTGGGTGGCCTGACGAGGTCGCGACCGCGAGCCTGACCGACATTCCCGCGTACGAGCGGAAACCACGGAGCCAGATCTACAGCACGTGCGTCGATCTCGTCGGCGAGCTGCGTGAAGGGCGCTTCACGTGTGCCGATGCCCGCGCGGACAAGGTCGTGAAGGTGACGGCGACCGACGATACGCACGCTGACGTTCGCTACGACCGCGAGGTGAAGCTCCGCCCGACGACGGCGGCGATCGACGCCGCGTGCGGCGCGATCACGAGGCCGCCGGGTGATGCGACGGTCGCCTTCGTGAAGGGCAGCTCCGGCTGGACGCTCGCGTCCGCGGCCGGCGCCGGCGGCGACGGCGGGAGCCCCTGACCGAGCGCGCCGTGCTGCTCGGGATCGACATCGGTACGACGGGCGTCCGCGCGGCGATCTTCGCCGAGGACGGTCGCATGGTGGCCGACGCGAGCGCCAGCTGCCTCCACGATTCGCCGAAGCCCGGATGGGCGGAGGCCGACCCGGAGGCGTGGTGGCGGGCGATCGCGCGCGTGACGGGAGAGCTCGCGCTGACGAACAAGCTCGATGAGATCGCGTGCATCGCCGTCGTAGGTCAAGCGCCAACGGTAGTGCTGGTCGACGCGGCTGGCGACGTCGTGAGGCCGGCGGTGTTGTGGCTCGACACGCGGGCGGAGGGCGAGGCGCGCGAGCTGGGCACCGAAGCCTACTACCTGGGGCCAAAGCTACTGTGGCTCGCACGCAACGAGCCGGCAGCGATCGCGAAGGTGAAGTGGGTGCTGCAATCGCACGCGTTCGTGGCGATGCGGTTGACGGG
>JANXVA010000315.1 GCA_025351875.1 Myxococcales bacterium | reverse complement strand
AGTGAGTATGCTGGCGCGATGAAGGTCGCGCCGCTTCTTTTCCTCTTCGTCGTCGGCTGCTCGTCAGGCTCCGGCTCGAGCTCGCTCGACGGGGGCACCTCGGGCTCGTCGTCGAGGTGCGATGCCGTCGCGGAGGACATCCGGCAGGCCGCGACCAAGCGCGGCTATGTCGGCTCGGACGTATGCGCCGACACCACGCCGGCGATCCAGAAGGACTTCGCCAGCGCGTGCGCCAGCCTCGCTGCCTGCAAGGCCGACGGCGGGTAGCGAGAGTCACAAAAGCAAACAGGCCCGATCCTTACCGGATCGAGCCTGAATTCTCACGGTCGCTCACCTTGCGGTGTGGTGACCCCAATGGGAATTGAACCCATGTTCCCGACGTGAGAGGCCGGTGTCCTAACCGCTAGACGATGGGGCCCTACGTTTCCTAAGTGAAGAGTGGCTGAGGTGAAGATTTGCTGGGCGACTAGGATTCGAACCTAGATAGACGGAGCCAGAATCCGTCGTCCTGCCGTTAGACGATCGCCCATCACGGGAAGCTGGCAAGCGGGCAAGGAAGAAGCAAGAAGCGGGAAGCGAGAAGCGCCCAAAAGCAGCGCTTTGGCGGCGCACCTTAGCCGCGCGGCCTGCGTTGTCAAGCACTTGAAGATGGCTACCTTCGACTCGCGCGAGTTCCGCCTCGTGGCGACGGCCACGGCGCAGTCGGGTAGGGGAGCACGTTGTCGTCACGCGTCCGCGGAAGCCCAGGTGGCAGCACCAAGCGCGCGGGAGTGCTCGTCGGCGCTGCGAGCACGACGGGCGGCGCTGCGAGCACGACGGGCGGCGCCGCGGTCGCGAGGGGGGTCGCCGCGGCGGCGAGTGGCGTCGGCATCATCGGGTTGGCGGTCGTGGGCGCGAACGATATCGGCGGCTCGTCGGGCGGCGGCTCGTCGGCCAGAGTCGGTGCCGGCTCGTCGACTCGAGTCCGTGTCGGGTCCTCGGGCGCCGCGAGCAGATCCGCGCGAGCGAACGGCTCCTCCGCGGCATGTCTTCCGACCAACGTCTCGTCGGCAGCTCGAGTCGCGGCGACGACGAGGTCAGGACGCGCCCACGGATGGGTGGTCGCGAACGTCACCGCGGCGATGAGCCCGGCCCCGCCCAGAAGGGCGAGCGTCGTGCTTCGCCCGCGAGGGGCTTGCGCGAACCCTCGTCGTGACCGCTTCGTCGTTTCCTCCTGCGCGACACGTGGGACCGCCGGCATGGACACGGGCGGAACCGAGCCCTGCGCAGCGCCCTCGCGCGGTTCGCGCGGCTCCAGCAGCTCGCCGCGCCTCTCGAGCGCCGTACGGACGCGCTCGGCGAGCCGCGGCCCGTCCGCGCCCGCGAACGGGGCAAGCCGTGCCGCGAGCTGCGCGACGTCCTGCGGTCGCCTCTCGGGGTCCTTGTCGAGGCACTGGTGGACGAGCCCTGCCAGCTCGTAGGGCACCTCGGTGAGCAAAGCAGCGGCATCGCGAGCGACAGCGACGAGCACACCGCTCACCGTGTCCGCTTCGAACGGGAGCGCGCCGGAGACGGCGTTGAAGAGCAGCACGCCGAGCGCCCAGATGTCGGCGCGCGCATCGACGTCGTCGCCGCGGATCTGCTCGGGAGCGAGGAACGCCGGGGAGCCGAAGAACGCCGACGCGCTCTGGTCACCGATCGCGTCGAGCGGGCTGGTCGTGCCGAAATCGAGGATCTTGAGGATGCGCGTGTCGACCTCGGCCTCGATCTCGATCGCCTCCGTCGCGGACATACTGCGTCGCCGGCGCGACGCCTTCTTCGGCTCCGCGAGCAGGATGTTTTGCGGTTTGAGATCCCCGTGGACGAGACCCAGCGCGTGCGCCTCCGCGAGCCCCTCGCACGCCTCCAGGATCCAGCGCGCGGCTTCGGCCACGGTGAGTCGTTCGCGCGTCGCGAGCTCGGCCTCGAGTGTCGCTCCCTCGAGCCACTCCGTCGCGACGTAGGGCATCGCCTCGCCGGTCAGGCCGATCTCGACGATGCGCGCGACGTGCTCACCTCTCAGGCGGGACGCGAGCCGCGCCTTGTCGAGGCGGCGGCGGAGGAGGTCATCCTGCCCATCGGTGTAAGACGCAAAAATCTTGAGCGCGACGCGCTGACGGAGGTGAAGCGTGCGCGCCGAGAGCACGACTCCAGAGGCGCCCGCGCCGACAAGCTCCTCGACGCGGTACCTTCCTGCGACCGTGTGACCCGCGCGTACGTCGAGCCCGGGAACCAGCCTGACGCCTCCGCGGCCCTCCGCACGCGCACTTTGCCTTACCTTTGAGCTCATCGCCGCAGACGGGCACCTGCAGCGCTCGTGCCCGCAAAATTCAGAGCAAGCTCAGGGCTTTCCAAGCGGCCATCGAGGGCAATCCGCCTCGGCCTGGAGGCTTCGTGGCAGCGCTACCCAGGATCTGCTCCAGCGGGACTTGACGCCGCCCGCCCAAGGCCTAGGTTGCGGCGCAACTTCTGGCACTCACATAGGTCGAGTGCTAACAGCCCCGGCGTCCGATCCTCGATCCCGCGCCAAACCCCCCGAAAGCAGCGAGAAAAACCATGAAGATCCGCCCCCTGTCTGACCGCCTCGTCGTCAAGCGCACCGTGGAAGAGGAGAAGACCAAGGGAGGCATCTTCATCCCCGACACCGCGAAGGAGAAGCCCCTCGAGGGCGTCGTCCTCGCCGTCGGCTCGGGCACCATCCTCAAGAACGGCAAGGTCGTTCCCATGGACGTGAAGGCCGGGGACAAGGTCCTGTTCGGCAAGTACACGGGCACGGAAGTGAAGGTCGACGGCGAGGATCTCGTCCTCCTCCGCGAGGACGACGTCCTGGCGGTCTTCACCAAGTGATCCTGACGATCGAAATCTAGAAGAAGAATGAAGAGAGAATCACAATGAGCGCAAAGCAGATCGTCTACAGCCGCAACGCACGCGGCCGCATCCTCCACGGCGTCAACGCCCTCGCCGACGCCGTCAAGGTCACGCTCGGCCCCAAGGGTCGCAACGTCGTCATCGAGAAGAGCTACGGCGCGCCGGTCGTCACGAAGGACGGCGTCACGGTCGCGAAGGAAATCGAGCTCCACGACAAGTTCGAGAACATGGGCGCGCAGATGGTCCGCGAGGTCGCTTCCAAGACCAGCGACAAGGCCGGCGACGGCACGACCACGGCGACCGTTCTCGCGCAGGCGATTTACACGCACGGCCTCATGCTCGTCGAAGCGGGTCACAACCCGATGGAGATCAAGCGTGGCATCGACGCCGCCGTCACCGCGATGGTCGCCGAGATCAAGAAGCTCGCGACGCCGACGAAGGACAAGGAGCACATCGCTCAGGTCGGCACGATCAGCGCCAACGGCGACAAGACCATCGGCGACATGCTCGCCAGCGCGATGGAAAAGGTCGGCAAGGAAGGCGTCATCACCGTCGAAGAAGCGAAGGGCATGGAGTCCGAGCTCGAGGTGGTCGAGGGCATGCAGTTCGACCGCGGCTACCTGTCTCCCTACTTCGTGACCAACACGGAGAAGATGACGGCCGAGATCGACAACCCGTACATCCTCATCAGCGAGAAGAAGATCTCGATGATGGCCGACATCATCCCGCTGCTCGAGCAGATCGCGAAGGAGGGCCGTCCCCTCGTCATGATCGCCGAGGACGTCGAGGGCGAGGCGCTCGCCACGCTCGTCGTCAACAAGCTCCGCGGCGCGCTCAAGGTCTGCGCCATCAAGGCGCCGGGCTTCGGCGATCGTCGCAAGGAGATGCTCAAGGACATCGCGATCCTCACGGGCGGCTCGGTCGTCTCCGAGGATCTCGGCATCAAGCTCGAGTCGGTCACGGTCAAGGACCTCGGTACCGCCAAGCGCGTGTCGGTCGACAAGGACAACACCGTCATCGTCGACGGCGCCGGTAGCCCCGCCGACATCAAGGCCCGCACGGAGACCATCCGCAAGCAGGTCGAGAACACGACGTCGGACTACGACAAGGAGAAGCTCCAGGAGCGCCTTGCGAAGCTCGCCGGCGGCGTCGCCGTCATCAAGGTCGGTGCGTACACCGAGACCGAGATGAAGGAGAAGAAGGCTCGCGTCGAGGACGCGCTCCACGCCACGCGCGCTGCGGTCGAGGAAGGCATCGTCCCCGGCGGCGGCGTCGCGCTCCTCCGCGCGAGCAAGGTGCTCGAGACCCTCAAGGTCGAAGGCGAGCAGCAGTTCGGCGTGAACCTCGTTCGCCGCGCGATCGAGGAGCCCCTTCGCCAGATCGCGAAGAACGCCGGCGCCGAAGGCTCCGTCGTCGTCGAGAAGGTTCGCAACGGCACGGGCTCGTTCGGCTTCAACGCCGCGACGGACACGTTCGAGGACCTCGTGAAGGCCGGCGTCATCGACCCCGCGAAGGTCGTTCGTTCGGCCCTCGAGTTCGCCGCGAGCGTCTCGGGCATGATGCTCACGACCGAGGCGATCATCGCCGACAAGCCGGCGAAGAAGTCGGCTGGTGGCGGCGGCGGCGGCGGCATGGGCGGCATGGGCGGCATGGGCGGCATGGGCGGCGGCATGGGCGACTTCGACATGGACTGACCCACGCGCTGAGCTCTTCGTAAGAGCCCAGCCACGACAAAGCCCCGGTGCCTCACGGCATCCGGGGCTTCGTCGTTTGTGAAGAGAGATCGCGCACGGGCACCGCTGACGCCTCGAGCGAGGAAGGCTTCAGGTCGCGCCACCCAGGGCGTGCAAATCGACGCGCAGCGCCGTTCGCCGCAGGCGAAGCACATCCGAGCGAGCAGTAGGGCGGGGAGGTTCATCGGCGCTGCGCCGATGAGGGGCCGCCCAGGCCCACGAGACTAGAACAACGCCTTGAGCTCCTTCTCGATCTCGTTCTCTTCGCCGTCGTGGTAGCCGCGATGGACGTGCTTCACGACGCCGTCCTTCCCGACGATGTACGACGAGGGCATGTTCTCGGGCTTCCACTTCTCGGCGATCTTCTTGCCGTCGTCCCAGCCGACGGGGAACTTCGCGCCGTGCGTCTTGGCGAAATCGGTGATGCCGTTCTTCTCGTCGTCGACGGAGATGGCAACGATCTCGAGGCCGCTCGCCTTGTACTTCACGTAGAGCTCCTGCAGCTTCGGGAAGGACTTCTTGCAGGGCTCGCACCAGGTCGCCCAGAAGTCGACGATGGTTACCTTGCCCGGCGCCACGGTCATCCTGCCGGCGCCGTTCATCGAGTCGATCGTGAACGTAGGGGCCTTGTCGCCGCCCTTCACGCCCTTTCCGTCACCACCGCCGGCGTTCTTGCCAGCCGCCGGGTTCTTCGGGTCGGGAGCACCTCCGCCGCCGCAGCCGACGGCCGCGGTCGCGAGAAGTGCCGAGATTGCGAGGATCGAAACGCTGATTCGCATGCGCATGACGCGGGAGTTTACTGCGAATGACGCGCGGTTGCCCAGCTGGCACGCGACGTGGGCGCTACGGTCGAGGTGGACGCTTTTTGACTCCGCGGAAAGCGAGGCGATAAGCTCGTCTCTGCCGATGAATCGCCGCGCGGGTCTCTCCTCCAGAAGCAGTCGCAGAGCCCCGTGCAGCTCCGAGTAGTCGGCTGCCACGGTGGTGAGACACCGAAACACCGAACCAGCGCGTTCATCCTGGACGACCGTCTTGCGATCGACGCCGGCTCGCTGACGAGCGGCCTCGATCTCAAGCTGCAGTATCAGCTGGAGGCGGTGCTCGTCAGCCACGCGCATCTCGATCACATCCGCGATCTCGCGACGATCGCCGACAACCGAGCGCAGTACGGCTGCAAGCCGCTGCTGGTGGTGGGAACCATCGCGACGCTCGACGTCCTCAAGAAGCACTTCTTCAACGGGCTCGTCTGGCCAGACTTCACGGTCATCCCGTCGAAGAAGGAGCCGACGATCCAGTACAAGGTGCTGAAGCCCGAGGTCCGCATCGAGGTCGCCGGCTACGGCGTTCGCGCGATCAGCGTGAGCCACACCATCGACACGTCCGCGTTCATCGTCGACAAGGACGGCGCGTCGATGGCCTACAGCGGCGATACCGGTCCGACCGATCGCCTCTGGGAGGTGCTCAACAAGGAGAAGGACCTGCGCGCCCTCCTCATGGAAGTGAGCTTCCCCAACGAGGAGCAGCGCGTCGCCACGCTGAGCGGACACCACTCACCGCAGACGCTTCTCCCCGACCTCAAGAAGTACAAGCGGCCCCAGGACCTGCCGACGCTGCTCTACCACATCAAACCGGCCTTCCAGTCGGCGGTGGAGAAGCAGTGCGCGAAGCTCAAGGGCCTGAATCTCACGGTCCTGACCATCGGCGAGCAGCTCATTCTCTAGGCTAGTGCAGGCTTCGCCCCTCGCTTGGCGAGCCTCCCCATTGGGCGCCCGGCCCGGCGTGATTCGCCTGCGGCGAACGGCGCCGCAGCGACGCCGAGTTTCACGCCTGGGATGCGCGAGGCTGTGAGCTTCGGCTTGTTGGGTCTTCGAGAGCGCATGCTCGCGAGAAACGGCGTGGGTTGCGCACGCCGGTCGGCGCGTACCGCCGAATCTCCCTGGGGGAGGCGAGGCGCGCAGCGATGAGGGGGACCGGACGGATTGGAGGTCCCCGACAAGGACGGACCGGAGGTCCCCCAAAGATGCTATGCCTCCGCCCCCCGTGTCAGAGGCAACCCAAGAGCGCGCACCAGCGACGGACGAGATCGCCGTTCCCGGTCTGGAGACCGATGAAGAGGGGGCGCGCGTTGTCCGCGAGGAGCTCAAGCTTCTCGAGATCGTCTATCGAGCGCTCGGACCCGACCCGGCGGCCGCCGGGAATTCTCCTTCGTCGCCGCCCGCCGGACCGACGCTGAACCAACAGCTCGCGGCCGACGACGCGCGCCTGCTCGAGCTCCGCGAGCTCGCCGCCGCCGCCAAGCCGGAGGACCTGCCTGCGCTCCTCGAGCAGATGCACACGCTCGGCGCGGTGCGCGCGCATCGAGGCAAGAGCACCGTCGGCTCGATCGATCGCAAGAGCCCGTACTTCGCGCACTTGCGCCTCGAAGAGCTGGTGACGCTCCCGGGCAGCCAGGGCGAGAAGATCCGTCGCCGTGACGTGCTCGTCGGCTCGAAGCAGTACCTCGACGCGGGCGCCGGCATTCGCATCGTCGACTGGCGCAACGCTCCGGTCAGCCGCATCTTCTACCGCTACCGCGAAGGCGATCCTTACGAGGAGACGCTCGGCGATCGTCCCATCGAAGGCGAGGTGCTCGCGCGTCGAACGGTCGCAATCGTCAACGGCGAGCTACGCAAGGTCACGGCTCCGCAGGGCACGTTCGTCATCGACACGGACCGCCGCTGGCGCCGCGCCGAGGCGATGACTGCGCGCCTGCGCCTCCCAGGCAAGGGGGAAGGGGTGGGCCCCGTCGGCCTCGCGCCGTCCGAGCGCGGCAAGGCGACGACCGCCGATCGCTTGCTGCCGTCGATCGCCGCCATGCTCGACAAGGAGCAGTACGAGCTCATCACGAAGCCGGGCGTCGGCCTGGTGGCCATCCAGGGAAGCGCCGGCAGCGGCAAGACCACGGTCGGCCTCCACCGCGTCGCGTACCTCCATTCCTCGAGCCCGTCGCGTTACCGCGCCGCGAAGATGCTCGTCATCGTCCCGAACGAAGCGCTCATCCACTACACGAGCCGCGTCCTGCCGAATCTCGGCGTCGAGGGAGTGCCGGTGATGACGTTCGCGCGCTGGTCGGTGCGCGTCGTCCACGATCTCTTCCCTCGACTCCCGAGCGCGATCACAGAGGAGACCCCGCCGCTGGCATCACGCGTGAAGAACCACGCCGGCATGCTCCACACCATCGAGGCGATCGGGA
>JANXVA010000299.1 GCA_025351875.1 Myxococcales bacterium | reverse complement strand
GCACGCGACGTGCCGGTTCTCCTTCGGCACCTCGCAGGAGACCATCAGCTTCGACACGCGCACCGGCAGCTACGCCGCCGGCGGCAGCACCCAGCAGAACGGCATCAAGGTCTTCGCGGGCGTCCGCTCCGATCCCTGGTTCCTCGACCTCGCGAGGACGCTCAAGTTCAACTACAGCCAGCCGGTCGACAAGACGCCTGGGGTCAACGGGCTGCACGGCCAGAACGTCCTCAGCATCGTCGTCGAGGTCGACAAGACCAGGTTTGGCGCGGCGATGCTCGCCGTCACTGCCCAGACGGTGCGGAAGTGATCGCCATGAACACCACCAAGCTCTGGGCGTTCGGCTTCCTGACGCTCGTGGCGGCCTACGGCTGCGCGGCCTCCGAGGACGACGCATCGAGCCCCGGCGACACCTCCGCCTCCGAGGACGAGCTCAGCTTCGGTCGTGGCAGCGTCGACCACGCCGCCATCGTCGAGGTCACCACCATGATGCTCGTCGGCGAGAACCCGGTGGAGTTCGCCACCGTGCTCGACCCGTACAACCAGGAAGACCCGTTCCACATCCGTGGGCAAGCCTTCACTGGCGGCTTCGTGAAGAAGCTCGCTCAGTTCGATGCTCAGGATCGCGTCGTGAACTGGAAGCAGGATCAGATCGCGACGTGGACCACGCGCGTCTCCAGCGGCAACTACATCATCATCGATACGTCGAAGCCGTGCGACTACTACAGGCCGCACACCTATCTCGAGATCGAGCGCGCGCAGCTGACCGGCACACCCTACGCGACGTGCGGCGGCCGCATGCCGAACGAGGACGCGCTCGACGTGACGTTGAACTTCCTCATCCGCGGCCCCGCCGCCTCCGCGCAGGACGCGGACGCCATACGCGACGGCGTCGACCACGCGACCAAGTACGCGACGGACTCGTTCCCCTACCTCGCCGAGATGAACGGCTTCTGAGCTGGGGTTACCACTGACGCATCGCATGCACTCTGCACGTGTGCCGCGGGCCACACGACGGACCTCCGTGCGGGCGCATCGACCACGGCGCCCGCGCCGACGATCGAGCCGTCGATCGGAGCATTGACGACCGCGGACGGATGAGCCCACGACCCGAGCCCGCGTGACCGGAGCCACTCCGCGTTGGCCGCGAGGTACTGGGCGACGGAGCCGATGTCGAAGAACGAGGCCATCGTGACGTGGACCTGGAGGCGTTCGCCGCGCGCGAGCGCCGGGATGTACACGTCACCGACGAGGCAGCCCCGCTCGGGGAGCCGCGCGCGCAGCGCCTCGCCCAGAACGTGAATGCCGAGGAAGTCACCGCCGTGGTCCTCGCGGCCGAAGCTCGAGTTGCGCAGTCGAACGATTCGGCCGTCGGCAGCGAAGCCGACGTTTCCCTCGCCCGCGGGTCGCGCGTGCACCGCGAGCGTTGCGAGGCTCGCAGCGGCGCTTTCGACACGCAGCTCGCGCGGGTCGAGGTCGGAGAGGATGTCGCCGTTCCACACCAGCACAGCGCCCGGACCAAGGAGGGAGGCGGCTGCCGCGACGCCGCCCGCCGTGCCGAGCAGCTCCGGCTCGTGCGAGACGGCGATCTGCTCGACCTCGGCCCACACGCGAACGTCCGCCGGACGGTGATGCACGTTGACCACGATGCGCGCTGGGCTCACGCCCGCGAGGCGAACCTGCGCGACGACGTGGGCTACCGCCGGCCGATCGCCGACCGGTACCATCGGCTTCGCCATCTCGTCGGTGAGCGGGCGCAAGCGGGTCCCGAGGCCGGCGCAGAGCACCATCGCCGCATCGACCCTGCCTGCGCCGTTCATCGCTCCCGTAGCTATCACACCGGCGCGATTCGCTCGACGAGTGCGCGCACGCCGTCGTCGTCGTGACCGAGCAGCGTGGTGAGCGCCTCGAGCCCGGTACGATGGCTCGCCAGCTCCTTGATGGCGAGGCGCGTCCGCCGGCCAGTCGCCAGGAGCCAGAGCGCCGCGAGCGCGAGCTCGGCGACCTTGGCTTCCAGCGCTGGTGCCGCGTCGATCGCGTCCAGCAGGGCCGCGACGGCCTTCGTCGTCTGCGCGCCGTGCACCGGATGCGTCGACGAGACGCCGAGGCGTAGGAGGATGAGCAGGACCTCGACGGTGACCACGATCGGGTCACGGCCACGCTCCTCCCACATGCCCGATGCAGACTGTCGCTCGAGGATCGACGTGACGGGATCTCCGCCGGATTGCCGCTCCGCGGGCGCGTCGACGGGCGCGGAGCGCTGCGCGGTTGCGAAGCTGACTCCGCGATCCTGTTCGCTGGCCCCCGCGGCGCGCGATGCGACGACGCGCCCTCCCCTCGGCAGATCGAAGTCGTCGACACCTGCGGCGGGTGCGGAGCGCGGAACGGACCTCGACATAGGGGGCGGCATCGGCGGCGCCGAGGCGTAGCCCATCGAACGTCGCGGGGCCGGCGCCCCGAGGGACCCTCGCGCCATCGGCGGCGGCGCCGCGCCGTACGAGCGGGTGCGCGCGCTTTGCCTCGCCTTGAACATCCCCCAGTCGGCCGGCGCACTGACCGGAACGACGCGCATCTCCGCCTGCTCATTCACGCGACGGTCGCCCGTGCGCTTCTCGACGACGACGAACGACGTGTACCTCGAGGACACACCGTGCTCCTTTGCCAGCGCGACGATGCGCTGCTTCATCGTGTCGGCGCGCCGCCCGGAGAGCGACGCGCGCTCGAGGTCTCGGATGCGCGCCTGAGCCCAGAGCTTCGTCACGGCGGGTCGGTCGTCGCGCTCGGGGAGATCGATCGGCACCTCGAGGTAGAACTTCTCGCCCTCGTACATGCCGCGGATCTCGACGGCGCCGATCCCCGACGCCTCGTACGTCCCGAAGATCGTGAACGGCTCGCCGTCGACGAGCGCTGTCGGCTCGGCGGGAGCGATCTCGCCGACGTCGACACCCCGGAACGAGACATGGAGCCCCGTGACGCGAGGCGCCGTGGCACGCGCGAACTGCGCGACGACCTTGTCGTCGACGCGCTCGCCCGGGTGAATCATCTCCACGCCGCCGCCCGTTTTCTCCGCGAGACCGACGAGCAGAGCGTCGCTCACGTTGGTGCCGATGCCGAACGCGTAGACGCGCGCGGTGGCACGCTTGGCGAGGAGCTGCTCCTGGATCTCGTCCTCGTTGGCGACCTGGCCGTCGGTGAGGAGCACGATGATGCCATTCGGCGCGAGCCCCGCCGCCTGCACGAGCGGCTCGAGCATCTCCGTGCCGCCACGCGCGCCGACCGCGTCGATCCACGTGTCGGCAGCGCGGAGGCTGGAGGACGTGAGCACGGTCATCGACGGCGACATCAGCTCGATCGAGTCGTCGAACGCGATCACCGCGAAGCGATCTCCCTCGCGGAGCTGGCGGAGGCAGAGACGAAGCGCGGTCTTGGCCTCGTCCATCGCAGAGCCCTCCATCGAGCCCGAGCGGTCGAGGACGAAGACGACCTCGCTCCGTCCGTCGCGGCGCTCGAGACCGCCCGCCAGATCGGGGACCAGCGAGAGCGCGAAGGTCCCGATGGCCGAGCCGGCCGCACGGTGTGCCACCACGGATGCGACCGGCGCGGCGGCGAATGCGCTCGTCTTCGCGGACGCGGTCACGACGATGTCACGGTCTAGCGCGACCTCGGACTGCGAGAACGTGACGCGCGTGATCTGCGCGCGGCCCGGGAGACGCTCCGACCGCACGGCGTGTGACGGGCTCGCGACCTCGACCTCGCACCCCAGATCGAAGAGGAGCTCGAGGGAAATGCCATAAGCGACGACGTCGATGGGGGGCGAGAGGCGGTCCGCGTCCGGCACGCGCGTGGTCGGGTCGGACGTCCCGTGCGACGTGCGGTCGCCCGACACCGTCCCGGGGACGTAGCGAGGCGCCACGAGCGTGGGAAGGGACCAGCGAACGGCTCCCTCGTCGGTGTGAAGCGGCTCGACGTACTCGATCTCGATGACCGTCTCCTCGCCGGGGAGGAGGTTGCCTACGTTCGCCGTGAACACGTTGGGCCGCTCCTGCTCGAGGAGCGCGCTGCCATGGCCGGCGCTGATGGCATCGTCGTACCGGCGGAAAGCCTCCTCACGCTCTTGCACCTCGCCCACGAGGTGTCGGCCGTTGACGGTCATGGCGAAGCCCGTCACTGCGCCGCGCGTCGGGAGCGGGAACGTGTAGATGGCCTCGATCGGCCGCTTCTCGTCGTTGCGGTAGCGCTGCCGAACGACGGAGCGCGTATGCCCGGCGACCACCTCGGCGCGGACCTCCACCCCGAGGAGCGGTACGGCGCGGACTTGCCCCTCCACCCCGTGCGCCGCGAACAGGCCGGCCCTCTCGACGTCTCGCTTCGTGTCGCCCGGTCGGTTCATCGCTTTCGCCCTCCTTCTTTCGTCTTCGACATTGCTTCCAAGATCGTCAGCATCTCGCTGACTAGCTTCACGGATTGCTCCGGCGCGTCGTCTGCCACTGTCAGGTCGACACCGGGGAACAGCTCGATGCGACGGAAGACCCGAGAGGCCTCACGCATGATCGCGAGCCGGGGTTCTTCGGCGGGCGGCGGGCGGGCACCGGGCGCGTCGACCTCCTCACCGATGGCGCGCGAGGCTGGTGCGCTCGCGAGCGTCACCCTCCCGTCGGCGATCCGCTCGATCTCGACGAGCGGTCGCCCCTCGAGCTCGGCCGCGATCGCGTCGAGCGGGAAGAACGCCTCCTGGAGGCGCCGGATCGCGCGCAGGCGGACGTGGTGCTCGTGCCCGTAGACCGTGTCCTTCCCGCGGAAGGTGGCAGGCGGGAGCAGCCCCCGCTGCACGTAGTAGCGCACCGTCCGCGCCGACATCCCGGTCACGCGCGCCAGCTCGTCGAGCTTGTAGGTTCTCTCCGTCACCCCTCCATTCTGCTTCTAGACACCGCTACTGTCAAGTTGACACTGCGCGGCAACGCGGTTTTTCTCGGGCGTTCCTCACGTCAGGCGCCGAGGCTGCGCGTTTTTTGGCGGCCAGCGTCACGCCTGATATGTCGGACGAGATGCAACTGCGCCGCGTGTTCGTCCAGGCCGTGATCGCGGCCGTCCTGGCGCTGGGCCTCGCGGGAGCATTCGCCTGCGGGACCCAGCCGGTCGGGGTGGACGCCTGCCGCAAGATCGAGGGCGCTCGCTGCGAGAACGCGAAGAGCTGTGGGATCGACCTCTCGACCCCGGTGCACCGGCGCGACTCTCCTACCCCGGCCGGGCAGGACCAGCAGGACGTCGGCGCCTGCAAGCGCTTCTACGAGGAGGCGTGCCTCCACGGTCTCGTCACCACGGTCGACCCAGGCGCCGTCGCGACGCAGGCCTGCGTCGATGCGATCAACGGCACGCAGGACTGCGACGTCGTGAAGAGCCCCGAGAAGACCCCGGCCTGCGCCTTCCTGCTCCCGCCAGCCGCCCCGGCCGCGACTGCCGCCGCGGACGCCGCGACCGACTGATTGCTCCCTCAGCCGTCTTCTTCTTCGCCGTCCGCTGCCGCCGACATCAGGTCGACCACCGAGTCGACGAGCGACTCCGTGACGCTCGCGGGCGGGTCCTCGTCCTGCTCGATGCTCTCCACGGGGACACGAACGCGTGAGGCGTGCATGTGCTCGTCGAGCTCGATGCGCCAGAACGAGGGATCGTCGCCGCTGCGGCAACCTAGCGTGAGCGAAGGGGACGCGAGGATCGTGAAGTTCGAACCCGCGGGCTGACGCTGCTCGCTCACGTGACGATGCCCGTGAAGCACCGCGGTCACCTTGATCTCGTCGAACACCTCCGCGGCGCTCCGTGCGTCGTCGAGGCGCATGCCGATCTCGCTCGGCGCGCGGCGCCCGACCCCGTGCGGAAGCGGCACGACGTGATGGTGCAGCATCACGAGCCGATGCCGCGCGGCCTGGAACTCGGGGCGCTTGCCGATCTCGCGGAGCCACTCCAGCTGGGCCGGTCCGATCGCGCCGTTGTGGCGGAAGAAGCGGCGCTGCGGTCTCGCACACGAGTCGAGCCCGACGATGACGGTGTTCGCCTCCGGGACGAACCGGCACCAGGCGCCGGACTCGTGCAGCTCGAGCCCGATGCGCGCCGCGAAGGCCCGCCAGGCCGCACGCTTCGACTCGAACGTCGGCTTCGGCCGCCCGCTTCCGCGCAATGGGAACAGGTAGAGATCGTGATTGCCGGGAATGACGAAGAGGCGCCCTTTGTCCCTCCACCGTGCGAACGCCGCCTCGACGAGCTCCCACCCGACCCCGTCGTCGGTGACGTCACCGGTGACGACCACCGCGTCGGCGCCGCTGTCCTCGATGGCCTGCACGGCACGGAGGAGACGCACGTTCGAGTTCCGCGGCGTCCCCTCGAAGAGGACCTGCAACGCTCCCGCGCTCGGGACGTGCTGCGCGAGTGTCGCCGCGCGGCGCGCCTCGATGTGACAGGCCTTCGCCGCCGCCCGCTCGACGGGGTCGAGCAGTCCGCCGCCCTCCTTGCGCGACGGGACCGGGTGCGCGTACCCGTCCGGATCGACGAGCGCGATCTTCGCGGTCTTCTTCCCGCGCTCGTGGAGAATGCGCCAGCCAGCCTCCTCCCACACGACCTCGAACTTGCCCGCGTCGTTCGGAAAGACGTTCACGCTGCGCTTCACGACCCGGAGGCGATCGTGGAACGTGTCACCGAACTCGGAGACGTGGAGGTCCGAGACGTGAGCGAGGACGAACGTCACTGTCCCCTTCTCACATCCCGGCGAGAATCTTGAACGAATCGCCGTCGGCCACGTTCTCGAGTCGGTTGTCGGCGACGGTGTGCTTCCACTCCTCGCCCTTGAGGCCCGGGATGCGGTAGCTCGCCGAGTACGTGTACTCGATGTAGATCTTCTTGTTCTCGTTGAAGGTCACGCGGCGGTAGCGGATCTCGTAGCGGATCGTCTGCGTCTTCACGAACGTGGACGTCAGGTAATCCTTGAGGCCGTCGAAATCGATGTCGTCCTCGGGGTTCGTGTTGCCGCCGTCCTCGTAGTAGCGAGGGCTCGCGAGCTTCAGGAGCCGACCGACGTCCTTGTCCTCGACGGCGTGCCGGTACTCCTCGCAGAACGTGATGACCTTCTTGTTCTCGCTCGAGTCCTCGACATCGGTGTTGGGGATGTACGACTTCGAGCAGCCGGCGGCTCCAAACGAGACCGCGGAGGCGAGGGAGAGGACGACGATAGAGACGAGCTTTCGCATCTTGGGCTCCAACAAGGAGGACCTTACGGGGATTCCGAGGGATTTGGCGCGATAACCGCCGAATTAGAGCCAGAACAGGGACACATTGGCAAATCCTCCCCACGGGGTGCGGGCTTCGAGGGCCGTCGGGCGGCCGCCGGCGAGGGGCAGGAGCGCCCGATGAGCCTCCACCGCGGGAGCGCTCACGAGCGCATCACCCACGCCGAGACGTGCGGGTAGCCGTACCGACCACGATTCGAGCCGCGCGGACAATGGCGCGGCGGACACGAGCATCGCCACCGCACCAGGCCGGGTCGCCGGGGCCACTCTTCGCGAGCCCTCGCCTGCCTCGTCGACGGCGACCACGACGATGCGGTCGGCGACGCCGCCCCTGACGAGATCAGCCGCGACCGCAAGCGCCTCGAGCCCGCCATGCGGACCGCCGCCCACCGCGAACGCAGGACCCGTGAGCCCGAGGGCCACCGCGCATTCCCCGGCGGGCGCGTTCGGCGTCGTATACGGGAAGCGCCTGGGCTCGCCCCGGCTCGCGCCGGCAGCACGGATCCGCGCGAGGTAGGCGGCGTTCGTATCGATGGTCGCGAGCCCGTGACCGACGACGATCCCCGCGCCCTCGAGCGTGCCCTGCCCCGCCGCCGCGATCAGCTCGCGCAGGCGTACGGCCGCGCCGATCGTGAGGCGGACCAGAGCGTCGGCACGCGCGAGCCTGTCCTCCGAGTACCCGGTCGTCGCGGCGAGCTCGTGCGGATCGCTCGCGTCGACGACGTCGTCGACGACGGCCACCGCACGCGACACGAACACCTCGCGCGCGTCTCGCGCGGCGGCGCCTGACGGAGCGGCATCGCGGCGGAGAACGAGCGCGGCATTCGCTCCGCCGAACGCAGCCGAGAGCTTGAGCGCAGCCGAGGCCTCGTGCCGCTCGGCACGCTCGAGCACGCGCACGCCGCCCTCGATCACCCCGGTGCCGGCCGATGCAGGCGCCACCGAGACCTTCATCGCTCGGAGGGCGGCGAGCGTCTCGAGCGCACCTCCACCGCCGAGCGTGTGTCCGATGCCGCCCTTGAGCGCATGAACCGGCACCTCACCGAGGCGCTCTCCGAGAACCGCCGCGAGCGCGTGGGCCTCCGAAGCGTCGTTGAACACCGTCGCCGTTGCGTGGGCGCTCACCAGGTCGATGCGAGGCCGACCCGCGTCCGCCAGCGCCTGCTCTGCAGCTCGCGCGAGGCCCCTGCCGTCGCGATCGGGCGCCGTCAGGTGGACCGCGTCGCACGACGTGCCGAAGCCCGTCACGAAGCCATGAGGGGGGAGCGCCGCCGCAGCGAGCGACGCATCGTCGCCCCGAACGAGCGCGAGCACCGCGGCGCCTTCACCGAGCGCGAGCCCGTCGCGTCCCGCACGAAAAGGGCGCGGCGATCCATCCGTGCAGACTGCACGCAACGCCTCGAACCCCGAGGCCACGAACACGCTCACCGCGTCGAAGCCGCCGCACAGCACGAGATCACACGCGCCCGCGAGCAACCACTCACGCGCGAGACCGATCGCCAGAGTCCCCGAGGCGCACGCGCCGAGCACGAACGCGACAGGCTCGAAGTCGCACGGTCGCGAGGCCGCGATGACGGGACCGAGATACGTCGCCGCGAGCGAGCCCTCCGGTGACCCCTCCGGTGCGAATGCCGCCTCGAAGGAACGCATGCCGCCGCTGGAGGTGCCGACCGCGAGGCCCACGCGCCTGCTCCGCCATCCCGGTAGCGCGAGGTCGAGCTCCGCCGCGCAGCTGGCGAGCGCGCGCTCGAGGAGCGCCGTCGCCCGATCGGGCGCGGCATCGAGACCACCGACGCGCGCACAGAAGGGGCGCGTGAGGTTGGCGCGAGTGAGCTCGGGATCACGCGCGAT
>JANXVA010000290.1 GCA_025351875.1 Myxococcales bacterium | reverse complement strand
GGAACGTCGGCGCCGCGCCTCCGCTCCCGCCTGTGCCGGCGGTGCCGCCGCCGCCGCAGGCGGGGACCAGCGCCAGCGCAGAGAGGATGATGGCGAGCTCCCGACGATTCCGCATGGCCGACCCTCCGGGCAAGCGGCGAGCGTATCAGAGCGCGTCTAGCCGAGGAGCTTCGTGTAGTGCTCGGCGATCGCCGTCCCGCCGAGGCGCGAGAAGAAGCTCGAGTAGCACATCCAGATGGCCAGCCCGTTGAGGTCGTCGAAGATGGGCGGCAGGAACGGCGGCGGCTTGACGATGCCGTCGGTGACGTGCGCGTAGAGGACGGGCACGTCCTCGTGGGCGACCTTGCCGACGAAGAGGAAGGGGATGAGCTGGGCCCGATCGAGCTCGATCGCCGCGCGCATGAAGGCGTAGTGGAGGACGATGCCCTTGCAGTAACAGGCGTCCTTCGTGAAGGGCGCGCCGCCGTCCACCACCCCGCCACGGAAGATGCGACGCGTGTTGTGGAAGCACTCCTCCTCGTCGTAGCCCTCGGTCCGGAACCACTCGAACACGTCGACGAAGCTCGCGCCGTCCTCCGCCTTGTCCACCGCGAGGACGCGATCGTTGAGGCGGCGCGCGCGACGCGGATAGGTGCGGAACGTGAAGATCTCGCACAGCGCCGCGAGGCCCTCCTGCACCGTGGTCGTACGCGGCGGCCCCTTGCTGAGCCACTTGGCGACCGTCTGCGCCTGGCCGTTGAGCGACGTCGCCACGTGGACCCAGCCCTCGTGCACCTCGAGGATGTCGATGTCGCGGGTGGAGAACTTCGCGCCCGTCCGCACCTTCACGTAGTCGCTGCCGGCGGCCGCATCGCTGAGCAGCGAGTCGTCGACCTCGACGCGCACCGAGCTGTCACCGAAGTAGTTCGCGAAGCGCTTGTTGAGCTCCGCCGCCGCGTCGGCGGCTTCGATGTTGCGCTCGTACGTCATGCCGAGCAGCGACTCGTCGATGTTCGTGAGGATCTCGTAGAGCAGGTGCCCGAGATCGCGGAGGGACGTCTTGCCGTCGGGGAACTTGTCCTTCGGTGAGCCGTACAGCTTCCGCGAGTACGCGTAGAAGACGGGCGTGCCGCGGGCCGCGAGCATCCGGACGACGTCGCGATACTCGAGCGCGGTGCTCGTGAGGATCGCGCCGATCGCATCCGTCTCGCCGAGCTCGCGATCGATGTCGCGGGCGATCTCCTCGAACTCGGCCGCCTTCTCCTTCGGGTCGAAGCCGAGCTCCTGCTTCGCGTAATAGTCGACGTCGACCTTCGGCAGCTCGCGGAAGCGGCCCTTCTTGAACTCCTCCTCGATGGAGGCGTCCCAGCGGATGGCCTGCAGGACGCGGATGGGGCGCTGGGCCTCGACGATGCGCGTCGCGATGTTCGCGACGATTTCCTTGTAGCTCCGCCACGGACCGGCCGCCGGCATCGGCGGGATCGACGGGTGCGGCTCGTGCTTTTCCACCGCCTGAGGAGGTGCGGCGGCGCTCTTTCCGGCCGTCTTGGAGTCGGGCGCCGGCGGCGGAACGCTGCGCGCGCTGCCGTTCTTCTCGGGCTTCTCGGCCTTGTCAGCCTTTGCCTCACGCTCTGGCTTCGGGTCGTCGGGCTCCTTGCCCTTGCGACGCTCGCCTTCGCCCGACGGGGCACGTTCGGCCATAGGCTGTCGATTTTGGCCCTCGCGAGGCCCAATATCCAGCTAATTGCAAAAATTGCCTCTCGCGTACACTCACCTTCGCGACGCAACCGCCATGCAACCCGCCCTCCCAGCCATGTCTCCAGCGTCCGGCATCCGCGTCTGCCCGGGGTGCGGGATCATCGCGCCCTTCGCCCGAGCCGAGTGCGGCGCGTGCAAGACGCCCTTCGGACCGACTCCTCCGGTCGCCGCCGGGCGCGTCGGCTCCGTACTTTTTGCATGCATCCACGGATGCGAGTTCAAGTGCAGCGCGTGCGGGATGCAGTCGCCACTCGCGAGCGTCGAGCTCGGTGGGCAGGTCGAATGCATGCGCTGCGGCCTCGTGCAGTCGTTCGACGTCGCGCAGTGGACGGACGCGCTCGGACACGCCCACGACGTGGCCGATCTGTCGGGGCCGAACCCCGAGGGCCAGAATCCCGTCCCCGGCCGACCCCTCGCCGGCAAGAGCGTCCACGGGCGCATCGGCACCGAGTTCACGTCTTCGACCAAGACGCAGAACGGAATGATCATGGACGCGCGAGGCACGCGCCATCACACGCTGAAGACGACGGTGAGCCCCGGGCACCCTCTCTGTACGACCTGCCATGTGCCCCTCGAGGTGGTGCTCGAAGCAGGCGCCGTCACGCGCACGCGCTGCCCGCAGTGCAACGACGGCGCGACCTACGGATTGCCCGCCACTGCGGGTTCGACCTACGCCGCGCTGCGAGGCGTCATCGCCAGCGAGCAGCGCACGGATCGGCCCGTCGCGAGGACCACCCGTGGACAGAGCGGCGCGCTCGGTGTCGCGTGTCCGCAGTGCGGCGCAGCCCTCGCGGCCGGCGAAGGCGAGATGGTGAGGTGCACCTACTGCGGGACCACGGCACGGGTGCCCGGGAGGCTCGCGCGCCGTCAGATCGCCGGCGAGCCCCCGAAGGTCGATCCCTTCTGGGTGCTGCTCGACGGCCTCTCCCCCGGCCGCAAGAAGCTCCTCCGCGGCAAGAGCGAGGACGACGACGACGACGACGACGACGATGACGATGACGACGCGGCCTACGCCCCGCGGCCCCCGCCGAACGGCATGCCCTCGTGGGCGCATCCGAACATGCAGCAGGCTGGCTACGGAGCGCCGCAGAGGTCCCGCTCGATCGCCGGGCTCGTGATCGGCATCTCGATCGCCGTCGTGCTCCTGCTCGGCGCGCTCGGCATCGGAGCCGCGCTCTACCTGCAGGCCGACGACGACGCTCCCCCCGCCAAGCAGACCCCGGCGAAGAAGGGCAAGCGACCGTGAATCTCGCCGCCATCCACGTCTACCCGTTGAAGGGCGCACGCGGGATCTCGCTGCAACGCGCCGAGGCGCTCGCAGGCGGCCTCCGCAACGATCGGCGCTTTCTCCTCCTCGACGCAGAAGGAAAGTTCGTCACGCAGCGCTCGCATCCAAAGCTCGCGCTCGTCACGACCGCGCTCGCCTCCGAGGCGCTCACCATCGGTGTTCCTGGAAGCTCGCCGGTCGAGATCCCGCGCACGCCGGTCACCGCGGGGGCCGCACGACGCATCGTGCGCATCTGGGATGACGACGTCGAGGTCGTCGACCTCCGCGGTCCTGTCGTCGAGCTCCTCTCCGATTTCCTCGACACGCGGTGTTCGCTCGTCTTCATGCCCGACGACGTCGTGCGCCCCGTCGAGGCGCCGTACGGCAAGCCTGGTGACCGCGTGGGCTTCGCCGACGCTTACCCGTTTCTGCTCGCCACCACGGCATCGCTCGCCGAGCTGAACGCGCGCCTCGCCGAGCCGGTGCCGATGAATCGCTTCCGCCCCAACCTCGTCATCGAAGGCGGCGCGGCGTACGACGAAGAACGCCACGCCAGCGTGCGCATCGGAGCGCTCACCTTCCGCATGCCGAAGCGGTGCTCCCGCTGCCAGGTCACGACTGTGGATCAGGCGACCGCCGAGGTCGGCAAGGAGCCGCTCCGCACGCTGGCCTCGTATCGCACCGAGAACAACAAGGTGTACTTTGCACATAACCTCGTCCCCGACGCCGAGGGCACGCTCACCGTCGGCGACGCGGTCGAGTACCTCTAGGACACGCTGTCGAGCACGGCCTTCAGCACGTCGGTGTCGCGGACACCCTCGGCCTCGGCGCGATAGCTCATGACGAGCCGGTGGCGGAGCACCGGGTTGACGAGCGCCTTCACGTCGTCGACGTCGGCCGCTGCCTCGCCACGGAGTGCGGCGCGCGCCTTCGCGGCGAGCACGAGCGCCTGCGAACCGCGAGGACCCGCGCCGAAGCGCACGTACTCGTCGACCTCCTTCACGCCCGGCGCGCCCCTCGCGGCAGCGGGGCGCGTCGCACGGCCGAGGGCAACCGCGAGCGAGATCGCCGCGTCCGTCACCGGGATCCGCGGGACGAGCGACTGGAGCGCCCTCACCTCCGCGGTCGAGAGAACGCGCGGCACCGTGCCGACGTCCGCGCTCGTCGTGCGTCGGGCAATCTCGCGCTCCTCCGTCTCGGACGGGTACTCGACGTGGATCTCGAGCAAGAAGCGGTCGAGCTGCGCCTCCGGCAACGGATAGGTGCCCTCCTGCTCGATCGGGTTGCGCGTCGCGAAGACCTGGAACGGGTCGGGAAGCGTGTGGGTCACCGTGCCGACCGTCACGCGGCGCTCCTGCATGGCCTGCAGCAGCGCGGCCTGCGTCTTCGGGGGCGTGCGGTTGATCTCGTCCGCGAGGATGAGATTGTGGAAGATCGGACCCGGCAAGAAGCGCACGCGCCGGTGCACGCCGCCCTGGTTGTCCTCGTCCTCCTGGAGCACGTCGGTCCCGGTGATGTCGGCCGGGAGGAGGTCAGGCGTGAACTGCACCCGGCCGAAATCGAGGTCGAGCGCCTCCGCGAGCGACGCTACGAGGAGCGTCTTCGCGAGGCCGGGCACACCCACCAGCAGCGCATGCCCACGCGCGAGGAGCGCGACGAGCATGAGCTCGATCACCCCCTCCTGGCCCACGACGCGCGCCGCGACCGCATCATGGAGCGCGCGGCTCGCGCCTGCGGCACGCGCGAGCAGCTCGGCGTCGCTGGCCTGCGGTGCGTCCGAGCCTTTGGGGGGGGTGCTCACGGCCCTCTCTGTTCGCACGACTCTACGGGCCCTGTCAAAGCAGGCTTTGCCTGCCATCGGGACTCCGCGTAGAAGCTCGGACCGATGCTTCAGCCCGCCGAGACCGTCACGCGGCCCGATCCCGGGCTCGCGCGGGGCAAATGGGAGGCGCCAGCCTGGGCGTTCTGGCTCGCGCTCGCGCTCATCGTGGTGGGAACGGCGGTCTACGTCCTCCGGCGCATGGGCATGCTCCAGCTACGTGCCAAGGCCGACAAAGCAGGTCCCGCGGGACCCGGGAGAGCGCCGTGAAGGCCAACATCCGCAAGATCCTCTACGCGATGCTCCTCGGCGTCGTCGTCTACTTCGGCTTCGCGCTCTACAGCGGAGTCGGGAAGATCCGCGACTCGCTGGCCATCTTCCACTTCGAAACCTTCGTGTTCGCGTGCGGCCTCGCGTTCGGCAACTACGTCCTCCGCTTCCTCAAGTGGGAGTTCTACCTCGCGCGCCTCGACATCCGCGGCGTGCCGAAGCTCGACAGCTTCCTCACGTTCCTCTCCGGCTTCGTGCTCACGGTCACGCCCGGCAAGGTGGGCGAGGTATTCAAGTCGCTCGTGCTGTTCGAGACGCACGGCGTCCCGATGACGAAGACGGCGCCGATCGTGGTCGCCGAGCGCGCGACGGACGTCATCGGCATCGTGGTCCTCATCGTCTTCGGCTCGCTCGGGTTCTCGGGAGGCCTGATCTGGGCGGGCGTGGGAACCGCGCTCGTGCTCGCGCTCATCATCACCGTCGGCAACAAGAAGCTCTCGATGGCGCTCATTCAGCTCGTCGGCCGCATGCCCGGACGGATCGGCAAGATGGCGCCGAAGCTCGAGGCTGCCTACGAGAGCCTGGCGACGCTCCTCCACATCCGGAACCTGCTCATCCCGAGCCTCCTCTCGGCCGCGGCATGGACGCTCGAGTGCCTGGCGCTGTGGGTCATCCTCGGAGGCTTCGGCCAGTCGACGAGCATCCCGCTCGCCACGTTCTTCTACGCGACGAGCACGCTGGTCGGCGCCATCGTTCCGGTCCCGGGAGGCCTCGGCGTCACCGAGAGCTCTCTCATGGGACAGATGACCGAGCTCGGCCACGTCGAGAAGGGCATCGCCACCGCGGCGATGATCCTCGTTCGCTTCGCGACGCTCTGGTTCGCAGTGGTCGTCGGCTTCATCGCGCTGTCCTGGATGCGACGCATCCACCCGACGCTCCTCGCCAAGGACGACCCGAACCTCGCCGCCCTCGAAAAAACCGACGCCCCGAAGGACCCCTGACGAGACGCTCTTACGGAATGGCGCGGAGGCCCGTCAGGACGACCTCGAAGTCGGCGGGCGGCTCGACCTCGAACGTGAGCTTCTTTCCGGTGACCGGATGGATGAACCCGAGCAGGCGAGCATGCAGCGCCGGTCGCCCGAGCGCCTCGGCTGCCTCGCGGAGCACGGGATGCTTCGATAGCTTTCCATAGAGCGCGTCGCCGAGGATGGGGGTCTTGCCGTCGGCGAGGTGCACGCGGATCTGGTGTGTGCGCCCCGTCTCTAGCCGGCACGCGACGAGCGTCGCGAGGCCGTGTCCGAGGCTCTCGAGCGGCCGAACGTGGGTGACGGCACGCTTTCCGACCTTCACCTTCGTCGAGAACTTGAGGCGCTCCTTCGGGTGGCGGCCGTGGAGCGTGTCGAACGTCTGCTTGACGACGTTGCCGACGCAGATGGCGACGTACTCGCGGTCAATCGAGTGCGCGGCGAACTGCGCCTTCAGGTGCTCGCGCGCGCGGGGGTGACGCGCGACGATCATGACTCCGCTCGTCCCCTTGTCGAGACGGTGGACGATGCCGGGCCTGCTGCGGTCGAGGTCGGGCGGGCCCGAGGCGGCAACGTTCGGATCGGCCGGCGAATGCGACGGGGCCTTGACCGACACGCTGGGCCGCTCGTCGATGTCCTCTTCACCGTCGGGCGGGTCGAAGACGCCGCGGGCGAGCAGGCCGTTCACGAGCGTGCCGGTACGGTTGCCGCGCGCGGGGTGCACGACGAGCCCAGCCGGCTTGTTCAGCACGATGACGGCGTCGTCGATGTAGAGGACATCGAACTCGATGCCGTCCTCGGCGAGAGCCTCGGTCGAGGGAGGTGCCTCGGGCTCGACGGCGATGCGCGACCCCTCCTTCAGCTTCTCGGCGGCCTTCTTGACGACCCCGTCGACCGTGACTCCGCCGTGCTCTATCCAGCGCTGGACCTCGGAGCGCGACGGCCCATCCTCCATCGCCGAGAGCGTCGATGCGAGAAAGCGATCGAGACGCGCGCCTGCGGCCTCCCGAGGAACGACGAGGCGAATGGTGCGCACGCTGGGCACTGCGAGGTGGCGCGGTCGGCCGGCTACCAGATCTTCGATTTGATGTGGCCCTTGGCCTTGATCAGGATGTCGACGAGGGCGCGGTCGTAGAAGTTCTTCGGGTAGAGCGAGGCATCGACGCGGCGCTTGTAGAGCGCGCGGCCTTCCTCGATCTCCTCGGAGAGCGTCTCGAACAGATTGTCATGCGTGATGCCGTTGACGATCTTCTCCTCGTTGTAGAGGGAGAGATCGCTCGCGATGGCACGCGCCAGGCGGCGGGCGGCTTCCTCGGTCTCGATGAGCGGCATTCAGGCAGGTCTCCTCGGTGTGCAGACGCCAGTATCGCGAACGCGTGAGTCGGATGTCAAAGCCTCGCGGGCGGTGCTACGCCTCCAGGATGCCCACACCGCCGCCGGAAGGGCCGCCCGCAGGCGGATATGGGGGTCGCGCAAGCTCTGCGGGTGAAGCCGAATTCGGCCCGGATCCCTCCCCGCCCGAGGCAACGAGCGGCGCCGGACGGGCCGACGGGGACGTCGACCTCTCGAATTTCACCCTCTCCGGTGAGGTCAGGGATGGACGGCTCGTGCTCTCCCCGAGTATCGAAGAGAGCGACCCGGAAGAGTGAGACCGAACCCGTGACCTCCCGCACGTTCCCCTCCTTCGCCACCTTCGGCGCGGCCCTCGAGGACGCCGCCAAGGCCGATCCGACCCTCGGCTTCCGCTTCATCTCGGAGGAGGGCGTCCCCGGCTTCGCGCCCAAGGCGCAGAGCGAGGCCTCGTTCTCGTACACGGCTCTCGAGCGCGCGAGCGCCCGCTACGGCGGTGCCCTACAGGCGCTCGGGCTCCAGAAGGGCGACCGCGTCGCGCTGATCCTCCCTGCCGCGGAGGACTTCGTCCTCTGCTTCTTCGGCGCGATGCGCGCGGGGATCGTCCCCGTCCCGATCTATCCGCCGCTCGGCCTCGGGCAGCTGCAGGGCTATCTCGACAACACGCGGCACATCGTCGCGAAGTCGGGCGCGCGCGCGCTCGTCACGACGGCGCAGATCAAGCGCATGCTCGGCACCGTCCAGTCGGCGTGCCCGTCGCTCGAGCAGGTCGTGGCGGTCGAGGCGATCCGCGAGTCTCTCGAGCTGCTGAAGCCCGTGAAGCTCACCGGCGACGACATCGCGTTCCTCCAGTTCACGAGCGGCTCGACGTCGCGCCCCAAGGGAGTGACGCTCACCCACGCCAACCTCATGGCGAACGTGAAGTGCATCACGCACGACGGCCTGCACATGAGCGGCGAGGACGTCGGCGTCTCGTGGCTGCCGCTCTACCACGACATGGGGCTCATCGGCTTCGTGCTGGCGCCCATCCTCTACCGCACGCCGATCGTGTTCTTGCCGCCGCTTCTGTTCTTGAAGCGGCCGGTGAGCTGGCTCCAGGCGATGACACGCCACAAGGGCACGATCTCGTTCGGGCCGAACTTCGCGTATGCGCTCTGCGTGAAGCGCATCCGCGAGCGCGAGCTCGAGCGGATCGATCTGTCGAGCTGGCGCGTGGCGGGCTGCGGCGCCGAGCCGATCCGCCCCGAGACGCTCGAGGCCTTCGCCGAGAGCTTCTCGAAGGTGGGCTTCTCGAAGAACGCGCTCCTCCCCTCCTACGGCATGGCCGAGTCCTCGCTGGCGATCTCGTTCACCGAGCTCCAGGAGGGCATGAAGACGCTCGCCGTCGACAGCGAGACGCTCTGGGGCGAGAACCTCGCCAGGGTCGTGCCCGACGACGACGCGCACGCGGTGCGCCTCGTGTCGTGCGGCCGGCAGTTCGAGGGCCACGAGATCGCCGTCTTCGCCTCGGACGACGCCGAGAGCGCGACGCCCCTCGCGGAGGACCACGTCGGCGAGCTGCGCATCAAGGGGCCGAGCGTGATGAAGGCCTACTGGCAAGACGACGAGCGCACGCGCGAGGCGTTCGCCGGCGGCTGGCTGAAGACGGGCGACCTCGGCCTTCTCCACGGCGGCCACGTGTTCATCTGCGGCCGCTCCAAGGAAGTCATCATCGTCAACGGGCGCAACTACTACCCGCAGGATATCGAGTGGGAGGCGAGCCTCGTCGACGGCGTCCGCAAGGGCAACGTCATCGCGTTCGGCGCCCGTGACAACACCGAGCGCGATCGCGAGCGCGTGGTGCTCGCGTTCGAGGTGCAGGACGCGAACAAGCTGCTCGAGCCGAAGGAGCTCGTCCTCGACAAGCAGCCGCTCATCTCGGCAGTCCGCAAGGCCGTGCTCGACGGCATGAACCTCTCGCTCGACGACGTGGTTCCGCTCGCGCCCGGCGTCCTCCCGAAGACTTCGAGCGGGAAGCTCCAGCGCGCAAGAACGCGCGAGCTCTACGAGTCCGGCGAGCTGCTCGCGCGGAAGAGCATGCGCGATCAAGACAAGCTCTCGGTCCTGAAGGAAGCGGCGAAGAGCCAGCTGTCCTACTTCAAGCTCGCCGTCCTCGGCGGCCGCAAGAAGGATTGACCGAGCGGGTCCGGGCGCCGTTGCAATTTGGAATCGTTCTTACTAAGGTCCTCGTCCCGATGACGAGTCGCGCGGAACACATGCTCGCCGACCTCAAGCGCGCGGGGCTCAAGCTCACGCCGCAGCGCATCGCGATCGTGCGCGAGATCGCCGACGACCTCAGCCACCCCACGGCGCAGGCCCTCTTCGAGCGACTTCGTGTCGCCTTCCCGACGATGAGCTTCGCGACCGTCTACAACACCCTCGACGCGCTCGCCGGTTGCGGCCTCACGGGCTCGCTGAACCTTGGCGGCGCGGTCCGGTTCGATCCCAACACCGAACCTCATCACCACGCCGTCTGCGATGCGTGCGGGATGGTCGTCGACGTCGACGTCGACGTCGCGATCGACGCCGCCGCCCCAGCGACGCTCAGCGCGAGCGGCTTCCGCGTCCTCCGCGAAGAGCGCATCTACCGCGGTCTCTGCGACCGCTGCACCTCGTAACTTCCCCAAAAGGAGACCACACCATGTCGAAGCAGCTGAACGGGTCGAAGACCCACCAGAACCTGAAGGATGCGTTCGCAGGCGAGTCGCAGGCCAACCGTCGGTACCTGTACTTCGCACAGCAGGCTGACATCGAGGGCCTTCCCGAGATCGCCGGCAACTTCAAGGAGACCGCAGACGGCGAGACCGGTCACGCGCACGGTCACCTGAAGTACCTCGCCTCGGTCGGTGACCCGGCGACGGGCCTGCCCATCGGCAACTCGGAGAAGAACCTCAAGGCCGCCATTGCCGGCGAGACTCATGAGTACGAGACGATGTACCCGTCGATGGCGAAGGGCGCCCGCGACGAGGGCTTCGACGACATCGCCGAGTGGTTCGAGACCCTCGCGAAGGCCGAGAAGAGCCACGCGGGCCGCTTCCAGAAGATGCTCGACACGCTCAAGTAACCAGCGCTGCAAACGAGAGGGACGCGGCGCGCCACACGGCCCCGCGTCCCTTTTCTTTTCGCGAGACCATTTTTCACCCGGAGACTCGGAGTTTCTTCGGTCGCTCGATCGCCGACCAGACGCGCGAGAGATCTCGACGCTACGTCGGCGCGAGGGCGAACGGCCCAAATCCTCCGAGCCTCCGAGCACTCCGAGCCTCCGTGTGAATCTCGAATCTCGACCGCCTGTTCGTCACGAGACACGCCATGGCCAAGATTGATCCGAAGCCGAAGCAGCCGCCCGCGTTCAACTTCAACGACGCGCGGTACTGGGACGAGCGCGATCTCGAAGGAGAGCTCAAGCGCGTCTTCGAAGTCTGCCACTCCTGCCGGATGTGCGTGAATTTCTGCGGCAGCTTCCCCGACCTGTTTCGGCGCGTCGACCGCGACATCGAGACGAAGGAGGCGCACGGCGCGGAGCTCCTCGACGTGAAGGACTTCACCTCGGTGACCGACCTCTGCTGGCAGTGCAAGCTCTGTTACATCGAGTGCCCGTACACACCGGACCAGGGGCACGCGTGGATGATCGACGTTCCTCGCCTCCTCCAGCGCGAGAAGGCCCAGCGCGCGAAGCGCTCCGGCATCACGATGCAGGACCGCGCGCTCGGTGAGCCCGGCCGCCTCGGCTCGCTCATGGCAGGCACGTTTGCCCCGGTCTCCAACTTCGTGAACGCCAACCGCCTCATGCGGAAGGTGAACGAGAGGGCGCTCGGCATCTCGAGTAAATTCCCCGTCCCGCCGTTCGCCGCGCAGACCTTCGAGAGCTGGCTCTCCAAGCACACGCCGCTCGAGAGCGCGGGCACCGTCGGAACGGTGGCGATCTTCGCGACCTGCCTCGGCGACTACAACTTCCCAAAGCTCGCCGCAGCGACGGTGCTCTGTCTCGAGAAGAACGGCTACGCGGTGCAGCGCCCGCGCCAGGAGTGCTGCGGCATGCCGAACCTCGACGGCGGCGACATCGACGCCGCGCGCGCGAAGGCACGATTCAACGTCGAGCAGCTCTACCCCCTCGTCGCGAAGGGCTTTCCCGTGATCGTCCCCGGGCCAACGTGCTCGTACACGATGAAGAAGGAATGGCCCGAGCTGCTCGGGACGCCCGAGGCGAAGGCCGTCGCAAGAAACACGTTCGAGGCGATGGAGTTCATGGAGCGCCTCCGCCGCGACAAGACGCTCGTGAAGGACTTCACGAAGGGCTACGGCAAGATCGCGTACCACGCGGCCTGCCACCTCCGCGCGCAGAAGATCGGCACGCCCGGCGCGCGCATCCTCGGGCTCCTGCCCGACACCGAGGTCGAGATCGTCGAGAAGTGCTCGGCCGTCGACGGCACGTGGGGAATGAAGGCGCAGCACTACGAGATGGGCCGCAAGTACGCCCAGAAGCTGAAGCGCGCCATCGAAAGCGTCGAGCCGAAGCTCGTCGTGACCGACTGCGCGCTCTCCGCGCAGCGCATCTTGCAAGAGAACGACGTGCAGCCGCTCCACCCGATGGAAGCGCTCGCGGCCGGGTATGGCCTCAGCCTCGATTGACCCCTAGGAGAGCTCGTCATGAAGCCGATCGAACGTGGTGAACTGCTGGGCCTCGCCGAATACGAGGCCATTCGCGAGCCCTTCCGTGCTCGGGTCATCGCAGAGAAGAAGGCGCGACGCGTCGCCTTGGGTCCGAATGCGTCGTGCGTGTTCGAGAACCGCGACACCGCGATGATGCAGATCCAGGAGATGCTCCGCACCGAGCGCATCACGCGCGAGGCCGCGATCCTCCACGAGATCGAGACCTACAACCAGCTCGTCCCTGGCGACCACGAGCTCTCCGCCACCGTGCTCATCGAGATCGACGAGAAGCCCGACCGCGAGAAGTTCCTCTTCGAGGCGAAGGGCCTCGATCGGTCGTTCGCGCTGCTCGTGGACGGCCTCCGCTGCCCCGGCAAGCACGACGAGTCGCGCGAGAGCCCTGACCGCACGACGGCCGTCCACTACCTCAAGTTCCCGCTCGAAGCCGCGGCCGAGCGTGCGCTCCGCGACGTGCTGGAGAAGACACGCAAGCCTGCCGACGTCGCGGTCGAGCTCGTCGTCGAGCACGCCCGCTACTCAGCGAGGACGACGCTTCCCGCGTCGCTCGTGCAGAGCCTCGCCGAGGACCTCGCTTGATCGTCCACGACCGTCCGGTTCGCTTCGAGGACATCGACGCCGCGGGGATCGTCTTTTTCGCGCGCTTTTCGAACTACTGCCACGACGCGATGGAGCGCTTCTTCGACGATCTTCCTGGCGGCTACGCCGAGCTCATCGTCGGGCGCAGGGTTGGCTTCCCGGCGGTGCACGTCGACTCGGATTTCACGGCTCCACTTCGCTACGGAGACGTGGCGCGCATCGAGGGCACGATCACGAAGCTCGGCACGACGTCGTGTCACTTCCACTTCAAGGTGATGCGCGCGAAGGACGGCGCCCTGGTGGCGACCGCAAAGCACGTCCACGTTTGCTCGGACCTCGCATCGATGACGAAGCTCCCGCTCCCGCCCGACGTCCGCGCCGCGCTCGAGCGCCACATCAGCGCATAGCCACCCTGTCGATACTCAGCTGAAGAGACTCAGGCGTGCTGTCTCGGCGCGCAGCGGGGGGTCGCCGCAGGCGAATCACACCGGGCCGGTCGCGTCTGCGGATTCCGGAGCGTCATCGGGAGGCTCGCGAAGTGAGGGGCGAAGCCCTCGAGATTGGTCACATCTCCACCGAGCAGAGCGTCGTTACGTGCACCGGTCTTGTTCTGCGCGCGGGACGAGAGGCCGAAAAGGCAAGGGGCTCGGCAGGCGGAGGCGGTGTCGTGAGAGCCTTGCAGGTCGACCTTCGCGCCGGGTAGCCGCGCCTTCGGCGCACGCATCCTGACGGCCTGACGGATGCGGAGACGGGGAACGAGGAGGGCGCGGCGCGCGGGACGAGCGCCAAAGTAGTGTGCGTGTGCAACGGGGCTTTTGCTCGCTATTCCAGGCGCTATCACTTCGAATAGCCCCCTTCGTGATGAGCACTCGCCGTCGCGTCCCCGTTCAGATGACCTTCGAGGATTGCCGCACGCTGACGCGCGCGGGCGTGAAGAAGCAGCGTCCGGGGCCGAGCCACCTGCCCGAATCACGCCGGGCCGGTCGCATCACGGTGAGGCTCGCGAAGCGAGGGGCGGAGCTCACTAGACCGACTGGCGGTAGGGCTGCTCGGGCGGCATTTCCCCGGGTCGCGGCAGGGCTACCATGTCTTGCGGGTCCTTGCCGCTTGCCTTGATCTCGCGGACCTTGCGGGCCATGTAGAGCCCGAAGAGGAAGAGCGCGACGCACATCCACTGAGCCGGCGTGAGGCTCCCGTAGCGCGGGTCCGCCTGGTCGACATCGCGCACGCGGAGGAAATCCATCGCGAAGCGGACCGGTGCGTAGCAGAGCGCCGTGGCGACCACGTACGAGCCTGTCGCGAGCTTCTTGTGCCACGTGAGAGCGAGCAGCGACGCGAGGATGATCGTGAACATCAGCTCGAGGAGGCCAAGGTCGAACTGCGGAGCGTTCCCCCAGCGCAGCTCGAGGTCTCCGCTGCCGATGCTGAGGATCTTCTGGATGCGCTCGGGACGCCCGAAGGCGACGGCCAGCAGACTGCCCGCCTCGGCCTTCATTCCCGGGTGATCATGCACGACCGAGCAGCCGCTTCGGCCGAAGACCCACGCCACCGGAAACACGCTCAGGATGATATCCGCGAACGGAAGCATGGGCATCGCGAGCTCACGCTTGCGGTACTTCGGGAGCGTGATGCCGAGGAGCGGAATCGCCGGTCCCGCAACGGCCTCGTAGTACTTCCAGAGCGTGATGCCGATGAACGCGCCGATGAAGCCGCCGAACGAGCTGAGCCCCTCGTAGAGCAGGAAGAGCGACCACGGCCGCTTCACGAACTCGGGCCAGTGGTAGAAAATCTGGTCGAGCATGTGGCCGCCGAGAAAGCCGCCGATGAGCATCCAGGTGATGAACGAGTTGAGCTTGTCGACGTCGAGCCCGCGCTGACGCGCACGCCGCGTGGAAATCCAGGCCCCGAGGATCACGCCGGTCGCGACGAGCAAGCCGAACGGATGCAGCGTCAGGGGACCGATCTTCAGGTCCGGCACGTGGATGTACGGGATCATCGAACGGCCTGCTTTCTAGCAGGTTCCGGCCGGCCGCGGATGATGATCGCGTCCTTCTGGCCCGCTTGGGTCCCGGCAAGCACCACGACCTCCCAGCCTTCGCACGCCCGGTGATAGAGCTCGGCGCTCGCGCGGGCGTCCGGGCAGGAGGCCTGGGGGAAGCGCCGTTCCAGGGCTCCGCCGAGCCGATCCATGGCGTGGACCTGCGCCTCCGTGCGGTCTTCGGCCGTGGACGGGTCGAGCTTGACGATCTGGTCGGCCTCCGCCCAGAAGACGAGCATGTCCGCCCCCTCCACCCGACCTCCGACGACGATGCTGCCTTCCTCGACGAGTGCCACCTCGAGGGTCACGAGGCGCGATTCGCGGTCCGGACGGGTCGGGAGCAGGAAGTACAGGTCCTCCTCGCGACGGTTCGGGACCGAGCCCCACGTCGAGCCCGTGCGGCCGCTCATGAGCGTTCGCAAGGCGGGCGGTCCCTCGGTGCGAGGCACGCCGTACACCGCCTCGTCCAGCAAGACCCCGATGGCGCCGAGGATCGCTTCTCCGACGGCGCGTCGCTGGACCGCCGCCGACTCGAGCTTCGCGTCGTCGTAACGGGCCTTGCGCGCGATGTCGCGGAGCTCGGCATCCTGCATGGTCGAGCCGAGCGCGGTGAGCAGCGCGAGCGCAGCCGTGGCGTGAGGGCCGTCGGGGAGATCAGCCAGATACCGACGCGCCCCCTCGTGCGTGGCCTGTGACGCCTCGAAGAACGGAGGCTCCTCCGCCTCGAAGGCGGCGCGGACCTCCTCGGCAAACGCGCCCTTCGGGTGGCGCTCGAGGTACGTCTTCGCGCGTGCGAGCCGCGTGCCTTCGGCTGCGGCCACGCGGAACGCTCGGTAGTCCGAGAGATCGGAGGGGCTCGCGATCATCGGCCGTAGCGTGGCGCACCCGCCGGTGCTCATCGCGAGCGCGAGAGCCGCAGCGGATGCGAGCAAGCGCGGCAAGGTCACGGCGCGCCTCCGTCGACGGGCATGGAAATCACGGCCGCGTCCGCGAAGCCCGGTGCAGCCGAAGGAAGCGGCACCCGACAAAAATCGCACTCGGTCGGCGTGGCCGGAGCGCCGTCGTCGACGTACGTGGCGTACGTGTCGCACGACGCCGCGGCGAGCGCGCGCAGGCACACCTCGCCGTCGTGGAAGAGCGGCCTGCATGTCGGCGGCAAGGCAATCTCGGGAAGCGCCTTCGGGTCGCACGCGCTCTCGCAACGGGCCGTGGAGAGCCCGCATTCCCGGCACCGCTCGCAATCCTGGAGCTTCCGCGCGTTGGCGTACTTGTCGCGATCGAGCTCGGCCGCTGTGCGCCCGCACGCGCCGGTGTCGCCGACGGTCGGAGCCATCAGCAGGACGCCGAGGAGCGCGATCGCGAATGAGAGCGAGCGCGACCTCACGGCAGCACCTCGAAGGCGGCGACGAACCCGAGCTGCCCGCTCAGCACCGGATACGTGACGGTCGCATGATCGCGCGTGCCGGCGCCGTAGAACACGTCGCCGACGAGCTCCGCCGCGAGGCCGAAGCCGCCGAGAAAGAACCACGTCGCGCCGAGGCCGGCCTCGAGGCCCCACGTAACGGCCGGCGTCAGAACGATGGGCACGCCAGCGCGCCCATAGACCGCGACCGAGCTCCACCTCCGCCAGGCGAGGTACGAAGGCGTCATCACGACCTGACCCACGCCGTGCAGCGCCGCGGACGTGCGGAGCGCGCCGCCGTGCTGGAGGCCGAGCGGATTGCCGAACGTCGCGGCGACACCGATGTCGATGTACGGCGCAGTCCGCGAGACGCTCTCGGCGTCGTCGCCGAGGGGTGTGGCGAGACGATACGGATTGTTGAACCGCAGACCGTCGCCGACGAAGGACGTCAGGAAGAGCTGGGCGTACCCGGGCTTGGTGCGGAACGGATCCGGCTCGGGCTTCGGCTTCTCCGGCGGCGCGTCCTCCTCGCCTTGCGCGTGAGCGTCGCGCACGGTCCCGAGGGGCGCCCCCGCGAGGAGCGCCGCGAGGACGCAGGACCACCGCGCCCCATGGCTCGCACGAGTACGGACCTCGCTCATCAGCTCCGATTGACCCTGACCTTGGGCTTCGCGCCGAGCAGCGCGAGCTGACCACACGCGGCGCTCACGTCGTCGCCGCGCCGGCGACGGATGAAGCATGAGTAGCCTGCGTCACAGAGCACTTGCTGGAACGCGAGGACGCCCTTGAGGTCCGGCGGACCGAGCGTCGATGCCTCGATGGGATTCATCGGGATCAGGTTCACCTTCACGCTGAGGCCTCGGAGGAGCTTCGTGAGCTTCTTGGCCTCCTCGAGGGCGTCGTTCTTCCCCGCGACGAGCGTGTACTCGATCGTGATCCGGCGACGATTCGGGAGTGGGTAGTCGCGAAGCGCCTGCATCAGGACGGCGAGCGGGTACTTCTTGTTGATCGGCATGAGGCGCGAGCGGGTCTCGTCATCCGCCGCGTGCAGCGAGATCGCGAGGCCGATCTGGCCGCCGAAGTCGGCACCGAGGCGCGCGATCTCCGGCACGAGGCCGCTCGTCGAGACCGTGACCTTCCGGCTCGAGAGGGCGATGCCGTCGGGGTGTGTCAGGAGGCGAAGCGCGCGCGCGGTCGAGTCGTAGTTGTGGAGCGGCTCGCCCATCCCCATGAGCACGACATTGCGGATCCGCTCGTTCGCATCGAGGCGCGCGCGGCCAACGAGGACCTGCGCGATGATCTCGTCGGCGCGCATGTGACGCTTGAGCCCGGCAACGCCGCTCGCGCAGAAGACACAGCCCATCGCGCAGCCGACCTGCGTGCTGATGCACTGGGTCACGGGGATGAAGGGCTCGCGGACCGGCACTCCAGGTCGCGCCGGAGCCTCCTCGTCGTCCTCGTCGTCGACCGCAGCGGCGGCGTCCGCGTCTTCGTACACCGGATCGTTTCCGTACGGCGACGGGAGGTCGGAGCGCCCTGCCGTGACACGCGGGATGAGCACGGTCTCGACGTTCGTGCCGTCGTGCATCCCGACGAGCAGCTTGCGGGTGTCATCCGCCGCGCGTCGCTCGCTCACGATCGAGAGGACCCCCGTGAGCCCCTCCTGCGTGAGGCGCTCGCGGAGCGAGACGGGAAGGTCCGTCATCTTGCTGGCGTCGGTGATGCTTCGCAGATGAAGCCACTTGAACACCATCTTGCCGTGGAACGTCCGGCCGCCGAGGCGCACGACCTCGCGAGCCCACTCCTCGGGGAAGCGGGCGAGCGGCAGCGTGCTCGGGTCGGGCTTGGAGGGGACGGCCACGGGTTGATCCTACGCCTTCTCGTTCGTGTTGCGCTCGGAGGCCTTCGCCTCTTCCCAGTACGTGTCGAGCACCTCGAGGGGGAGGTTCTTCTCCCCGCTGGCGCCCCAGCCACCGTGGACGCTCTTCACCCTGCTCTCGACGTGGGAAAAGCGCCGGGTGAACTTGTCGATCGTGCGACGCAAGGCGCCCTCCGCATCGACCTTGGTGTGCCGCGCGAGGTTGACCAGCGCGAACAGCACGTCGCCCATCTCGTCCTCGATCGCCTTCTCGTCGCCGCTCGCGATGGCCTGGTCGAGCTCGCCCATCTCCTCGGTGACCTTCGCGCGCGAGCCGCTCGCGTCGGCCCAGTCGAAGCCGACGCGCTCGACCTTCTCGCCGATCCGCTGCGCGCGGGTGAGGGCCGGGAGGCTCCGCGGAACGCCGCCCAGGATGCCGCGCTCGCCCTTCTCCTTGGCCTTGATCTTCTCCCAGTTGCGCAGGACCTCGTCCGCGTCCTTCGCGTCCATGTCGCCGAAGACGTGCGGGTGGCGATGAACGAGCTTCTCGACGATCCCGGAGACGACGTCGTCGATCGCGAACGCGCCTTCGCTACGGCCAAGCTCGGCCTGAAAGACGACCTGGAGGAGCAGATCGCCGAGCTCCTCGCGGATGGCCTTCCGGTCGCCGGAATCGATGGCGTCGATGACCTCGCAGGCCTCTTCGAGGGCGTATTTCCGGAGGGTTTCGAACGATTGCTCGCGGTCCCAGGGGCAGCCATCCGGGGCGAGGAGGCGGCGCATGACCGACACCAGGCGCGTCAGGGTTGAGCCGTCCTGGGCCTCCAGGGGCGGGACCGGGCGCGGAACGTCCTCATCGAAGCGCGGGAGCGACATGCCCGCGGGATTTAGCACGTAACGCGGAGCGGCCACGATGACGGAGGTGATAGACTTCGAAGCATGCCGCCCCACGAGGCCGGGAAGGAGCCTGGAACGAGCTTCCGGCGGAAGCTGATCTTCCTCGTGGTCGTGCTCGTCCTCGGGCTGGCCTACCTGCTTCGCGGCGTCCTCGTGCCGCTGTTCCTGGCGTTCCTCCTCGCCTACGCCCTGGACCCCTTCGTCGACCGCCTGGAGGCGATGAGGGTGCCCCGGCCGCTCGGCGCGATCGTCGTCATGCTCGGCATCGCGGGCCTCGTGAGCGTCGTGCTCGTCTACGCGGTCCCGATGTTCGTCGACGAGGTCCGCGACGCCTCGAGCGCGCTACCGGACCAGATCCTCGCGCTCCAGTCGCGCGTCGAGCCGTGGTTCGCCACGCAGCTCCACGTGAAGCTTCCCCATTCGCTGGGCGATCTCCAGAAGGCGCTCACCGAACGGCTGCAGTCCGGCGGCGGATACGACAACGCCCGGTCGTTCCTCTTCGGAACGATCGGCTACGTGGGCGTCGCGCTCTCGGCGCTCATCGTGCCGGTGTTCGCCCTCTACTTGCTCATCGACTTCGACCGCATCGTCGCGCGCGTCGGGCAGCTCGTGCCGCGGCGCTGGTCGCCGCCGATCAGCGACGTCGCCCGCCAGATCCACAAGACCCTCAGCGGCTACGTGCGCGGCCAGCTGACGGCCAACATCGTCCTCGCGGCGCTCTATGCTACGGGCCTCCGCTTCGTGGATATCCGCCTCGCCGTCCCGATCGGCGTGCTCACCGGCATGCTCGCTTTCGTCCCGTACATGGGCTTCGCGATAGGCCTTCTTCTCGCGATGTCGATGGCGATCCTCGACTGGCACGGGCCGGGCACGCTGCTCGGCGTCGTCGTCGTGATGGGCGGCGTGCAGGTCATCGACGCCATGGTGATCACGCCGCGCATCGTCGGTCGCTCCGTCGGGCTCGCTCCGCTCGAGGTCATCCTCACGATGATGGCCGCCGGCTCGCTCTTCGGGTTCCTGGGCGTGCTACTCGCCGTGCCGCTCGGCGCCGTGGCGAAGATCCTCGTCCAGCGCGCGGTGAAGGCGTATCTCGCGTCGGACTTCTACAACCGGACGATGGGACAGCTGCGGAGCGAACCTGTCACGGCGACGACCGGTCCTCCGCCACCGGCCATTTCGTCCGCGCCGACCCCACTCCGCGGCGAGCCCGCGCGCATCGTCGCGAAAGGAAAACTCTGATGCCCGAGGTCACCATCGAGACGGTCGGTCGTACCGTCATCGTCACGCTCAACCGTCCCGAGGCGCGCAACTCGCTGACCAAGCAGGTCGTGAAGGAGCTCGCCGCCTCGATCGAGAAGGCCTCGGCCGAGCCCGACGTGCGCTGCGTCGTCCTCACGGGCGCGGGTGGGCACTTCTGCGCGGGCGCTGACCTGCGGCGGACCTTCGCCGAGGATCCCGACATCATGGATCACCTCGACGAGTACATGGACGCGTTCCACTCGCTCATCCGGGCCATCGTTCGCTGCCCGAAGCCGACGATCGCGCAGATGGATGGCGCAGCGGTCGGCTTCGGCGCCGACATGGCCCTCGCATGCGACCTACGGATCGCCAGCACGTCGGCCTACCTGCAGGAGAAGTTCGTCAACATCGGCCTCATGCCGGACGGCGGCGGCACGTTCTGGCTGCCGCGACTCATCGGCACCGCGCGAGCGATGAAGGCGATGCTGCTGTCCGACAAGCTCGAGGCCAAGGAGCTCGACTCCCTCGGGCTCCTCTGCGGGCTCGTTCCTCCTGAAGCGCTGAAGGCAGCGACGATGGCGCTCGCCGCGCGTATCGAGCAAGGGCCGCCGCTCGCGTTCGCGGCGCTGAAGAGCGCCGTCTACGGCAGCCTGGGCGACATCGAAGCCGCGCTGAAGCGTGAACGCGAAGGTCAGCTGAGGCTCCTGAAGAGCGCCGACGTCATCGAAGGCGTCATGGCGTGGGCGCAGAAGCGCACCCCCGACTTCAAGGGTGCGTAGCGGCGCGGCGGTCAGCCGAGGAGGTAGCGCTCGCCGTTGTCGCAGAGGAAGGTGACGACCGGGCCCTTCACGCGCGTCGCGATTTCGCATGCAACATGCACGTTCGCGCCTGAGGACGGGCCGACCAGAAAACCCTCCTCCCGCGCCAGACGGCGCGCCATCTTGGCGGCCGCGACGTCGCTCACGGGGACGACCTCGCCGATGAGCGAGCGATCGAGGACCTTGGGCACGAAGCCGGCGCCGAGCCCTTGGATGCCATGCAGGCCGGGTTCGCCTCCGGAGAGGACGGCGCTCCGCGAAGGCTCCACGGCGACGACGAGCACCTCTGGGCGCTCTCGCCGGAGCACGCCCGCGACGCCCGTGAGCGTCCCGCCCGTGCCAACGCCGACGACGAACGCCGCGAGGTCGGGCACGCCATCGAGGATCTCCCGTGCGGTGGTTCGCGCGTGGACCTCCGGATTCGCGGAATTATCGAACTGGCGTGGCATGAATGCTCGCTCCGTTCGAGCCACGATGGACTGGGCTTCGGTGACCGCACCCGCCATACCTTCATCGGCCGCAGTGATCACGAGCTCGGCGCCGTACGCGCGCAGGATGCGCCGCCGCTCGACGCTCATGTCCTCGGGCATCACCAGGACGCAGCGATAGCCACGGACGGCGCAGATCATCGCGAGCGCGATGCCGGTGTTGCCGCTGGTCGCCTCGACGACGACGCTCCCCTCGGCCAGCTCGCCGCTCGCCTCGGCGGCCTCGACCATCGCCAGCGCTGGTCTGTCCTTCACGCTGCCGCTCGGGTTCTGCGCCTCGATCTTGACGACGATCCGCGTGCCCGCAGGCGGGATTCGGCGGAGCTCGACGAGCGGCGTGTTGCCGATGAGCTCGAGAATGCTTCCGAGGATCCGCGGTCCCATCATCGCCTCCCTACGCGTCGCGCTCACCGACGCCGCTGCTCGTGAAATAGGCGCGGAGCTCTTCGCCGTTTCCGTGACGAGCGAGGCCGATCATCATCTTCGCGAGGGCCGCTTCGACGGTCATGTTGCCGCCGGAGATCGCGCCCGCCTTCTCCGCCGCCGCGCCGCCCTCGTACCGCCCGAGGTCGACGAAGCCGCGGTGGCACTGCGAGACGACGACCACGGGCACGCCCCGCTCGCGTGCCTCCTCGAGGGCCGGGATGAGCGAGCCTGCGAGGTTCGGGAGCGTCCCGGTACCGTAGGCCTCGAGCACGAGCCCGCGGACCCCGAGCCTTATCGCACCGCGGACGAGGTCAGGGTCGAGGCCGGGGAAGACGCGCACGGCGAGGACGCGCGGCTCGAGCCGGTCGTCGAGCGCGGCGAGCGCCGTCGGCTTCATCACGTGTGGAGCGACATCGATGCCGATGCCGAGCTCGACGAGCGGAGGCAGCGTGGGCGAGTCGAACGCGCTGAAGCCCCAGGCATCGCGCTTGGTCGCGCGCACGCCGCGTAACGCGCGCGATCCGGAGGCGATGCACACCTCCGGGACAGCCAGCGTCGCGACGAGAGAGGCGTCGATGAGGTTCTGTCGAGCGTCGGTGCGGACCTCGACGATCGGCTTCTGCGACCCCGTGAGAACGACGGGCTTGGGCAGCGGCCCGAGCATCAGCGCGAGGGCACTGGCCGTGTAGGCCATCGTGTCGGTGCCGTGGACGATGACGATGCCGTCGTAGCTCGGGAGCTGCGAGTGGACCTCGCGCGCGATCGTCACCCAGTCGGCGGGCTGCATGTTGCCCGAGTCCATGTGGAAGAGCAGGCGCGTCTCGAACTCGGCGATGCGCCCTAGGCTCGGCACCTCGGCGAGGAGATCGCGGCTGGTGCGGTCCTCGTCGAGCGTGAGGGGGCGTTCGCCGGACTCGCCGGCCCCCGGCGTCATGAGCATCGTGCCGCCAGTCAGGAGAAGGAGCAGCCGCGGCATCTGAGAGCTCGCCGACCCGCCTAGAAGAGGCGCTGGTCGACCTTGATCGTGTCGCCCTGCTGGAGCTTCACGTCGGCGCGAGCATTGTCGGTGATGGCGTCGACGCTGATGATTGCGTTCACGGACTTCCCACCGGCGACGATGCGGATCAGCTGCACGTGATTCGTGTCTGCGAGCGGCGTGAACCATCCTGCGGCGGAGATCGCCTGCACGAGCGTCATTCCGTCCTGGTAGGGCATCGGGCCAGGCTTGGTGATCTGGCCGATGATCTGGATTTTCTTCGAGTTGAACTGCTTGACCTTGACCTGAACCTGCGGGCTCACCAGGTACTTGGCTTCGACGAGATGGTCGTGGATCGACGTCGCGATCTCGCGCGGCTCCATGCCCGCCACCTTGACCCCGCCGACGTACGGGAAGTCGAGCGAGC
>JANXVA010000278.1 GCA_025351875.1 Myxococcales bacterium | reverse complement strand
GAGACCTGCGCCGCGGGTACGTCGAGCAGCTTCGAGATCCCGAAGTCGACGATCTTCGCGATCTCCCGCCCAGACTTCGTCCTCGCGATGACGATGTTGGTCGGCTTCATGTCGCGATGGAACACGCCCGCAGCGTGGGCGGCCGCGAGCCCGCGGGCGACCTGCGCGCAGAGGTCGACTGCGGTGACGATCGGAAGGCGCTGGATGAGCTGGATGTGCGTGCCGAGGTCATCTCCGGTGAGGAACTCCATCACCAGGTAGGGACGACCATCCGCGAGAACGCCGGCGTCGAAGACCTGCACGACATGGGGCGACTCGATGTGCGTCGAGGCGAGAGCCTCGCGCTCGAAGCGGCTCACCATATCCGCACGCGAGGCGTACTCCGCCTTCAGGATCTTGATGGCGACCCGGCGGCGGATCCGGACGTTGATGCCCTCGAGAACGAGACCCCAGGCCCCCTCGCCGACGACGCCGACGATCTCGTACTTCCCGTCGAGGAGATGCCCGGGCGTCGAGACGGTCTCGCTCGTGGACGCCACCTCACTGGCTCGAATACCCCCACGCTCGAAGCGTATCAAAGGCCGTGCGCGATGCGAGATCAGCACCGTCACCCGTTTGGGGGGCCGCGAGTCGCCGAGTGCGTAGACCCGCCTACAGGGCTCGCTTACACTGGGGTCACATGTCTCGCGCTCGACTTCCCGCGGCGGTGGCGTCAGTCGTCGTGCTCTCCGTGGTCTCGGCGTCGGGAGCGGCGTGCTCGTCCACCGAAGCCGTGACGTGCGGTCAGGGGACCGTTCTCGCCGGCGAAACATGCGTGGCGGCCGGCGACGGCGGCGTCGCCCCCTCGAGCCCTACGTTCGCGGGAGCGGCGGCCGTCGCCCCGGTCTCGCTCACCTCGCTCTTCGTCGCCTGGGATGACGCGAAGAGCCCCACCACGGCGGCCGAGCGGATGCGCTACGCCGTGTTCATCGGCCCCACGGGAACGCCCCTCGACTACGCCAAGCCGGTCGCGACGACGGAACCGGGCGCGAGCTCCTTCTATCTGAAGCAGCTCACGGCGCGGAGCTACGACGTCGCGGTTCGCGCGATCGACGAGGCAGGCCGCAGCGACCAGAACGTCGTCATAAAGTCGCTCGCGCCGGCCGTCGACGCGACCCCCCCGGTGTTCGCCGGCCTCTCGGGCGCCGAGCCGACCGGGCCCGGCGCGCTCACCGCGCGGTGGGCGCCGGCACAGGACGACCTCACGCCGACCGGAGCGCTCGTCTACTACGTGTACCTCGCCTCGCCGGAAGGCACGTTCGACTTCACGCTTCCCACGCTGGTCACGCGCCCCGGAGCGACGTCCGCCGTCGTGGCTGGGCTGTTCGACACAGAGCGGCTCTTCCGGATCGTGGTGCGCGCCCGCGACGCCTCCGAGAACGTCGACACGAACCTCGTCAGCACGGGCTCGCGCGCCGGCGCGGACGTCGCACCGCCCCGGTTCAACGGCTGCAAGACCGCGGTCGCAGAGACCGCCGGCTCTGCCGTGCTCTCGTGGGATCCCGCGACGGACGACACGACGCCGGGCGAGGCGCTCCGTTACGACATCTACGGCGCGACCAGCGAGGGCGGCTTCGACTTCTCGAAGCCTCTGCTCACGACGACCGGTCGTCTCAGCAGCACCGTCACGGGGATCGCATCGAACACGACGTGGCACTTCGTCTGCCGCGCCCGCGACTTCAGCGGCAACAGCGACACCAACGTGAACGAGCGCGTCACCCGGACGCTCACCGACTCGACGCCGCCGACGTTCGGAGGGTTGACGGCGAGCACCTTCGACGCCGTCGCCCGGACCGTGCTGCTCTCGTGGGCGCCAGGTGCCGACGACAAGACACCCGCCGATCAGCTCGTCTACGATGTGTTCGAGGGGACCGCTTCCGGCGGCGAGGTCTTTGCGACGCCGCGCGCATCGTCGGCGCCTGGCGCGCTCAACGTGCTGGTGACCGATCTCGAACCCGACACCAAGCTCTTCTGGGTCGTTCGTGCGCGCGATCAGGCAGGCAGCCACGACGCCAACACCGTCGAGACGAGCGGCACGACGCGCGTGAGCTTCAGTCGCCAGGTGCAGACCATCCTCACGCACGACTGCGCCGTTTCGGGTTGTCACGTGCCCGGCAGCCCGGCGGCAGGGCTCATCCTGGCGCAGGGCTTCACGTTCGACGCGCTCCTGAACGTCCCGTCGACCGAGCGCCCGATGACACCACGCGTGACGCCCGGCGATCCGACGACGAGCTATCTCTGGCAGAAGGTGTCGATGAATCCCCCGCCCGCAGGCTGGCAGATGCCTGCGCCGGCCACGGGAAGCGTCATGCCGGCCAGCGAACAGGATCTCATTCGCCGCTGGATCCTCCAGGGCGCGGCGAGGAATTGAAGGGGCCGCGCCGCAGGCGGGGGGATCAATGAGGCAAGGAATGCGACCGTCGTTCTCGGCAAGATCAGCAAATCGTTCGTGGCGCGTCGCATCGCGAACGGCGCTGGCCTTGTTCGCCGCGAGCGCCGGCGTCGCCTGTTCGCTGATCAACGCCTTCGACGACGTGAAGCCCCAGGTCTTCGCGAACCTGCCCGAGACCGGCGGCGAGGACGTGCATGTCGAGGCGGCCGCAGAGGCGGGTGACGCGGGACCTGCGAAGGGCGTCATCGTCGTCGGCGGTGTCGTCGAGAGCGACGGCGGTCACGCTGCCGTGCTGACGGCGATCAATCCGGGGACGGGCGCCGAGCTTCCGATGGCGCGCGAGAAGATGCTCGTCGCCGCTGTCCACTACGACGGGCTGCGCGACCTCTGGTACGTGTTCGAGTCGAACGGGGCTACGCACTTCCCGCTCCCCACGGAGAGCGTCTTCCTCCACGTCCGCAAGCTCGACACGTACACGGGCAAGTGGGAGGAGATTCAGTCGATCAAGATCCCGACCCTCGTGGCGAACAGCCACATCGCCATCCTCCGCGAGCGCATCGCGTACATCGCGTACCGCACGACGGCGGACGGCAGTGTCGCCAAGGATCTCGTCGTCATCAACACGACGAGCCCGACCGAACCGACCGTCGAGAATTCGACACCGCTCGCGGGTGATCCGATCGGTGTCGTCGGGACGCGCGCAACGACGACGGCTGGCGGCCACGTCACACTGCTCTTCGACGGAGCCGCGGGGGCCACGCCGGAGGGAGGCGTCTGCAACGGCGCGGCGATGTGCCTCGAGACGCAGCTCGTCACGGTGGGCGGCGAAGGCGTGCCGTCGCTCGGCGTGCTCACGGAGCGGGGCACCTACAAGGGGAGCCCGGCGTTCGGGTCCTTCGGTGTGAGCACCGGCTCACCTGCGGACTACGTCGGCTTCTTCCCGGACCCTGCTCCGACCACGGGCGCGCCGGGCACGATGCGAGCCTACTCGCCCAACACCGGACTGCCGACCGGAAGCCCGATCACCTTCTCGTTCAACGACACCTTCTTGCGACCGATTGCGTTCGCCGACTGCCTCGCGCAGGCCCTCCTCATCGGCACGAACACCGAGACGGCGGTCACGACGATCCCCGTCGCGTCCGCGGGGACGGGCGACCGCGGCGACATGGGCCACTCGGGGCAGAGCGTTCACTTCGAACCGTTCACGAGCACCGTGCTCGCGCCCTTCACGCAGGGCGAAGGCTACGAGCTCACGGCATTCAAGCTGAGCGGCACGTCGGGTGCGCCGAAGCTCGCGCTCCGGCTGTCACCCGACTGGAGTCCTCCGTCGGGGCTGCGTCCCGAGATCGTTTCGACCCGAACGCCCATCCCCTTCCAGTGCGTCCCGTGAGTCCGTGAGTCAGAGGCCGACGGCGATGCAGCCGCCGAGCGCCGCCGCTTCACCCGCCGTATAGGCCGCGCACTTCGTCGCGGTGCACTTCTGACACACATCGCAGTCGGCGGGCGTCGAGCACGTGCGCCCGACGCACTCGTGCGCCGTCGTATCGCAGGTCTCGCCGGCGCCCTTGCAGTCGCCGTTCGCGGCGCAGTAGCGAGCAGCCTCGAGCGTGGCCTTGTCCGCAGCACCGACGAGGTTCGCGTTGGTCGCGAGATGGTGCATGTACGTGTAGACGGCCTCGAGATCGCCGAGCGTCATGTTGCGGAACGTCGCATAGGGCATCGGGAAGGCGAGCGGCGCGGCGGTGCCGCCGCCGACCAGCTCGTCGCCGTGGACCCCGAGGGTCAACGTCTGGAGGAAGACCTGGAAGTCGACGCCGGGCCGGTTGAAGAAGCCCTTCGTCTTGCCGATCAGGTTGGAGGACATCGACCGCTGGACCTTCACGAGCGGCGCGGCGGGCCCGGCCGGAAATACGCGCCCGCCGGTCATCAGCGCCGCGGTGGTCAACGACTGCGTGCCGTTCTGCTGGCGCTCGGGGTTCGTGTGACAGCCAGCGCACGCGCCGATCGCGTTGACGAGGTACGAGCCGCGCCCGTAGAGAGCGAGGTCGCTGGCGTTCGTCGGCGGCGCGATGTCGAGCGGGACGATCGCGAGGCCCCGAAGGACGTTGTTTGGATCGGGGACGGGCTGACCCATTCCATCGACCTCGGGCGGCAGAGTACGCACGACGTCGCCCTCGTTGTACGTCGTCGGGATGGGGAGCCCTGGAACGGTCGGCTTCACGTCCGCCGCGTACGCGTTGTTCACCGCGGGGATGACCCGAAGGAAGGCGTAGATGGCCTTCAGATCGTCGGTCGTGAGCCAGCGCTCGTACTGCCACGGGTGCACGAGCAGGGCCTTGCCCACGTTCAGGATGTCCGTGCCGGTGCGCTCCGCCTGGACGTACTGGGCCTCGGTGTCCTTTAGCCCTGTCGTCGGGTCGGGCGTGAGGTTGCGGGTCACGACGAAGTTGGTCGCGTCGAGCGGGATGACGACTCCTCCGGCGAGGTACTTACCGGGGCCCGAGGTGTGGCAGTCGCCGCACGCAGCGGCCGCGTTGACCAGGTAGCTGCCGATGCCGATCTGCTCGATCTGCGCTGCGGTCTTGCCGGTGAGGGCGAGCGGAACGGGCGCGATCGCGAGGCCGCGCTGTGCCTTCTCGCTGAGGGCAAGCACGAACGGAGCGGCATCGGCGGCGGGCACACCGCCCTCGAGGCCCGGACCGGCAGGACCCGCTGCCCCAGCCGCGCCAGCGGGCCCAGCGGGCCCAGCGGGCCCAGCCGATCCGCCGGCACCGGCGGCACCGTCACCACCCGAGCAAGCGGCGACGAGCGCGAAGACGAGCGAACCGATGAGCGACGTGAGAGCGACCGCGTGAGACGTGCGCATATGGACGGACCCCCTGGAAGTATCCGGCGATTGTCGCTCGCTCGCGCTACAAAGCGCAACCGTAGCTGCGGTTCAAAACCTGCCCGAGATGCCGCCAGGAAGGACGAGCAAGCCGGTGGCAGAAGACGCGGGGACGGTCGGGCGTGTGAGGTAGAAGTACGCGGTGGCGGCGGCGCCGAGGATGGTCGCGCCGAGGCAGACATCCGAGACGACGTTGAGCGTCTGGCCAGTGTTTCGAAGGTCGGAGGCGTGCTCGCGGTTCGTGCCGTCGTTGGCGCTCTCGAACCTCGACCGGGTATTCACGGCAAGAATGCCGGTGACGATGGTGCCGACGGCGAGCACGCCCGTCGCGATGCCGCCGATGTAGACGACGCGCGGGATCGGGCGCGTCGGCGCCTGCTCGGGGGTCGGCGGCTGGGCGGTGACCGGCGCGCTCGGCTTCTCGACGGGACGCTCGAAGACGTGAGCCTCGTCGCTGTTGACGTCGACTTCCCAGGTGCTCTCCGCGCCGTCGGGATAGCGCGCCTTGAAGATGTGGTGCCCGCGACGGAGGCCGAGCTCCACCTTGCCGAGGAGCGGACCGTAGCTGTTCGTGACCGTCTCGCCGCGCGCGGGGAAGCGCGTGTCGCGGATGACGGCGCCGTCCGGACGGCTCTCGACGGTGATGCGTGCGAGGCCGGCCTTGAGGGTGACGAGGTCACGCTCGGTCTGCGCCCGCTCGGCAGGCGTGAGGTCGTTCACCTCGGCGAGGTAGCGCGTGTAGGCCTCGATGGCCTCGGCGTCGCGTTCGAGCTTCATCGCGCAGAGGCCGATGTTGCCGAGGATGGTCGGCGAGTGCACGAGGTCGTAGGCGCGCTTGAACTCGGCGGAGGCCTCTTCGTAGCGAGGGCGCTCGGGATCCTGGAGGAGGATGACGCCGGCTTTGAAGTGCGTACGCGCCTCCTCCTTCGCGGCGGAGGCGTCAGGGTCCGCGGCGGGCGACGCTGGAATCGGCGCAGGCGTGGGGGCGCCGGGCACGGGCGGCGGCTGGGCGGCGGCCAAGCCGCACGTGCCGGAGGCCGCTGCGAACGCCATCAACGCGGCGATGCCGGTGCGAAGGGATCGTGCTCTCACGCGCGCCGAGCGTATCACCGCGCCCAAGAGCGTGCCTGCGCGTCATCGACCGCCCCGAGACCCGCTCAACGGCCATGTTGGGCCGGCCCACGGCCGTGAGCGGGGCTACTTCTTCTTCGGGTCGCGCGAGATCGTGACGCTCTTGATCGTCACCGGCGTCTGTGGCTTGTCCTGCATGCCGGTGGGGACGTTCGCGATCTCGTGGACGACCTCGACCGGCGCACACTCGCCGAAGATCGTGTAGCTCGTGTCGAGGTGCGCCGCGGCGGCGTCCGTGATGAAGAACTGCGCGCCGTTCGTGTTCGGGCCGCGGTTCGCCATGCACAGGAGGCCCGCGCGATCATGCTTCGCGCCTTCCCACAGCTCGTCCTTGATCACGTAGCCGGGCTCGCCCGAGCCGTTGCCCTTCGCGTCACCGCCCTGGATCATGAAGCCCTTGATGATGCGGTGAAAGCCGGTGCCGTCATAGGCCGGCTTGTTCACCCACAGACCGCTGCTCGGGTCCTTCCACGAACGCTTCCCTGTCGCGAGCCCAATGAAATTCGCGACCGTGACTGGCGCCCTGTCGTCGAACAGCTTGCACTGGAGGACGCCCTTCGACGTGTCGATCTTCGCGACGATCGAGCCCTTCCCCGGGAGGTCCTTCGTCGCGTCCGCGAGGCTGAAGCTCCCGTTGAGCGGGTCACTCCCCTTCTGCCCGCCACCGCCGCCGCCTGGTGACGGCGTGAGCGCGCTCGGCGCGCTCGGCGTCGGCGTCGCCGTTCGCGCCGGCGCCGCGGCGCCCGTCGGCGACGTGCTCTCCGGATCCTTCGTCGGAGGCGGCTCGAGCTCCGGGGGCGAGCCCTTGCAGCCTGCGGTGAGCGCGATGGCGCCGACCGTGAGGAGGGAGATCAGAGAAACGGAGGCGAAGCTTGCGAGGGCTACCGTGCGCATCGACCGCATTTCTACCATCAGCGCGCGGCGGGCGGGATCCCCATCTTTTGCCCCGCACGCACGCCGTGCCGGCGCGACCACCCGGCATTGACCTCGAGGACCCAGCTCGACGGACAGCCGACGCTGCGGGTCGTGTCGGTGAGGGGCTCGGCGCCCTCGACGATGCCGACGATCATTCCGTCGTCCTCGACGAACATCATGTCGAGCGCCATGCATGTATTATGCATCCAAAACGTGTGATCGCGCCGTTCGTCGAGACGGAAGAGCATGCCGTGCTCCTCCGGCATCGTCATCCGGTACATCAGGCCACGCTGGATCTCGCGCTCGGTCGTCACGATCTCGACGTCGACCTTCGGCCGCCCTGTAGCCTCCGGAAACGCGACCTGCGCCGTCTTCAGCTTGGGGATCCCCTCGGGATCCGGCGGACACGCCGACGCCTTCGCCGTCGGAGGGATGACGGGAGCCTGCACCGGAGTCTTCGCGATGCATCGGCCCCCCGCGTCCACAGCCGTGGACGCCGCCGCGACCGGGATCGAGGCGGAAGAGGGCGCGGGCGTCGTCGTCGCCGCAGCCGTTGCGGTCGCAGTCGCGGTCGCAGTCGCGACTGTCGTCGACGGAGGCGACGGCTCGGGCGGCGTCCGGCTGCAGCCGAGCATGGCGATCGACGCCCCCGCAAGGCGGGCCCCAAGCGTGAACAAGCGCGTTCGACCGACCAGGCTCATCGCCGCGGACTCTCGCACAGCCCTTCGCGCGGTGTCACGCAGCCGGGTCAACGCCGCGACGAAAACGACAGGCGGGACCACGCAAGAGAGGGGAAAACGGCGCCGCGTCCCGGCTCGGGGGGGAGAGCCTCAACGCGGCGCCACTCGGGCCAGAAGCGAAGTCCGTGCCATTTCTAAGTCCACGAAAGCTGGTCGGCGCCCCCTCGGGGGTCTTTCAGATCAGAAAGGCGCGAAATGCAGCTGTGAAAGAGCTCAAGCCCGGAGGCTCCGGATGCCCGCCTGGTGGACCTTGCCCGGAAGAACCCGGCCCACGATGCTCTCCGCCGCCTTCGCCGCCTCGACGAGGCGCTCGAGGTCGAGCCCCGTGCCGACCCCCATGCCGTGGAGCATGTAGACGAGGTCCTCCGTCGCCACGTTCCCGGCGGCACCCGGCGCGTACGGGCAGCCGCCCATCCCGCCGACCGACGCGTCGAAGTGGCGGACGCCGAGCTCGAGCCCGACGACGATGTTGGCGAGCGCCGTCCCGCGCGTGTCGTGCATGTGCATCGCGACCGCCTCGAGCGGGAGCTCGCCGAGCGCGCGCACCATGATGTCGCGTGTCTGCCTCGGTGTACCCGAGCCGATCGTGTCGCCGAGCGAGATCTGGTAACAGCCCATCTCGTGCAGCTGCTTCGCGATGGCGATCGCGCGCGCCGGGTCGATGTCACCCTCGTACGGGCAGCCCCAGACCGTCGAGACGTATCCGCGCACGCGGATCCCCGCCTCTCGCGCGGGCGCGATGGTCTCCTCGAAGGCCTTGATCGTCGCCTCGATAGACTTGTTGATGTTCTTCTTGTTGTGCGTCTCGCTCGCGCTCATGAATACTGCGATCTCGTCGAGCCCCGCCTTCTTCGCGCGCTCGAGGCCCCGAGCATTCGGGCAGAGTGCGCTGAAGCGGACGCCCGGAGGCCGGGGCCGATGGGTCGGTGAGCAGAGCAGCGCCTCGGCCAGCTCGTCGGCATCGGCGAGCTGAGGGATCCACTTCGGCGAGACGAAGCTCGTGATCTCGATACGCTGCAGCCCCGCAGCAACGAGCGCGTCGATGAGGCGCAGCTTTCCGCGGAGCGGCACCGTTGCGCTCTCGTTCTGCAGGCCGTCACGGGGAGAGACCTCGTAGACGCTGACCCGGTCGGGAACGCAGGCAAAGAGCTCGGGCTGACTCATCACTCTTTCCTTCGTCCTCGGGCGAGCCCAAGTCAACGCCCCATTTTCCCCGTGGATGAGTATTCTCGGGAGATGACCGACGACGGCCGTTCGCCCCCGAGCGCCCTCAAGGGTCGACTCGCCGACGTCTACGTCCCTGCCCTCGTGTCGGGCGCGGTCGACGCACTGGCGCGACGCCTGGGAAACCGGGCGACGATCGATGACCCGTTGTACGGCAGGGCTTCGAGCCTGGCTTCGATCGACCCGCTCCTCGCGCGTGTCGCCGCGTTCTTTGCCGAGGGCAACGCGACGTATGAGCACGTCAGCTCGACGACCGGCGTCGATCGCGACGCCGCCGAGGGTCGGCTCGCGATGATGATCGGTGGAAAGGCGCGCGAGCTTCCGATTGCCATCGTCGCGGAGCGCCGGCGGCTGCGCGAGATCGAGCTCCGCGTCTACTACTCGCCCGAGGGCGCCACCGACGGAAGAAAGACCCGGTCGCCGCTCGCGTCGATGGGCCCCGACCTCCCGATCGCCGACCTCGTCGACTCGATCCTCAGCGGACTTCGCAAGGGTTCGGTGGAGCAGGTGCTCCTTGGCTTCGAGGAGGGCTCACGCGTCGTCGACCCATCCGGCGGTGCGCACGGCAAGGCCGACGGTACGATGGGGACGTTCTTCTCCGAGCTTGGCGAGCTCGACATCGACCTCGGCGGCAGCGCGGACGACGGTCGAACCGTGTGCGTCGAGGCGAACGTGACCCGACCGAAGCGCGAGGTCGTACCCACGCTGCTGGCGTTCGAGCGCGGCGAGAGCGGCCTCATCCGCGAGCTGCGCGTCTACTGGGAGTGAGCTCATCCCCGAGCTAGGAGCGTGTAGCGCGTCGGCCGGTCAGCGCTGACCCAAACCGGTCGGTCGCGCTGGTATCCAGCGGCCGTACGAGATCGGGTACGGGCGAGCGGGTGGCTGGAGGGCGTCGCGGCGATGCAGCGGCGCCGCCGCGGCCGCTAGGTCGTCACGGGGGCGAGGTTCGTCCGTCCCCCGGCTCGAAATAGCTTCAACAGATTGTGGCAGTTCGAGATGATCGCCCACTCGCTTGGCACCTTCAGGAGGCCGCGGAGTGAGAAGCGCCGGAAGCCCATCGCGCCTTTGATCTGGCCGAAGACCGGCTCGACGATGACTTTTCGTTTGGGGTAGAGCTCTCGACCTCGCGTGG